>PBOD01000026.1 GCA_002724215.1 Gemmatimonadota bacterium | reverse complement strand
GTAGGGTATCATTAGGAGCAGAGGTGTAGTTGAGACTGTGCGGTTTTTCATAGAGCCCCCAGCCATCGTCAGATTTGTCTTTGCAGAGCACACCATCCTCCAGAATATATTGTTTCAGATTGTGCAACTGCTGTTCGGCTTTGCTCCGGCTTTTGGTGTACTGCAGGAAAGTGAGCCATCTGGGGACGCAGAGGAAGCAAAAAACATGTTTGTTATGTATGCGTTCAAATTCGCTCCAAACGAATTCTTCAGCAGCTTTGATCCACGGGATGTCGATATGATATTTTTCCAGGATACCCACCAGTGGTGCAGTGGTACTCAAGGCAGCCCATTTCTCGACGGTCTTAAAGTGATCGGCACATGGATATTCGCTCGTCGGTCTGAGCATCCAGGGGATTCCGCCTTTGTCAGTAGTGATGCGTTCAAAGTAAGGCATGAAGTCTTTCAGGATAAGTGCTTTGGTGAGGTAGCCCACCTCGTCCAGCGTCTCCAGTGCCATGATACTGAACAGGGGCTGACTCTCCGGAGATGCGGTATCTGGCTCCATGCCATGACCAAACCCACCATCGGCGTTTCGATAAGCGTAAACCGCATAATAAACACCTTCATTGTTCCCGCTGCCGAAATAGAAATCAAACAAACGTCGTTCAATCATCCGTGCATTGGTGAGAATGAAGTCTCGTGCTTTGCTGAATTGTTTTTGACTTAGCTGCATGTTGTTTAGCTCAATAAATACCCGGCGATATTACTTTTATTCAATGCAAAATAGAAGTACAAAGTATAGGAAATTCAAACGGTCTCTTCCAAGTTATTCCGACACTCAGGCATCGGCCAGACAGCGCACACCGGTTAGCATTGAGGCGTCATCGAGAACCGATGCAACGAGCAGGAGGCCGGAGCTAAGGTCCATAGGCTCGGATTTGGACCGATGAACGAGCTAAACCCGATGAGGGCACGCAGAAGCCCCCTTCCGATCGTTTAGCGAAACGATCGGCGGACGACAAAAGCGCAATGGCCTACAAACCAGATCCAATTCGCGCTGTGGCCGAGGACGGGCCGCAGCCACCGCCGGGGGAGTGCCGCTAAACCAAGTCCGCACAGCCGCGTGGTGCTACTTTACAATTCGACACAAGGTGTATCCGATTCTTCACATCCAGCAACGACGGTTATAATCGCCTTATCTAATTGTTTCAGTCTCTTGCTCCTCCCTCTTCGGATCTCTATTTTCAACCCCAACACCCAGTATTTGCGTCGCGTGCAATCAAGCACGGATTTTCGCGGTCACTCTACCACTACGAGATCCATCTCATACAACAATATCATCGGAACTGCACTATGCCCCGTCCCAATATCCTCTTCATCATGACCGACGACCACGCAGCCCACGCCATGAGTTGTTACGGGTCGCGCATCAACCAGACCCCCAACCTCGACCGCATAGCCCAGGGCGGCATGCTTTTCAACAACTGCTTCTGCACCAACTCACTCTGCGAGCCCAGCCGCGCCGCCATCCTCACCGGCACTTACAACCACATCAACGAGGTCACCACCATCGGTGCCCATATCGACAACCGCCAGGAGAATGTGGCCAAAATCCTTCAGCGCAACGGCTATCAGACAGCCATCGTCGGCAAATGGCACCTCGGCCAAGGACCGGCACACTGGCCTACCGGTTTCGACTACTGGAATATCCTGCAGGGCCAGGGTCCTTACTTCGACCCCGAGATGGTGTGCAATGGCGAAAAGGTCCAGTATGAAGGCTACACTACCGATCTCATCACCGATCTTTCGTTGGAATGGTTAAAAGAACGCGATAAAGAAAAACCCTTCTTTATGATGTATCACCACAAAGCCCCGCACCGGCCCTGGGACCCCGACGACAAACACGTGGATATGTACGAGGATATCGATATCCCCACCCCCGATACCTTCGACGACGATTACAGCAACCGGGCGGCCGCCGCCGGAGCCGCGCAGATGACCGTCGCCGAACACCTCACCGAGCGCGACCTCAAGCAACCCGTACCGCAGGGACTAACGCCCGCAGAGGAAAAACACTGGAAGTACCAATGCTATATAAAGGACTACCTGCGCTGCGTTGCCAGCGTCGACGATAACGTGGGCCGCGTCCTCGACTCCCTGGACGACGAGGGCATAGCCGACGATACCCTTGTCATTTACACTTCCGATCAGGGCTTTTTCCTGGGCGACCACGGCTGGTACGACAAGCGCTTCATGTACGAAGAATCCCTGCGCATGCCCTTCATCATCCGCCCCCCCAGATCTATCGCGCCCGAATCTGTCAACAACGACATCATCACCAATGTCGACTTCGCCGCCACCTTCCTCGATTACGCCGGCATCGACCAGCCCGACCGCTTCCAGGGCCGCAGTTTCCGCCCCTTGCTCGAGGGCTCTACCCCGGGAGACTGGCCCGAGATCATGTACTATCGCTACTGGATGCACCTGGCCCACCACCACGTCTACGCCCACTACGGCGTCCGCACCCACCGCTACAAACTGATCTACTACTACGCCGACGCCCTCGGCCAACCCGGTGCCATCGACGAGAGCAAGCCGCCCGAATGGGAACTCTTCGACCTGGATGAGGACCCCAACGAGCTCAACAATGTCTACCACGACCCGGCCTACGCCGATATCGCGGCCGAACTCCGGGGGGAATTGCGTAGATTGCAGGAAGAAGTCCAAGACGCGCCGTATCCCGCAGAGCAGCCGTGATGACCGATCAAGCCTTTAAGCTCACCGACGGCCAAATCGCCCAATTCATCGCCCACGGCCACATCACGGTCACGCCGGACCTGCCCCGGGAATTCCACGAGGAAATCTTCGCCCAACACGAGGAAGTCTTTGCGAAAGAAGGCAACCCCGGCAACAACCTGCTGCCGCGCATCCCCCTCATCCGCCAGATCTTCGACCACCCGGCGGTCGTCGGCGCGCTGCAGAGCGTCGTTGGCGACGACTACTACCTGCAGCCGCACCGCCACCCGCACCACAACCCGGCCAACAGCAAGGGTCAGAGCATGCACCAGGATGGCGGCAAACGCTGGTCGCACCGCACCCGCTACCTGCTCGCCTTCTACTACCCACAGGACACGCCTTTAGAGCGCGGCCCTTCGGGCATCGTCCCTGGCAGCCATTATTTCAATACCCCCGAAGGCGCCCGCCACGACCGCGAAACGCCGCTGACCACGCCCGCCGGCACCGTCACCATCGTCAACTACGACCTCTGGCACCGCGCCATGCCCAACCGGACCGACCACCACCGCTATATGGTCAAATTCCTTTTCGCGCGCATGAGCGAGCCGCAGGCGCCCTCCTGGGCCAACGACCGGGCAGACTGGCCCGGCATCGAGCCGACCTTCGCCGACGACGGTCCTGAATTGCAAAAGATGTACGCCCACATCTGGCACTGGCATCGCGGCAAAGGCATCGCCGCGCTCCCGGCCCCCGCTGCCTCGCCCGAAGATTTATTGCCGCTCCTCGCCGCAGACGACGAGCGCGCCGGCATCGCCGCCGCTTACGACTTGGCGGGCTGCGGCACCGAGGTCGTATCGGCGCTGATCGATCTTCTATACGAGGATTCCGCAACGACCCGCCGCCACGCCGCCTACGCGCTCAGCGCCATCGGTGCGCCCGCCGTCGAGGCACTCGGCGCAGCCCTGTCCCGCACCGATCCCGTAGCCCGCGCCGACGCCGCGACGATCCTCGGCGATATCGCCCTGGCCGCCGCCCCGGCCACGGACGCCCTTATCGCGGCGACTAAAGACCCGGAAGCCAGCGTCCGCCAGCGCACCGCCGAGGCGCTGGGCACCGTCGCCCCAGATTCGCCCGCCCCGGCACCCTGCCTCATCGACGGCCTCGGCGACGAAGACGTGGCCGTGCGCACCGCCGCCACCCTGTCGCTGTGCCGCCTCGGGCCGCACGCCGCCGAGGCCGTAGCCGCGCTCGAGGGCGCGCTCAACGACGAAAACCGCTACGTCCGCGGCAACGCCCTCTTCGCCCTAGAGCGCATCGACACCCCCCTGGCCAAAGACACCCTAATTAAGCACCTGATGCCCGCGCGCTGGTGCCCAATCACTTCCCCTGAAAGCACCTTTTGATATGAGCGGCCCTTCCAGCCCAACCGGGAGTACCTCCCAGCGCTGATCCAGACACTGGCTTCGGGCTTGCGCTTGTGCACCGACGATGTCGCCAAGGTCGCGTTACTCAGCGCACAAGCCGAGCGCAAGTGGTTGCACACTGTCCACAGCCTCAAGGTCAAACTACCCGATGACAAACCCTGCGACCACGCCTGCGCGCTCAAAATTATAGCGGAGAAATAAGCCATGCCCGCGCTTGCCACAGACCAGATCGCCACCTACCACCGCGATGGTTTCTATATCGCCCGCCAGTTTTTCGACAGCGCAGAAACCGACCTCTTGCGCCGCGCCGCCCACGAGGACCACCAGATCGACCAGCGCGCCTTCGACCGCGCCGACGGCGAGGGCGGCACCGTGCGCCTGACCGTCTGGAACCACCCCGGCGACTCGCTCTACGGGATGTTCGCCCGCTGCGAGCGCATGGTCGACTCGGCCGAGGCGCTGCTCGATGGCGAGGCCTACCACTACCACTCCAAGATGATCCTCAAAGAGCCCAAAGTTGGCGGTGCCTGGGCCTGGCACCAGGACTACGGCTACTGGTACCACAACGGCTGCCTCTACCCGCTGATGACCAGCGTCGCCATCGCCGTCGACCCGGCCACCCGCGCCAATGGCTGCATGCAGATCCTCAAGGGCTCGCACCACATGGGCCGCGTCGAGCACCAGCTCACCGGCGAACAGACCGGCGCCGACCCCGAAGTCGTGGCAGCCGCCTGCAAGCGCCTCGAACGGGTCTACTGCGAACTCGACCCGGGCGACGCGCTGTTCTTCCACTGCAATGTCCTGCACCGCTCCGACCGCAACGATTCGCACGATCCCCGCTGGTCGCTGATCTGCTGCTACAACGCCGCTCGCAACGACCCCTTCAAGGACTCGCACCACCCGCGCTATTCGCCGCTGGCCAAGGTCTCCGACCGCGCCATCGTCGAGACCGGCGTGCGCCGTTTTGCAGCCGACGACGACGCCTGGATCGATGCCGATCGAGCCATGGATGACCGCCGCCGCCAACTGGCTGAGCAACAACAACAGCAATAGCGCCGGTGCCGCACGGCGCCCTGTCCCTCGTCGCCCTCCTTATCCACTGCCGCGCGCTCTTTGGGGAGTAGCAAAAAATAGCGGCGGCTTCCAGATCGATGAGATGAAAATTGGGTTGCTTGAGATTCGCAGGGTGTCTCTCACGCTTCGGGTCGAGAAGGAGACACCCTTCCTTCAGAAAGAGGGGATCGGCGCGTAGCCCACCCCCGTCAAGTGCGATCCACAGTTTTCCCCAACCCCCGCCGCGCCCACCACTACCTACTGCAAAAACTCCTCAAACCACGCCACCATCCACTCGTAATATTCTATTGCAAACACGTGATTCCCCGGCGGCTGGTACACCTTAAACCGCTCCGCACACCCCACCGCCCCATACGCCTCCCCCACCACCGCCTTCATCTCATCCACCCCCGCCCGCGGCATATCCACATCTCCCGTCGGGCCCACGTGCATAAACGGCCGCGGCGCAATGCAGTGCGCCACAATCTCCGGATGGTCGAAGTAGCGCAACAAGTGCGGCACGTAAATCAACGAGCTGTGCCGGTCGACATCGCCGTCGTGGATCACCCGCGCCAATCGCCCCAAACCGCCGCAGATCGAAGCGGCCGCCGCCACCCAGGGGTCGCAGGCCATCGCGTACCACGACGCCAGCCCGCCCAGCGACATGCCCGTCAGCCCGATCTTGGCGCCATCGACAAAGGGTTGTGCCGCCAGCACCCGCGCCGCCAGCAGCGCCTCCTCCGCCACGATCCCCATATGCGGCCGTCCATAGGCTTCGAGCAGTTTGGCCTCGCTCTCGAAAGCCGCGACCGTGCCGCGGCGTACCGCCGAGCCCTTCAGCGAAATGGAAATCGTCGCGTAGCCGCGCCGGGCCAGCGCCCGCCCCCAACCCAATAGCTGCCCACCCGGCCCCTCCAGCCGCAGCTCTGTGCCAACGACGCGCTCGATCGACCCGCCCGTGCCGTGCATGCACACAATCCCTGGCAGCGCTGTGCCGACGGGCGCCATAATGACGGCATCGAGCTTTTCGCCAAGCGAGTTGCCGTACATCACCCGCGTCACCGTCAAGTCGCCCTCGTCCGCCGTGTCCTCCACCGCGAAATCCACAGCGCCGGGCAGTACATCCAGCCCCAAAATCTCGCGCAGCCTGGCGCGCACGTGGTCGGGAGCGACCGGCTGGGCAAAAGCCGGTGCGATATCTCTGGGCAGCGGATTGGCCATGGCCGTCTCCTTGGTCGCGCGAAATGTAGCACCATCTTAAGTTTAGCTATCTATACGCACGCTTTTACTCGGGAGCAAATCCATGCGCGTATTTCTCACCGGCTCGCGCGGCCGGATCGGCACCGTCGCCGAGCGGATTTTCAGGGCAGCGGGACACGAGGTCGTCGGCTACGACATCGCCGACGGCTACGACATCATGGACGCCGCCGCCGTGCACGAGGCGATGGCCGGCTGCGATGGGGTCGCACATCTGGCAATGGCGATGGGGCGGCAGCACGCGCCCGAAGTGGTCTACGCCAGCGGCACCCTCGGCACTTGGAATGTACTCCAGGCCGCCGAGGCGCACGGCGTCCAGCGCGTCGTCGTCTACTCCAGCGTCAATGCCATGGGATATTTTATGGGCGAAGCCACCCCCGACTACCTGCCCTTCGACGAGGACCACCCCTGCCGACCAGGCCGGCCCTACGGCATCGCAAAATATCTCGGTGAGCAAACCTGCCGTCTCTTCACCGGCCGCACCGGCATCTCCACCGTCTCGATCCGCCCGCCGGCAGTGTGGAGCGAAGAAGATATCGCCCGAATCAGAGCAGAGCGCGCCAGAGATGCCGATTTCGAATGGGGCACCCACTGGGAATACGGCTGCTATATCCACGTCGACGATCTGGCGCGGGCGACGCTCTGCGCACTGACCTGCCCCGATCCGGGCCATGTGGCGCTACTGGTCGTCGCCGACGACATCTCTTCCGCCACCGATCTGACCAGCCGCGAATTGGCGCGGAAAGTGCTGCCCGAAGTCGCATGGCGCGGCGGCCCCGAATACGACGCAGAGCCCTACAAAGGCCTGGTGGACAATGGCCGGGCCAAGGAGATACTCGGCTGGGCGCCCCAATACCGTTGGCGCGATTGAGCCCCGACCTTGTCCAACGGCGAACGCCGCCATCCGCCGCACGAGTCGGCACCAATCTGCGAATGATGCCCTTAGCGTGCATGCTGTGCTCACTCCTGTTCGTCCTCGGCGGATGCACCGTCGAAGAGCTTCCGATCGACCCCGCAACCGTTGTCGATACCGCGCTCGACACCCAGGCCCGCTTCGAGCCCGACCAAACCTGGGATGACCGCCTGACCGCCCGCGACATCAGTTGGCGCCTTATCTCCGCCTCTCCCCTGCGCCATTCGATCTCCGCCGTCGGCAGCTTCCACATCATCTTCGTCAACGCCGACAAAGACCGCGCCTGGCAATCGCAAATCGCCCTGCGTTTCCGCGGCGGCGACGGCGCGCTGCACATTCCCGAAACCCCGCTCAGCCGCCTTGTAGTTGCCGCCGACAGCACGGTAGTGATCCGCGAAAACTTCATCTTGGAAATCGCCGACGCGCAAACCGCCAACGAGATCAGGCAGATGAATATCGTGCTGTTCTGAAAAATCCAGTCCGGGTATACACGCGGATCAACTCGCTGACGAATGGAGCCGCCAGCGGCTCCTTGCAGGTTGCTGGCGAACGGGCTCTTGCGTTAATTAGACCCGCCGACCGCACAGGAGAAAGGAACGATCATGAGCCTGGCCGACGAGCTGGCTTATACCACCGCGGCGGAGCTAGCCGCCCGCATCCGCCGCCGCGAGCTATCGCCAGTGGAAGTCATTGATGCGACTATCGCGCGCATCGAAGCGCGCAACCCCGACCTCAACGCCTTCGTCTTCCGCGGCTACGATGATGCCCGCACCCGGGCCAAAGCGGCCGAGCAGGCCGTAATCGACGGCGCGGCGCTGGGCCCGTTGCACGGAGTGCCCACGGCGATGAAGGATCTCTTCGACTTCAAACCGGGCTGGCCGACCACCTTCGGCGGCATCGCCGCCTTCAAAGACTATGTCGCCGACTTCTACTGCACCTATGCCGAGCGCATGGAAAGGGCCGGCGCTATTATCCTCGGCAAGACCAACAGCCCGGCAATGGGCTTCCGCGGCACCTGCGACAACTATCTCTTCGGCCCTTCGCGCAACCCCTTCAATACCGACAAAAACACCGGCGGCTCCTCGGGCGGCTCAGCCGCAGCAGTGGCCGACGGCCTAGTGCCGATCGCCGAGGGCACCGACGCCGGCGGCTCGATCCGCATCCCGGCGGCCTGGTGCGGTTGCTACGGCTACCGCGCCTCAGTCGGGCGCATCCCGCTGGTCATCCGCCCCAATGCCTTCGCTGGGGATACGCCCTTTATCTTCGAGGGTCCGATCAGCCGCACGGTGCAGGACGCCGCCCTGTCGCTGAAGGCGCTCGCCGGCCCCGACCCGCGCGACCCCTACAGCCTCGACGACGAGATCGACTTCACCGCCGCTGACCGGCGCTCACTCGAGGGCTGGAAAATCGCCTACAGCCCCAATTTCGATGTCTTTCCCATCGAGCCGGTCGTCGCCGAGACCGTCGCCCGAGCGGTGGCAGCCTTTTCGGAAGCCGGCGCCACCGTCGAAGAAGTGCAGCTCGGCATCGAGCGCTCGCACCTGGAACTCGCCGAGTTGTGGTGCCGACTGGTCATGCCCGTCGGGCTCGAGGCCTGCGACAACTTCAAGCTCTACGGCATCGACCTGCTCAAAGACCACCGCGCCGACCTGCCGCCTGAATATCTGGCATGGGCCGATCGCTGTTACGACATGCGGGTCCTCGACCTGTTCCGCGACCAGCAGGTCCGCAGCGAGATCTTCGACGCCATCCAGGGCGTCTTCGCCGACTACGACCTGCTGGTGACACCGACTCTGGCCTGCATGCCCGTCGATAACGCCGCCGACGGCAACACGCTCGGGCCGGCCACCATCAACGGCGAGGAAATCAACCGCCTGATCGGCTGGTGCCTGACCTACTTCACCAATTTTTCCGGCCACCCGTCCGCTTCCATACCCGCTGGCCTGGTCGATGGCTTGCCAGTCGGCATGCAGCTCATCGGCCGTCGCAATGCCGACGCCGATGTCCTGGCGGCCAGCGCAGTCTTCGAGCAGTTGCGGCCGTGGCACGACACCTACGAGATCTGCGCCGCGCGGCGCCTGGGAGCAGCAATATGAGTTGGACCCGGAGCGACGACCCCGTCCTCGCCACTTTGCAAGACCTCGTCGCCATCGACAGCGTCAACCCCGCCCTCCCTGGCGGCGCCCAGGGCGAGACCGGCATGGTCGCCTATCTCTCCGACTTCTTCACCGCGCTCGACATCCCCTTCGAACTCTGCGAAGTCCTGCCCGGCCGCCACAATATCATCGCCACTTTTAAAGGCGAGGACCCCGACCGCGCCCTGCTCTTCGAATGCCATATGGACACCGCCTCGGCCGAGGTGATGACCATTCCGCCCTTCGAGCCGCAGATCAAAAACGGGCTGCTCTACGGCCGCGGCTCCTGCGACACCAAAGCCGGCGGCGCGGCGATGATCCACGCAATAAAGCGCCTGAAGGAAGCGGGCATTACCCCGCCGCGCACCATCCTCTACGCCGGCACTATCGATGAGGAAGCCTTCTTCGCCGGCACCAACCACCTCGCCGAACACGTCGCGGTCGAGGCCGCGGTTATCGCCGAGCCGACCGATCTCGAAGTCGTGCGCGCGCACAAGGGCGCGGTGCGCTTTTATTTGCAGGTCAACGGCAAAGCCGCCCACAGCGCCAAACCGCATCTGGGCATCAATGCCATCGAGAAAATGGCCAAACTCATCGGCCGCTGCGCCGAGGAGATCGCCCCGCAATACGCCGAGCTGAGCTATCCCCTGCTCGGCCACCCGACCTACAATGTCGGCACCATCGCGGGCGGCGCGCAGGTCAACTTCGTGCCCGACGAGTGCAAGATCGCCGTCGACTGCCGGCTGATCCCCGGCCAAACGCCGGAAGGGGTTTTAGAGGAATTCAAAGCAGTGGTGGCCAAAGCCAAAGCTACAGACGACGCGCTCGACGCGGTGGTCGAAGACCCCTTCTTCGTCTGCGCAGCGCTGGGCACCGACGAGGACGCCGGGATCGTCCAGAGCGCGGTCGCCGCCTGCCGCGAGGTGACGGGCGACGCGGCGATCGCCGGGGTGCCCTACGCCACCGACGGCAGCCCCTTCTCGGCCAAAGGCGTACCCGCCATCGTGCTCGGGCCGGGCAGCATCGACCAGGCGCACGGGGCGGTCGAGTGGGTAAATTGCCAGCAGGTGGTGCAGGCGGCGGAGATCTACCAGCGGATCATGCAGAGCCCCGGCTAGACGCTCAATCGCGTGGTAAGACCGCTTGCAAGCGCACCGTTTGCGCCAACAGCCGCTCGGGGTCGGGCGCGGGCAAGCCGTCGCTCAATGGCTGAAACACGTGCCCGCGCGCAAATTCCAGCGGCGGCGCGGCCAGATCCTGCTCGTAAAAGCGCGACGAGGGGAACAGATCGCCCGGATAGGTAAAATTCTCCAGTGTCGCCAACTCCACGCACACCGCCGCGCCCACCGCGCTCTCCAGCATCCCGCCGATCCACACCGGAATCCCCGCATCCCGCGCCATATCGTGCACCTGCAGGGCATTGGTCAACCCGCCGATCCGCCCCGGCTTGATATTGATGTATTTACAAGCCCCGACGCGTATCGCCTGCTCAGCCGATCGCGCATCGACAATGCTTTCGTCGAGGCAGATCGGGGTCTCGAGTTGCCGGGCCAATTCGGCATGATCTAAAACATCCATGTAGTGCAGCGGCTGCTCGATAAAGGCCAGGCCCAATCCGTCGATGGCTTTGAAGAAGGGCAAATCGTCGAGCGTGTATCCCGAGTTGCAGTCGATGTGAAAGGTCATGTCCGGAAAGGTCTTGCAGACGATCTCCAGCATTTCCCGATCCCACCCCGGCGCGACTTTGAGCTTAATCCGCGGAAAACCGGCATCCACCGCCTGCTGAATATTGCCCAGCAGCATGTCGTAGGAATCTTGAATCCCGAAATCGGCCCCGGCCACCACCTCGCGCGCCTCGCCGCCGAGCAAGCGGTGCAGCGGCGTGCCGCTGATCTGGCTCTCCAACGCCCACCAGCCGATCTCCAATGCTGCCTTGGCGAAGCTATTGCCCTTGAATACCGCCAGCCGCTCGTGCAGTTGCGCCGCAGTGTCGTATTCGCGCCCGACGATGTGCGGCCCGAAGACCTCGGTGACGTGGTAAAACACCGAGCCTGCGCTCTCGTGATGGTAGGTCGGGGCAAAGAAGCAAGTACTCTCCGACCACGCTGAGTGATCGCCGCTGGTCAGCTTGACCAGCACCGAATGGATATCGTAATCGACCCCGTAGGCCGTGCGCCACGGGTAGATCAATGGCATGGCCACGTAGTAGACGTCGAGCCGGTCGATACGCATAGTTTAGTTCCCCTCGGATTGCACGGTGTAGCGCGCCACGGCTTCTGTATCGACCACAACCCCGAGACCGGGGCGGTCGGGCAGGCGAAAACCGCCGGCAGCGTAGCGCCAGGCCGTTTCCGACACCAGCGCGGCGCGTTGGGCCAGCCCCGCCTGGTACTCTTGTAAATACTCGCCGTCGCAGGCGGCGGCAAAGTGCAGGCTCGCCGCCTGGAATACGGCCAGCCCATTACCCATATGCGGCGTTGACGGAATGCCGACTTTAGCCGCAGCCGCGACCTGGCGCAAACCATCGCTCAAACCGGTGCGGCCGACATCGGGCTGGTAGACATCCAGCGCCAGCGGTTGCTCGAACCAGGCTTCCGTCTGATAGTGGGTGCGAAAGTGCTCGCCCAGCGCAATGGGCGCCCCAGGTGCGGCACGCAATTGGCGGTGACCCGCCAGATCTTCGGGCTGCAAGGGGCACTCCAAAAAACGCGCGCCCAGCTCGCCAAAATGCTGCTTCGCCAATCGGCCCGTATCCCCACGGCACATCCACAGCGTATCCACCATCCACTGGTCGATGCGATCGCCGGCGGCTCTTTGCAATGCCGCCAGTTCCTCGACGCCCGCATCGAGATCGCCATCGAGAAAAATCTTGATGCCCTGGATCCCGCTATCCGCCCAGTGCAGCATCGTCGCGATCCGCTCGTCCAGGGTCGCCTGCCGCAAGCCAGATAGATAGGCGGGCATTTCTTCGCGTGGAGTCTCGCAGAGCAATGCCGCCACCGGCAACCCCGCCCTCAAGCCCAGCGCGTCCCACACCGCGATATCCAGCGCCGCCAGCGCATCGAGATAATATCCTGCCGCATAGCCCCGCCCGCGCTGCGCGTCGTAGAGAAAATCCCACAGCGCCGCCGGATCGGCAAAAGCCCGACCGCGCACCATCGGCAACAGCAATCGCGCGCCAATCAGCGCCGTCACCTCTGGCCCGATCGGCGTATTGGCTTCGCCCCAGCCGATGGTCCCATCCGCGAGCTTCACGCGCAACAACACCGCCTCGACCGTGCGCGGATACACCGTCTGCCACCCCTCGCGGAACTCGAAACGCTTAGCCTCTGCTGAGGCTGCCCCGCCACCGCGATAGTCCTCCCAATAACCGGGCTGGTCCGTGAACGCCAGGTGGAAGGCGGCGATCTCGTCTATGGCGCAAGAAAGGTCAACACTGCTCATGAGCGTAGTCCGGGCATCGGGGAGATCCAGCAACGACGGCAAACATACTCAACCTGCGCCCCCGTACCAAGTGTCCGCATTTCATCGCCCCGCCGAAAACCATATACTATGGCCGTCAAACCCCACTTTTGCCAATGGATTGCCCATGGATAAATTGCGCGTAGGTATTCTCGGCCTCGGCCGCGGCCTCACCCACCTCAAAAGCTTCCTCGCCATCGAAGAGGCCGCAGTTATCGGCGCCTGCGACCGTGTTCCGCGCTTGCGCGATCGCGCCCGCGAGCAGATCGACGCCGCCGGCGCGACCGCCCCCCTGCTCGAGGAATTCGACGAATTGCTCGCCCTCGGCCCCGACGCCATAATGGTCGCCTCCAATGGCAAGCTGCAGGTCGAACACGCCTGCCGGGCGCTGGCCGCCGGCTGCCACGTACTCAGCGAAGTGCCCGGCGCCTACACCCAGGAGGAGTGCCTGCGCCTGCGGGCAGCCGTCGAATACAGCGGCAAGACCTATATGCTGGCCGAAAACTGCTGCTATTGGGATTTCTTCCGCTACTTCCGCAAGTGGGTCGCCGACGACCTCTTCGGCCCCATCTCCATCGCCGAGGGTGAATATATCCACCATCTGCCCGGCACCCTCATGCGGCCGGACGCCACCCGGCACACCCCTACCGCCGCGCGGCAAGCCGGCTACGACGACGTCGAGCCGATCTGGCGCGCTGACCAGCCGCCCATCCAGTATCTGACCCACGACCTGGGGCCCTTGCTCGAGGTCCTCGACGACCGCTGCGTCTCCGTCTCCTGCCGCAGCGCCCCCTACCGCAACCCGGACGCACCGCTGCGGGCCGACGGCCAGATCGCGCTATTCGAGACGGCTAAAGGCGCGCTGATAAAGATCATGGTCACCCTCAACACTCACCGCCCCTCCGAGCACCGCTACCGCGTCTTCGGCGTCGAGGGCGGCGCCGAGTGGTTCAGCTACGAGAAGGCCGCACGGCGCTTCGTGCGCACGGCAGACCACAAAGACGGTTGGGAAATCGTTCCCGTCGGCCTCGGCGCCAGCGGCGACGATACCTCCGCCGGCCACGGCGGCGCCGACCTCAAAATCGCCCGCCACTTCACCCGCAATATCCTCGCTGGCAACCCGGCCCCCATCGATGTCTACCGCGCCATAGACTACGCCCTGCCCGGCATTCTCGCAGCGCGCTCGGCCGAGCTGGGCGGCGCGCCGATCCCGATCCCGGACCTGCGGCCCACCCCCTTTGAGCACACCTCTTTCTGGGACCTTCTGGGCCTGCCCGACGCCGATCCCCCATCCGCACCCTACCAGCCCCTGGGATAANGGACGCATGCAGCCCAACATCCTCTTCCTCGACCGCCACAATAGCGGCCGCTTTATCGAGCCCTNCGGCCACGCCGTGCCCACGCCCANCCTCATGCGNCTGGCCCNCCNGNGCGCGCCCTCCTNTTCGCCCAGCGGAGGCGNGNGANTCGNCCNCCGGACCAAATNCTGTNAAGACCCTGCTCGATAGCAGNGCNCCCCACTCCCCCTGCCCGCGCAGGTGCCCGTCCAGGACATGGCATTAGGGCGCCGCTATNAAGCTAGCCCCAGGCCGGCCCCCGAGCCAAAGCGTGAGCCACAACCTCCATTTTCCCGCACTACGAATTTATAAGAATATCCGCCAACAACCGCGGCTCAATATTCCCCCCACTTAGCACGGCAACAACCGTCTTTCCCGCCGGCAATTCACCGCGCCGATTAAACAGCGCCGCNGCCGTTACCGCCCCACTCGGCTCGACCACCAACCGATTAGCCAGCGCCAATTCACCCACCGCAGCCCGAATCTCGCGCTCCGACACGGTAATAATATCATCGACATATTCGCGGATATACCGGAATGTAATATCCCCCACCTGCGTCGCCCGCATCCCATCGGCCAGAGTCTCNTTAGTCTGCTCGATCGGCAATGCCACGATCTCGCCGCGCCGAAAGCTCAACTGCGCGTCATTGGCCANCTCCGGCTCGACGCCGACGACCTTGATTTCGGGCTTTAACCTCTTCAACGCCGCACCAATCCCGCTGATCAACCCNCCCCCGCCNATTGGTACCANCACCAGANCCACATCCGGCGCCGCCGCAAAAATCTCCAGCCCGCAGGTGCCATTGCCGGCGATCACCGTCTCGTCGTTGAAGGGCGGCACCATCGTCAAACCTCGCTCTTGTGCCAGTGCTTCCGCGTGCGCCCGCCATTCCTCTTCTCCGCCCTCGTGCAACAACACCACCTCGGCTCCCATCGCCTCGGTCCGCGCCCGTTTGATTTCCGGCGCCCGCGCCGGCATCACGATCACTGCAGCAATCCCCAGCGCCCGTGCCGCATAAGCCACACCCTGGGCGTGGTTGCCGCTGGAAAAGGCGATCACCCCGCGCGCCCGCTGTTCCGCGGTCAGACGGGCGATCTTATTGTAGCCACCGCGCAATTTGAACGCTCCTATGGGCTGTAAACTCTCCGGCTTGAAAAACCACTGCTCCCCCACCGCCGCATCCGCCCACGGCACCAGCGGCGTCTTGACCGCGACCCCGTCGATCCGCGCTTGTGCCGCCCTTATATCATCCAGCGAAATCATCTCATTCCTCCGCCACCAGAATCAGCCGCAAGCCATCGAGCCGCACCCGCACGCCCTGCAAGCCCTCGTCGAGCGCGGCCAGTTCGCTTTGCGCGGCCGCGATCTCCTCTGCCCCGACGGCCGGATTAACCGTCGCCAGCTCGGTTAACCGCGCCACCACCGGCTCCAGTTCGGCCCGCATCTCGGCCCGCGCTGCCTGTGCGATGGCCGGCCCCCTTGTCAGCGCGATCTCGCGTGCCCGCTCCATCAGCCCCGGCAGCAATTCGCCCACTTGCGGCATTTCGAGCACGGCGCTGTCGGTGGGTTCCAGCTTTGCCCGCAACGCGCCCGCGTCGATCTCCACTTCCGCACCATCCATATCGACCAGCACCCGGATCGGCGTCGGTGGAAAAAACCGGTCGGCGCGCAAGCCTTGGGCAACCGTCGGCTCGGCCACGTACAGCGCCTCGAGCATCAGCCCCGGCTGCGGCCCCGTACATTGGGCAACGCCGGCATTGCCCACTTCGAATAGCGTATCGACGCTGTCGCGCGCCATCGGGTGATCCCAGGTCAGCAGCGCGCGGTCGGGGTGCGCCAGGGCGACGGCACGATCGAAGGTCACCGCCATGGTGCCGCCTGCATAGCCCGGAAAGGGACGGTGATACGCCAAACCCGCGCGCGCCGCATAGCTTCTGTCGCCCAGAGCCTCGACATCGAGCCCGCTGCGCTCGAACGCATCGACCATAAAGGACTCGAGTTCACCATCTGCCTCCGCCGCCGCAAGCGCCGCCTGCAAGCGCCGCGCCGCCGCCCCGTCGAAAGACGCCAGNTCGAGCAACCGATCGCGGCCGATCTCCAGCTCTGCCACAATCTCCGCGTTGCGCTCTTTGCCCGNTGCGAGCAGCGCATCCATAGCTTGGCCCGTCTCCGCCAGCAGCGCCTCCTCCAGCGCCGCNCCAAACTCCCGCGCCAGCGCCGGCGCGCCGTGCCAGGGCCGGCTGAAAATATCCAGCGCCTCATCATACCAGCGCCGGAGCCGCGCCTGTGGGGTGCCGGGCACCGCCAGCGCGTGGATGTGCACCTCGAAGCCCTGACCGATGCGATCGACGCGGCCGATGGCCTGCTCGAGCCGGTCGGCGCTCAGCGGCAGATCCAAAAGCACCAGGTGCCGAGCGACCTGGAAGTTGCGCCCCTCAGCGCCGATGGCCGAGCTGATCACGATCTGCGGCCCGTCCGCGTCGAGGAACCACGCCGCCTGCCGGTCGCGCTCGATCACCCCCATCTGCTCGTGGAAACGCGCCACCGGGCACTTGGGGCCGACCAGCGCCTCGGCAAAAGCCTCGACCTTGGCGCGGGTCGCACACAGCACCAGCACCTTGTCATCGGGGTGCGCAGCGAGAAAATCCGCCAGCCAGTGGGTGCGCGGGTCTTTGTCGGCGCCGGTCATCCGCAACGATTCGTCGCGACCGATATCGGCGAGGAATTCGCGCCGCCAGCGTTCGGGCTTACCCCCCTTTAAATCAACGCTGTGGAACACCCGCCGCGGGAAGCCGGGAATGCGCGCCCGCACGTTGCGGAACATCACCCGCCCGATGCCGTGCAAATCGAGCAAGCGCTGGAGTAGCGCCGGGGCCGTGGCCTGGTCGAAATCGCCCAGCCGATCCACCAGCAGCCCGCGATCCGCCTCGTCCAACGCCTCGCCGCTGGCCAACCGGTCCGCAACCGCTGCCAGTGCCCGGTAGTGCGCCGACTCGCTTTCATAGGCGGCGAAATCGTGGAAGCGCGCCGCATCCAATAGCGCCAGGCGCGCAAAGTGCGCCCGCTCGCCGTCGCGGTCGGGCGTCGCGCTCAAAAACACCACGTGCTCGGTCCGCGCTGCGATCCCCGCCACCAAGTCGAAGTTGGCACTGCCCGGTTGCAGGTGGTGCGCCTCATCGACGATCGCGATATCCCACTCGCTCTGGTCAAAGGATTCATCGAGCTTGGCCCCAAGTGGGCAGACGAAGAGCTGCGCGTCGAGCAATTGCTCGGGCAAATCCTCGCGCTCGACGTCGATCGCCCCGCCCTCGCCCATCACCCGCAGCACCAGGTTGAAGCGCAAATAGGCCTCGGCCAGCCACTGGTGCACCAGCGCCGGCGGCACCAGTATAAGCGCCGTCTCTACCCTGCCAGTCAATAGCAGCCGATGCAATATCAGCAATGCCTCGATGGTCTTGCCCAGCCCCACCTCATCGGCCAGCAGCACCCGCACGCGGTGCCGCTCGCAGACATCGCGGGCAATCGATAGCTGGTGATCGAAGAGGCGAATCCGCCCGCCGGCGAAGCCGCGCGCCGGCGACGATAGCATGCGATGGCGGATGACGAGCGCATTGTGGCGCATATCAAACATCCGGTAGTCATCGACCTGGCCGTTGGCGAGGCGGTTTTCGGGCGTGCTGACATCAAGTGCGGCGTCGAGCTCGCGCTCGGCCAGTTCCTCGCCACCGCCGCGGTAGACCAGCAGCGCCCCATCCGCAACCACCTCTTCGACCGCGAATTCAATGCCCAAGCCCCGGGCCATTTGCCCCGCGTTGAGCCGGGCGCGCACCAGCGGCGGATCCTCGCCGGCATAGCGGCGCACCATGTCGCGGGCCGGAAAGGCGATAACTACCTGCCGCCCCTCTACCGCCTCGACTCGCCCCAGGCCCAATTCGGGCTCAGTCAGACTGTACCAGCGCTGTCCTGGCGCAAATTCCACTATGCGCCCCGTCCCAACCGCACCGCCTCCGCCACATTCCACTCGGCCAGTGGTCGCGGCATCGGCTCGGGTGGCGGCAAACCATGCTCTTTGCGCCAGCGCAGAAGTGGATGCGAGCGGTCTGCTTGCGGCAGACTCACCCTGTGCCCGTAGGCCGCCGACTCGAATATACCCATCATAATCTCCACCACGTGGTGCCCGACCGTGCCGCTACACTCGTGCTCGCGCCCCTCGTCGAGCGCGGCGACGTACTCATCGACATAGGCGTAGTCATCTGGGTGCGCCGAACTCTCGGGATCGTAGCCCTCGCAAAACTCCGGCTCCAGCGGCTCGTAGGGCTCGCGTTCATTGTTCAAGGCATAGTGCGGCTGCGGCAACAATAGCGCCCCGCACGCCTGCTTCCACACCAGCTGCGACAACACCACGCGCCCCTCGGTGCCGCAAAACTCGATCACCGGATTAACTCCAGTGGGAAAGTGGTGCTGCAATAGCGTCGCCGATACGCCGTCGGCAAAATCCAGCGTCGCGGTAATATGCTCGCCGACAATGGTCCCCATCCCCTGCGGCGACGGCACCACGTCCTGCGGGGTAATCGGATGCCCGTCGGTCGTCGCGGTGGCCGACACCGCGCGGCACTTGCCGGCGACCTTGAGCATATTGTTGATCATGTGCGTGCCGATATTCATCAGGTTGTAGCCACCGTAGTACATCTTTCCGTGCCCGTGAATATGCCGCAACTCCCCGATCCGGCCCTCATCGATCGCCTTGGCCACCGCTTTCATCCACACTCCGACCCGGCCCTGGTGGTGCACCGCGATTTGCGCATTTTTTTCCCGCGCCTTGGCCAGCACCTCGTCGGCTTCGGCACAATCGACGCACAGCGGTTTTTCGATATCGATGTGCGCTCCGTACTGCAAAATCCGCATAGCCAGCGGATAGTGGAATTCGGTCCCGGTGGGAATGGCGACGATATCGGGTTCGTGCTCCCGCATCATCGCGTCCAGATCGTCGTAGCGCGCCGCAACCCCGAGTTCATCGCCGAGCGCATTGAGCAATTCGGCCACCAGGTCGCACAGCGCGACGATCTCGGTGCGTGGGTGGGCGTGATACGCGCGGGCGGCGGACGTACCGCGGCCCCGGCAACCAAGAATGGCCACCCGATAGGTTTTCATAGTCTCCTCCTTGTCATGGCGCTCCCGGCGCGAGCCGGATCCGCTCTCCTTTTTGCATGGCGATCTCAAGAACCGTGCCTTCTATCCGTTCGCTGTTCTTACCCCGGCGCACCGCGACCTCGCCCTGCCACGGGTTTGCCAGGCGCAGTACCCCCCCGGCCAGGCTCTCCACCGTTAGCGGCTCTACCCGACCACCTGTACGGCGCGCCGAGACCAGAAAAGCCCCCTCTGTGCGCATCCTCTCAAATCCCACCCGGGTCCAGCGAGCGGGAGCGCCGGCAAAAAGGTGGGTCACGCCCTGGCTGACATGCAGCAACATCTCCTGTATCGCCGCCACGCAACTCATCCCGGCCTCGATCTGCATGATCTCGTCGCGCGGCACGCCGCCCTGCACCGCACNCTTGCCCATCAGCGAAAAACCCGAAAAGTGCACATCGTGCAGCGTACCGTGGCCCTCGTTGGTAAAGAGCCGCTCCCAGATCTCCAGCCACAACTCGGCCGCTTCGGCGTTGCCGACCCGAGTATGGATGATGCTCGCCCAGGGCACGCACCAGCCACTCCACAATCCGGGNCCCGTCTTGATCCAGTGCGCCAGGCTGCGCTCGACAATATCGCGCCACGCGCCCAGGTCGATGATGTCGAAGGGCGCGATGCCGGCCAGGTGCGAGTGGTGGCGGTGACTCTCCTCCAGTTCGGTGTCCCGCCATAGCGCGATCCGCTCGGCGCCCTCCGGGCCGTGCAGACAGGCCAGCGGCAACTCGTCGCGAATCTTGCGCCAGATTGCACGCGGCCTTTTGCCCAAAATGCCCGCCGCCGCGATCAAATCGTCGCACAGCCGATGGATACAGGCCAACTGGAAGCTGGCATCGGCGCCCCAGGCATCCATACCCGCTCCCCGGTACTCGGGCGAGACGCTCACCGGCAGGGTCAGCGCGCCGTCGCGCTCCTCCAGCATCTCCTCGTAGACCCGCATCGCGCCAACCATAAAGGGATAGGCCCGCTCAGCGAGAAAGCGCTCGTCCAGCGTATAGCGATAGTAGCGGTACATCATCTGCGCGACCCACGCGGTGCAACCGTGGTCAACCGAACCGGTCCAGAAACCGCCCATACAGGTGCAGTGGTCGTCGACCGCATGCGGCAACATCAGCCCATCGTCAATGCCGAGAAAGACCCGGGCGTTGTGACGCAGCACCGGCGTCCACGACTCTATCAGATCGAAGAGCGGCCGCAAATGCTCGAGGCGGTTGCCGTGATACGCCGGCCAGTAGCACATCTGCACGTTGATGTTGAAGTGGTAGTCGTTCGACCATGGCGGCATCTGGTACTCCTCGACCCAGGCGCCCTGCAGCGTTGCCGCCGTCCCCTGCGGGCTGGTCAGCCCGGCGAACTTGTACATTCCGTAGTGGTAGAGAAAATCCAGCCGCTCGTTGGGCAATTCCAACGCCGGCACGTCTGCCCAGTAGTCTCGCCACCAGCGCCGCGCCCTTTTGCGCAGCGCGCCAAAGCCCTCTCGCCGCGCATCGACCAGGGCGACCTCAACGCTTTGCGCCGCTGCATCTGCTGAACTGCCATAGCTGGTCGCCACGAATAGCGCCCGCCCCTCGCGCCGATAACCGACCCCCAGGTGCGGATCGACCGGCCGCATCTGTGTCCAACCCCCATCGAAAAATTCCGGTGGATCAAAATCCACACTCGCCAGATACTCCCCCACATACTCCCAGGCCGGCACCCGCGCTACCCGCGGCTCGACCCCATGCGGCAGACGCAGCCCAAGTATCGGCCGCTCCATGTCCATCGCCATCCGCACTACCCGCTCCTTCCCACCTTGTGATACCCGTATCGCCAACGCTCCTGCATCGATATCGAGCTCGCCAGCGACCAGTTTCACCCCCTTTCCCAAATCCAAATCAACCCGCCCAATCGGCAACACGCTCGGTCGCCTGGGTACCCCCGCTTCCCGCCCAATCTCCTCAAACAACCCCCGCAACCCCTCCTCATCCCCCCGCTCTAAACATCCCCGAATATTCTCGTACGACTGCTCCTCGGTCCACGGCAATCCCCCGCGGTGATCCCAAAAGTCCACCCGCCCAACCGTAATCCGCAACCACCGCTTCTCCCCCCACACCATCACCCCCATCGTCCCATTGGCCAGGAGCATGCCGGTATGAGTCCGCGGCAGTGGAAATTCCCATTCAAAAACGCGCGCCATATCGATCTCCCTTCAAATCGGTCCAGTACAAAGGGACATTTTAATTCTATGGTCAAGTACCACCGCCTGCTAATTCCAACCCTCCCCTTGGAAGACCAGAAACCCGCACCTATATTGAGCTAACCAAATTGTACCACGCACAACTCAACATACACTATCACCACGACCTCCCCGCCAAAATGCACCCTTGCCCATGACCCCCTTCTCCATCCTCGACCTCGCCCCCATCCGCCAAAACGCCGATGCCACCGCCGCCTTTACCGCCATGCGCGCCCAGGCCGTCCACGCCGAAAAACTCGGCTACCACCGCTACTGGCTCGCCGAACACCACAATATGGGCGGCATCGGCTCCGCCGCCACCAGCGTCCTCATCGGCCACATCGCCGCCGCCACCTCGACCATCCGCGTCGGCTCCGGCGGCGTCATGCTGCCCAACCACGCGCCGCTGATCATCGCCGAACAGTTCGGCACCCTCGAAGCGCTCCACCCCGGCCGCATCGACCTCGGCCTCGGCCGCGCGCCCGGCACCGATCCCATCACCGCCCGCGCCCTGCGCCGCACCCGCTCGGGTAGCGAATACGACTTTCCGCAGGACGTGGTCGAATTGCAGTCGTATTTCACTGTCCCCGATCCCAAACACCCCGTCCGCGCCGTACCCGGCGCAGGTCTGCGAATACCCATCTGGCTGCTCGGTTCCAGCCTCTTCAGCGCCCAATTAGCTGGTATGCTCGGCCTGCCCTACGCCTTCGCCTCGCACTTCGCGCCCGACTATCTCTGCGATGCACTCGCCGCCTACCGCCGCGAATTCAAGCCGTCCGAGCATCTCGAGGCCCCCTACGCCATGGTCGGCGTCAACGTCGTCGCCGCCGACAGCGACGCCGAAGCCCGCCACCTCTTCACCTCGCAACAGGTCCAGTACACCGACATGCTTCGCGGCAAGCGCGACCCGCTCGGCCCGCCGATCGACGATATCGAACGCTACTGGAACCTCCAGGAAAAACCCGCCGTCAACCACAAACTCACCCACTCCTTCGTCGGCACTGAAGAGACCATACAAGCCGGTCTGGCCGACCTCATCGCCCAAACGCAGGCCGACGAAATCATCGCCAATATCCGCCTCTTCGAGCCCGCCGCCTGCCTGCGCACGCTGGAGATCCTCGCCGCCGTCCGCGAGCAACTCGACTAGCATGGAATCCGCAATCGACTGCATAACTCTCAACGGCGATACAAAACGCAGCGCAGAATCCGATCGAATCCTGCTGCTGAAAACCCGGGCGCCCGGTAAATATCATCTTCCAGGCGGTGGGATTGATGTTGGAGATACGATAGAGTCCACAAGGGCATACCACGGTCTTCTCTTTTATTATATGTGCCGTCCGCTAACACTTGATCTGGCGAACGACGACCAGATTATAGACGAATCAGCGGAAACACCACGTTGGGTCCAACTGGCCAACCTAAAGCTGCATGATTTTCAAAGTCACGGGGATGAGATCCTTGAACTCTGCAATATGAAAAACTAGCGAAATATCGCAGAAGTCGTCGAGGTCGGGTCGAGGGGGCTTTTCGGAGCGGTTGTGTCTCCGATTTCACAGAATGTGAAATCGGTTAAGACACCCCTCGGAGCGAGGTAGGAGCCGAGCGAGAATGAGCGAAGAGAAGCCCCCTCGACCCGACCGACCAAACGCCACTTTGCCCAGAGGATATCCATGTACAAACAAATCAAACAGCTTTTGCTATTCGGCGCCCTGAGCACTTCTCTCCTCGCCTCCCCCGCCACCGCCAAAACCTTCTACTGGATCTCCCACGGCTCCCCCGCCGACCCAGTCTGGACCTACTTCCTCGCCGGCGCCCAGCAATGGGCCGCCGATACCGGCAACGAGGTCAACACCTCCTTCCACAACGGCGATGTTGCCTCGCAGCAGGAAGCCGTGCGCGCCGCCATCGCCGCCGGTGCCGACGGCATCGCCACCAGCAGCCCCGACCCCGGCAGCCTGGTCGCCGTCACCCGCGAGGCCAACGAAGCCGGCATCCCCATCGTCAATATGAACACCCCCGACCCCAGCGCCAATTTCGACGCCTACGTCGGCGGCGACCTCATCGCCTACGGCCGCGACTGGGCGCAATACCTCGTCGACAAGGGCCTGGTCGAATCGGGCGACTTCGTGTGGATGCCGGTGGAAGTGCCCGGCGCGACCTACGGCGTGCTGGAAGAGCAAGGCGTCGCCAGCGTCTTCGAGCCCATGAACATCACCTGGGAGATCACCGACGCGACCCTCGATCAGGGCGAGGTCATCACCCGCATGACCGACTACCTCACCGCCAACTACGACAAAATCGACGCCATTATCGGCCTCGGCGACCTGGTCACCGGCTCGATCAAGCGCGTCTTCAACCAGTGTGGTGTCGCCCCCGGCGAGATTCCGGTCGTCGGCTGGGGCAACTCGCTCGATACCACCCAGGAAGTACTCGAAGGCTATGTCAACGCCGCTCAGTGGCAGGACCCGCAGGCCACCAGCTATATGGCGCTGTCGCTGGCCGCAATGGTCGCCAGCGGCATCCCCGCCGACTTCGACATCACCACCGGCGCGCTCTACGAGGCCGACCGCGCCCAGGTCTACGATGATATCCTCTCGGGCAAATAGATGACGGCCTTCGCCAAACGCATCGCGGCCAAACCCGAATTCGGCCCCTGCGTATTGCTGGTGGCGATGGTGCTGGTCTTCTACCAACTCAACCCCGCCTTCCTCTCGGTCCGCAATATCGGCAATACCCTGGCTTTCACCGTCGAACTGGGGCTGATCGCATTGGCGATGACCCTGCTGATGACCGCCGGCGAATTCGACCTCTCGGTCGGCTCGCTCTTCGGCTTCTGTCCGGTGTTGATGTGGACGCTCTACAACACCGGGACAACCTCCATGGAGTTGGGCTTCGCCATTGCGCTGCTGACCGCCACGGTCATCGGGCTGATAAGCGGCCTCTTCGTCACCCGCCTCAAAATTCCCTCCTTCCTGGTCACACTCGGCATGCTGCTGGTGGTGCGCGGCACCGCGCTCTTCGTCACCAGCGGCTTCCCGCAGCGCACCTGGAACGCCAGAGATCTGTGGCTGGCCGAATTGCTGGTCGGAGATTTCAAAGTCGGCGGCTTGCGCTTGCACATGTCGCTCTTGTGGTTCCTGCTCGCCGCGGTGCTACTCGGCCTGCTGTTGACCCGCACCCGCACCGGCAACTGGATCCAGGCCGCCGGCGGCAATCCCTCGGCAGCGCGGGCGCGCGGCGTCAAAGTCGACGGCACCAAACTCAAGCTCTTCGCGCTCTCGGGAGCGATGGCCGGTTTCGCCGGCATCGTCAGCTCGATCCGCACCGCGGCCGCCAACCCCAATAGCGGCACCGGTTACGAGCTAGAAGTCATCGCCATGGTCGTCATCGGTGGCACGGCGCTGGGCGGCGGGCGCGGCACCATAATCAGCACCGTGCTCGGCATCTTCATCCTGCGGCTGATGCGCAACGGCATCGTCCTCGTCGGGGTGCCAGGCCTGGCCTACAATATTTTCATCGGCGCGATTATCCTCGGAATGATGGCGCTGCACTCGTGGCTAGACCGCCGCCACCAAGAAGGGCGCTGAATTGGCCGAGTTGATCCGCATGGAGCGCATCAGCAAGGCTTACGGGCCGGTGCGCGCGCTGGAAGACGTAGACCTCGTCGTCGCCGAACGCGAGATCGTCGGTCTGCTCGGCGACAATGGCGCTGGCAAATCGACGCTGATCAAGATCCTCTCGGGCGCGGTGCCCGCGAGCAGCGGCACGATCTACATCCGCGGCGAAAAAGTCGCCATAAACAGCACCAGCGACGCCATCGGCCAGCGCATCGAGACGATCTACCAGGACTCGGCTCTGGTGCCCGAGCTGTCGATCGCGCGCAATTTGTTCCTGGGGCGGGAGCCGCTCAAGGGCCCTTCATTTCTCGGCTGGATGGACCGCGACACCATGCACGGCGTCGCGCGGGACCTGCTCAAAAAGGTCGGCATCGAAAAGGACATCCCCCCGACCACGCCGATTGGCTCGCTGTCGGGCGGCGAGCGACAATCGGTGGCCATCGCCCGCGCCATGCACTTCGACAGCGAACTGATCATCCTCGACGAGCCGACCAACAACCTCGGCGTCGCCGAAACCCAGGGCGTGCTGCGCTTTGTGCGCGAAGCCCGCGACTCGGGCCACTCCTGCATCTTCATCGCCCACAATATCCACCATGTCTTCCAGGTGGTCGATCGCATCGTCGTCTTGCGCCACGGGCGGGTCGTCGCCGACGATATCGACCCGCAAACGACCAGCGTCGAGGCGGTCGAGCGGGTGATTACGGGGATGGATTAGAAAAAGCGCTTGTACCCATGTGCATGGGTGCAAGCGCCCTAGTTGCGATTGTTGACAATCGAGATCTCGCCCGACGCCGCACGCTCGGCCAGCGCTTCGGCCTGGCCGGTGGGCAAATTGGTATTCCCCACGATAAAGAGCCGGGCGCCGATGGCGACTAGACCGCCCAGCCCGTTGATATCGGCCAGTTTCTCGTTGTCGAAAATATTGAGATCCTTGCCGACCCGCGCCAGCGCCTCCAGGCCCTCTAGGTCCGTCAGCTTGTCATTCTCGTATATATTGAGGTCACCGCCCACCAGCATCAGCCCGCGCAATCCCTCCACACTGGTCAGCTTTTCATTGCTGTAGATATTCAGGTCGCCGCCGACCTCCGTGAGGCCGGACATATCCTCGACCCGGTCCAGAACTGCATTCTGCCCTAGACCCAAGCTGCCGCCCACCTTGATCAGCCCCGACATATCCTCTATCAGCTGCATCCCGGCATTGTTCTCGATAACCAGATCACCACCCACCAGCTGCAAATTCGACAGGTCTTCGATCAGCTTGATCGAGGGATTGAATTCCAACCGCAGACTGCCGACCACGGTAACCAGGCCGAACAGGCCATCGATCTGCTCGAGCCGATGGTTGTTGTCGATGCGTACATCGCCGGCAACGGNCTCGACCTTGAAGAGCCCATCGACATCCACCAGCCGCTCGTTCTGATNGACCCGCAAGTCGCCGCTGACGGTCTGCAAAAAAGTCAGTCCCTCGAGGTTTACCAGCGCTTCGTTGGCGAAGATATGTACATTGCCGCCCACCGCCGCCAGATTGTTCAATCCGGCGAAACTCTGCATCTCCTCGTTGTCGTGGATCAGGAGATCGCCCCCCACCGCGGTGAGCCGGTTTAAGGTCTCGAACACTCGCAACCGGCTCCGAGTAATCTCCAGGTTACCGGTAATCGAATACTCACAGCCCCCATCACGCTCCAACCGGGTGGCGTCTTCGCTCGANCGGATCACGTAGTCACTGGTCAGCACCCTGGGTTCGCACAACCCATCCCCCTCCCCCACGCCCGAATCGCCGCCGCAGCCAACCAGGACCAGTACTGCTAGAGACACCACTATATTTTTACTGGGTTTAATCATCTTCCTGAACTTATCGATCAATATGGGTATTGTAAAATACCCGCTCTCCACCGTTATTCAATCCCGCACGGTCCTTCCCCCGCGTCAAACCTTACGCAGAATACACCAAGGGCCGGGCGCGGGGGCGACGCCGGGTTGTTTTCGGGTGGGGCAGGGAAAGGGCCTGGCAGGGGTGACGCTCGATGCCAATATAGGCCGCTTGCGCCCTCTCCGAGCCAGGCCCGAGCGCGATGCAGAAAGCAATTCCCGGAGCTCGCACCCCGCGACCGGTTCGACAAGAAAGCACGTTTCAAATGACCGACAAACGGATGGCCAACTACATGCAACACTATCCGGCCNTCAGCGATCTGCAAAAAAAAGCCCTGCGCCGCATCCCCCACATCGCCCGCGAATACCTCGAATCCGGCACCGGCGACGAACGCGCCGTCCCCCGCAATCTCGAGCGCATGGCCGCCGTCACTCTCGTCCCCCGCCTCCTCAAAGGCGAGCTCAANCCCGATATCGCCACCACCCTATTCGGCCAGCAGTACAACGCTCCCTTCGGCATCGCCCCGGTCGGCCTGGCCGGCTTGATGTGGCCGCGGTCGGAGTGCCTGCTCGCCGCCACCGCCGCCACATACCGCATCCCCTACTGCCTGAGCACAGTCGCCACCCACACCCCCGAGACCGTCGGACCAATCGCCGGCGACATGGGCTGGTTCCAACTCTACTCACCGCGCGAGCCCGAAGTGCGCCGNGATATTTTGCAGCGAGCCAGAAACGCTGGCTTCCACACCCTGGCCGTCACCGTCGATACCCCCGCGCCGAGTCGTCGCGAGCGCGTCGCGCGAGCCGGGCTGCGCATGCCGCCGCGCATCACCCCCCGCTTCATCTTCGATGCGCTCTGCAACCCCAGCTGGACCATCCANACACTCGCCGCCGGTCTGCCCAAGCTCCGCATCATGGAGAAATACGCTCGCTCCGCCAATATGGCCACCACCGCCGCCTTCGTCGGGCGGCAGATCGGCGGCACGCTGTCGTGGGAGTACCTCAAGGTANTACGCGACGAATGGCAAGGCCCGCTGATAGCCAAGGGCATCCAGCACCCGACAGACGCCGAGACCGCCATCGAGATCGGCTGCGACGGCATCCAGGTCTCCAATCACGGTGCACGGCAGTTCGACGCCGCCCCGGCGGCCATCGACCTGCTGCCGCCCATCGCCGCGCAGGTCGCCGGCCGGACCAGCGTGCTCTTCGACAGCGGCATCCGCTCGGGCCTCGATATCATGCGGGCGCTGGCACTAGGCGCGGATTTCGTCTTTTTGGGACGAGCCTTTATCTACGGGGTGGCCGCACTGGGCAAACGCGGCGGCGACCACGTGGCCGAAATCCTCATCGAGGATTTAAAAAACAACATGGTGCAGATGGGCTGCGAGAAATTGGCGGACATCAGGGCCGATCAGAGCGCTTCGTTCCANCCGCCCGCCTAGCCTTGCACCGCACCCCGCCAGCGGGCCGATGTCCGATTTTGCGTCCGCATTTAATGTAGTTAAATTAGCGCAAAATCCGGAGGAAATATGTCGATAAGCTTGAGCCCCGCCGAGCGGGAAATTTACGATAGCGAAGGCCTGGTCAAACCCGAAGCCCGCCTGCCNGAAGAGACCATGGCGCCCATGCGCGACCTGCTGGCAGCAACCCTCGAAGCCACTACAGGGCAGCCGCCCGAGAGCATCGTCTGCCCCTATCTGCCCGGCTGGAACAACCTGCCTGAGGAACTCTCCGCGCAGTGGCTCGACATCGCCGGGACCCCGCTATTCCTCGACTACGTCTCTGCGGTGCTCGGCCCGGATATCATCCTCTGGGGCGGCCAGCTCTTCTGCAAGCCCGCCCGCACCGGCCTCGAAGTGCCCTGGCATCAGGACGGCCAGTACTGGCCGATTCGTCCGCTGGCGACCTGCTCGCTGTGGCTGGCTATCGACGATGTCACCGTTGCAAACGGCTGCATGCGCTATATCCCCGGCTCGCACCAAAACAGCGAGCTCTTCCCCCACCGCGACGACGCCCGCGAGGATCTGGTCCTCAACCAGGTCACCGAAGACGCCTATTTCGATGAAACTACTGCCAAAGACGACGAACTCGCCGCCGGCGAATTCTCATTGCACGACGTTTTTCTGGTCCACGGCTCGCAGCCCAACCGCTCCGGCCAGCGCCGCGCCGGCTACGTGCTGCGCTTTATGCCCTCCGCATCGCTCTTCAACCGCAGCGCCGACAAACAAAGCGGCTCGGCGCACTTCCAGACGCGCTTTGCAACCCGGCCGATCTACCTCATGCGCGGCGACGCCGGCGCCAATAGCGATTTGATCTCGCGCCATCCGCGTTATGCCTGAGACACCACCATGCCCCCCGAGCAGATCGAACGCCCCTGGCTTCAGCGACATCAGACCAATCGCCGGCCTGTAAGCTCTGGCGCTCAATTGAGAGACATCTTCTTATGGACTACGTAAACTTCGGCCACACCGGCCTCAAAGTCTCACGCCTGGCCTATGGCCTCGGCTTTCGCGGCCAATCCGACGCTGCAGAAGCCGAACGCGCGATCGAACGCGCCGTCGAACTCGGCATCAACTTCATCGACTGCGCCAACGTCTACGGCCTCGAAGACCACCGGCGCAACGCCGGCACCTCCGAACAGATTCTCGCCCGCGTCCTCAAGCGCCACCGCGACGACCTGGTAATCTCCTCCAAGGTCTTTAGCCGCGTCGGCGACGGCCCCAACGACGCCGGACTCTCGCGCTACCACATCATGCGCGAGATAGACCGCACCCTGTCCCGCCTCGATACCGACCACATCGACGTCTATATCCTCCACAGCTGGGACGAATCCACCCCGCTCGAAGAAACTCTGCGCGCGATCGACGACCTGGTGCGCGCGGGCAAGACCCGCTATGTCGGGGTCTCCAACTTCCAGGCCTGGCAGGTGCTCAAGGCACAGTGGATCCAGGACAAAAACGGGCTCGACCCATTGGTCTGCATCCAGAATCCCTACAACCTGCTCAACCGCGATTTGGAGGCGGAGATGTGGCCGGCCCAGCGCGCCCAGGGCTTCGGCGTAATGACCTACAGCCCGCTGGGCGTCGGCCTATTGTCAGGGGTGTACGCGCCTGGCCGTGAGGCACCCACCGGCTCGCTCTACGCCACGGTGCGCGCCAAACACTACGCCGGCGAGATGGACCAGCGCGCCGGCGATACGCTGGCCGCCCTGCGCGAAATCGCCGCCACCCGTGGCAAAACCGTCGCCCAGACCGCGCTCAACTGGGTGCTATCGCACCCGGAGGTGAGCCTGGCCATTACGGGTGGGGATACGGCGGAGCACATGGAGGAAAATGTCGGGGCGGTGGGTTGGACGATCAGCGCGGAAGAACGGGCGCGATTGGATGCGGTGTCGTCCGGGGCGCAACGGGTGCTGGACTAAGCCAGCCTCTGGCTGTCATATCCAGACGCTGGCCCGTTCTCCCGATCGGCTGTCTCATAGAGGGCAGCAAAGGGGCAGATAGTCTCACCGATCAGCCCTGCCAGGTCCCCAACCCCAACCCGCGCAAATCGGCGATCGAATTGCTATCCTCCGCCTCGTAGAGCTTCCAGATCACCTGCAGGCCCTCCAGGCTGCCGACCGGGTCGGTCAGCGGCTTGGCGCCCGTCTCGATGCAATCGATAAAGTGCGCCATCTCCAGCTCGGTGTGCTTGGCGTTTTTGGCTTCCAGTAGCACCTCCTGGCGCTGGCGCGCGACCGGCTTGCCCGCCACGTGCTCCTCGCCACGGGTATGCACGATCAGCTGCCCCGGGCCCAGCGCCAACTCCAGCATCCCCTCCTCGCAATGCGCGTGGAAGGCATAGCCCAACCGCGTGCCCTTGGCGCCCCAGGTGCCGAAGTGATAGCCCAGCGCCCCGCTCTCGAACTCGATCGTCGCGTTGCTGGTGCCCTCCTTTTCCATCCACGGCGTGCAAAGATTGGTGCCGTAGTGGCTGCCGCGCACCGGCCGGCCCAGCATCCACAACAGAATATCTATATAGTGACAGCCGTGGCTGAAGAACTGCCCGCCGCCCACGGTCGCGGCCGCCCGCGCCCAATGACCCTCCGGCGGATGCGTCAGCTGCTCGGTCCAGATCGACAGCTGGAAGACCTCACCATAGGCCTTGGCGTCGATCAGCTCCTTCATCTTCGCCACCAGCGGATGGAAGCGCATGCAGTAGGCGACCATCAGCACCCGACCCTGGCGCTCAGCCTCCGCGATCATATCCACGCACTCGCGCTCGCTATTGGCCATCGGCTTTTCGCACAGCACGTGTTTGCCGGCGCGCAGGCAGTCGAGGGTGGCGGAATGGTGCAGATGATGCGGCAATACGACGAGCGCGGCGTCGATATGGTCGAAAATCTGGCGATAGTCCGTCTCGACCAATACGTCGCCCTCGATCAAATCGGCCACGGCCTGGGCCTTGTCGCGCTCTATATCGACGACGGCAACCACTTCTATCCGGTCCAATACCTGCTCGAAGCGCGCGGCGTGCGAACGCGCCATGCCGCCGCAGCCGATAATGCCTATTCGCGTCTTCGCCATAGCTATTCTATATACCCCAAATCGCGCAGCCGCTGCTCCAGCGTCGCCGCCTCGTCGACCGACGCGTCCTGCGCCCGCATGTCCTGGTAGGCCGACTGCCCGACGATCTCGCCGTAGCGCGCGCGGAAGACCTGTGGATCGTCGCACGCGAGGTCGCGCCCGTCTTTAAGATCGCGCAGTACGTACTCGGCGCTCTGCTCGTCCTCCCGGTAGAAGCGCACCCCGTCGCACAGGCACCACTCGCGGATGCCCTGGTCGTAGCGCTCGATCTCCCGCTCGTCGACGGCGGTGCGCGAAGTGACCCGTTCGGGCGCCGTCTGCAAATTCTTGGCGCTCAAAAAACCGATACCGTAGAGGCTATCCAATTCCGACAGCACCCAGCGCCCGGCAAAGTCCCCGCCCTCGCCGACCCAACTCCGGCCATAGCCCTTGTAATCCGTTTCGACCCCCGCCAACTCGGTTACCGTGGGAAACAAATCGATCGCCGACACCGGTTCCTGCTCGGGAAACGCCAAGCCGCCGGGCACATGCGCCAGCATCGGCACGTGGACCACATTGGGATGCAAGCGATCGCCGTGCGCCATAACCTCATCGCAAAAGCCCTCGCCGTGGTCGCCGCAGATAAAGACCGCCCACTCGTCGAGATCTACCCGCTTCAAAAGCTCGACCAGTGCAAATTCGAGCACGTGGGTCACCGCCGCGTAGTAATAGCGCAATGCTTCCGCCGTCCGCCCCTCATCGACCATCTGTCGCAAATTCGGCGTATCGGGAATGCCCCCCAGCCCATAGCCCCCGTGCGTGTACCAGAAGTGCAAAAATTTGAACTGCGGCACATCGTCCGGCTCGATCAGCGCCCCCGCCAGCCGCTCCAACGCCCCCATATGCTGCTGGGTAACGTCCGGATCGACCGGACCGACATAGGATTCAAAATCCAAAAAGCGAAAAACATCCGGCCGCTCGGAAAACCCCCGGACGCTGTACCCCGCCGCATCGAAAACCTGAAAGAGATTGGCCACGCCCTCGAAGGTCTTGAGATAGGTCTGTCCGTAGAGTCCGTGCTCGAAAGGATAGAGCCCGGAAAAGAGCGAACTATGCGATGGCCGCGTCGCCGGCGCGGTCACGAAGTAGCGCTCGGCCAGCGCATAGTCGCGCGTCAGCAGGTCGAATTTCGGCGTATTCAACAGCGGATGGGTCCGGCTCAACGCGTCGTAGCGCCAGCAATCGATCGAAACGACCAGGAATTTATCGACCCGCATGTCCCCCCGTCAGTCGAGCAGGCGCGCGTTGCATTGCCGCGTCCCGTGTTGATAACCGCCAAACGCCCCCGCGTCGAGCGGGGCCGCCGTGTAGATATACACCGCGTCGCTATAGGGGTCGTAGAGCACCACCTCCTCGCGCTCGTCGCCGCAGAGATCGGCCGCAAAGCAATGGTACCAACCCATTTTTCCTCCTGAAGGGGGCGGCAGATCGGGCAAGGTCACCACCTTGCGCCCACGGCCGTCAAAGAGCGCCGCCGGGCTGTAGAGCAAATCCGCATCCCCACCCCAGCGCACCGTCTCCATCCCCGTATTATTGGGCGACTCGTCGACCCGGAAGCAATCCAGTATCTCGCCTGCAGCCGAGACCATCATCACGTCTGGATGGTGCCCGTTGTAGCGGATCGCCAGCTCCCGCCCCGGCAAATCCACGCGAAAATTCCCATAGCGCACCTCCTGCCCGTGCGGCACCATCTCTTCCCCCAAATGCAGCAGACATTCACCCGCCGCATCCAACACCTGCCCACTCCCCGAAACAATCGCCGCCGCGCGGTCCCCCCACGCCTCGACCAGCACGCTATCGGCATTGTCTCCCAAAAACCGCTCCCACAGCACGCTGCCATCGTGATCCAGCCCAAAGTGCCCACCATTAACCTCGTCGCGCCCGTCGCCGTCGAGATCACCCACCGCCGGTATGTATGCCGCGTGCCCTGGATAGCGGTACCATTTGTTCCGGTAGTGCCAGAGGACTTCCAACTCGTGGTTAAAAGCCAGCACATCATTCCCCAACTTGACCACAAAGTCCTGCGCCCGCCCGTTCCCCACCAGATCCGCGATCATCAACCGCTGATGCACGTAATTGGCCACATGCGCCTCCCCACCCGCATACGCATTGCACCGCGTCAACTCTGCAGGCGCCGCCCGCCGCTTCACCTCGCCTGTGCGCCCATCCAGAATCGCCAGATGCACACCCTCTAAATTCCACTTGCTGGTACGCGACACCCCCTCGTCCACCATAAAACAAACCACTTCCTGATTCCCGTCCCCATCAATATCCCACACCGCCACCGGCCCCGGGCGGTCGGGCGAGACGGTCTGTAGCATGCCCCCTTCATCTGAATCTTCTACACTAAAGCCTTTATCCCCCACCGACCACAACATCTCGCCTGCCAAAGTGAACGCTCCGATGAAACTCGGCTTAATCCCCCCCAACGCCTTGTACACCACAAAGTCAACCTGACCATCGCCCGTAAGATCGCCGATCCTTATATCCCCTCCCACGCGACGGCCATCCTCCACACTCACAAACGCCTCCGGCAGAGCGACCCTCTTATACAACAAAGCCTGAGCTACACTCATATCTCCCCACTATACTCCCAGTGGACATCGCAACACGACCGCAGGGCTGTCGGAGGATTTCACCGTAGCGGCTGGTGTTCCGAATTGCACTTCCTGTGAAATTCGGAACACCAGCCCTCAGAACCGCACAGGATTGCGAGGCGAGATCGCGCAGCGACGCGCAACTAAATAGTTGCGTGTATGAGCGAAGGGAAAACCCTCCGCCAGCCCGATCGATCCTATACCTACCCGATCATAATACAAGAAGGATTCACCAACTCCAACGGCTCCCCTACCGCCCGCAACTTCCCACTCCCCCCATCAACCGCAAAAACCACCACATTCGCCCCCCCCAACCCCATCCCATCCATATTCGCACACAACAACCACCGCCCATCCCCAGAAATCGCCAGATTCTGCGCAAAATTCCCCAAACTCGACGCAATCTCCACCACCTCCAGACACCCATCCTCGCCAATGCCATAAATGGCGATACTATCGTGCCCGCGGTTCGTACAATAGAGAAAACGCCCATCCGGCGTAATCTTAACATCCGCCGTATAACTCTCTTCGCCATATCCCTCCGGCAGAGTCGAAATCACCTGCCGCTCCCGCAACACCCCGGCCGCCTCATCCCAGGCGTAGACATTTACCGAATTGGCCAGCTCGTTGTTGGCGTAGACATAGCCACCCTGCGGATGATAGGTAAAATGCCGGGGGCCACCGCCGCCGATAGTCCGCACATAGGCCTGGTCGAGCGGTGTCAGTTGCGCCGAGGCCGCATCGAGCGCGTAGCCGAGCACCTGATCCAAGCCAAGATCGCTGGCGTACATATGGCTGCCGCTGGGACTGATGACCGCGCAGTGCGCGTGCGGCCCCTCCTGCCGGTCGGGATTGACCATGCTCGCGCCCGCGTGCTGCACGAACGATTCCATCTCGCCCAAGCCCCCTCCCTCCTGCACCGGATAGGCGCCGACGCTACCCGAGGAATAATTGGCCACCACCACGGCCTGGCCGCTCGGATCGACATCGACATAGCAGGTGGTGGTGCCGTGCGCCAATTGCTCGTTGATCTTGCGCAAGGACCCGTCGGCGCCCACCGCAAAGGCGGCGACATAGCCGGGATCGGCCTCAAAATCGCCCGGTACGTGCGTGGCATAGAGCACTTTGCGATCTGGGGACAACGCCAGGAAAAATGGATTTTCGATCTCTGTGTAGCGATGCTGCACCTCCAACGCGCCGGTCTCCGCGTCGAAGGTCAGCGAGGTGATCGCGCCGTCGGCGCCCGAAGCGCAGGAAGTAATAAAAACGGGATGCAGGTCGGCCATGGTGATCTCCGTCGGTGTGGATGCGATTGGCAGGATGTATAAAGCGCGTTTCGCGACGCGCGGTCAAGTAGCGGCGACGGCGACGGCGATACCCTATATTCTCTGCCGGCCCATCCCACTACAAACCCGAAAGCCCATGCAGACCAACAACCGCCTCCGCTCCTGCCGCGCCTGGCTGCAAGACAACGGCTACCAGGCCCTGATCGTCCCCACCAACGACCCCCACTTCTCCGAATACGTCGCCGACCACTGGCGCTGCCGTGCCTGGCTCTCGGGCTTCGACGGCTCGGCCGGCACCGCGATCGTCAGCGCCGACGCGGCCATAGTCAGCGTCGACTCGCGCTACTTCCTCCAGGCCGAACGCCAGCTCCATCCCGGCTTCGCAGTGCTGCGCCAACAGGTCGCCCAAGCGCCCGAACACCTCGACTGGCTCATCGAGCATCTGCCCGCCGGATCGACCATCGCCATCGATGGCCGCCTCTGCTCGGCCAGTAGCCTCGAAAAGATCAACGCGCGCTGCACCGCGCACGACCTCGCACTGCAAACCTGCGCCGACCCCTTCGCCGACCTCTGGCCCGACCGGCCGCCGCTGCCCAACGCCGACCTATTCGCACTGGATCTCGCATATGCCGGCGTCGATCGCGGCGACAAGCTGCAAGCCCTGCGCGCAGTACTCGCCGACGCGGCCCTGCTGGTCACCGCCCTCGACGAGATCGCCTGGCTGCTCAACCTGCGCGGCGCCGACGTCCCCTACAACCCGGTATTCCACGCCTGGCTGATCGTCGCCCCGGACAAAGCCATCCTCTGCTGTGACAATCCCATGCCCTCATCCATCCGCGACGCGCTCGCCGCCAGCGGCGTCGCCTTGCGTCCCTACGCCGATATCGAAGCCGTCGTCACCGCGCAAAAAGCCCCCCTTTGCGCCGATCTCGAACAGCTGCCGGCCAACCTCGCCGCAACCGCCGACTTCACCCATCTGCGCTCGCCCGTCGCCCTGCAAAAAGCCATCAAAAACCCCACTGAGATCGCCAATCTAAAAAAGGCGATGGCCAAAGACGCCAGAGCCTTGGACGCCTTTTACCGCTGGCTCCATACCGAGCGCGACCAGCGCCAGCTCACGGAATGGGACTGCGTCGAGCAACTCGACGCCTGCCGCGCCGCCCAGGGCAACTACCTGGGCCCCAGCTTCGCCGCCATCGTCGGCCACGCCAGCCACGGCGCCATCGTCCACTACCACCCCACCGTCGAAGAATCGGCTGCGCTAGCAGACGGCCTGCTACTCATCGACTCGGGCGGCCAGTATCTGGAGGGCACCACCGATATCACCCGCACCATCGCCCTCGGTCGGCCCACCGCCGAGCAAAAGCTCCACTACACCCTGGTTTTGCAGGGCCTGATCGCCCTAAGCCGGGCCCGGTTCCCAACCGGCACCACCGGCAACCAGATCGAGGTCCTCGCCCGTCACCCCCTGTGGCAACGCGGCCTCAACTACGGCCACGGCACCGGCCACGGCGTCGGCTACCTTCTCAACGTCCACGAAGGCCCCCAATCCTTCGGCCGCGGCGCCACCGCCAAAACCACTCCGCTGCAACCGGGTATGCTCATCACCATCGAACCGGGCTACTACGTCTCCGACAGCCACGGCATCCGCAGCGAAAACATGGTCGTCGTCGTCGAGGCCGAGCACGAAGGCTATCTCCGCTTCGCAACGCTGACGATCCATCCTATCGCCACGGATCTTGTGGACGAAGAGCTGATGGACGAGAGCGAAAGCCAGTGGCTCGCTGATTATAATGCGCGGTGTGCAGAAACTTTAATGGGGGATTGATGTAAAAGTTTGCGGTGGGTCGACACAGCGGGGCTCAATGCCCGCCGTAACACGCAAGCCCGCACTCTCCCCCTCACCCTCATAAAGCCCCGCAGAATTGCGAAATCTCGGGCGCGCGGTAGACCACCGCCAGTTCCGGCGTCTCCAGCCGCTGGCCCCCGGCCATCCGCGAGTCGAGACAGCGCTCGAGCATCCCGCTCACCAGCAAGGTCCGCTCGACCGGATACGGCGCCGTGCCCGTCGCGAACATCTCCTCGGCCTTGGCCATCAAGCACGCCGAGTAAGTCACATTGGGCTGTGGCGGCAACAAGAACTGCGTCGAGGCGATTTCGCCATCGGCCACCGCGGCGAAAGTCCAGTCCTGCACCGCGCCGTTGAGCATCAACAGCGTGGCTTTGGCACCGTCGTTGTATTCGATAAAATAAGCCGCCGGCTCCTCCACCAACTCTTCCAATTCGCCGCTGTGCGCCAGATCTTGGGGCCGGCCGTCGCTCAGACCGATGCCGCTGCGCGAATCCGAACGCGCCAGCGCCGCCGCCAACAGCCGCCGCGACCAGCGGCCGTCGCGACCGGCTTGCCACACCTCGTCGCCGTCGATCAACTGCACCGAGCGAATCCCGCTCTCGCCGCCTTTGCGCCTTTCGACCATGCACTGCATTGCCTCCAGCGCGTGGTAGTCCATCGCGTCGGAGCCGCCGACGCCGATCATCAACGCATCCTCGATTTCGCATTCGAGCGGCAGTTCCAAAGGCGGCATGCGAAAGGTCACCGGCAGCGACGAGCCGGCCAGCATCGCAAAATCCAACTCGCGCCCCCAGGCGACCATCTGCTGCGCTTGCTCGAAGCTGTAGGACAGATGCTTGTCGTTGAAGACCGGCACCGAGCACCCAGATACTTTAAAAACCTCGACGATCTCGCGGAAATACTCGTAGCGCGGATAGAGCTTCTGGCCCTTCTCGTTGTTGGGATACTCACCGTGCTCGCCGATCAACAGCACGCCATCGACGGCCAACGCATCCGTGCCCAGCCGCACCGCCTCGGCAATGGACTCGTAAATAGTGAAGCCGTGTTTTTGTGCCCGCATCTGACTCAAATCGCCCTCGGGAGTCTGCTCGACGTAGACGCCGGCGATATCCATCTCCGGTCGATGCCATTGGCCATTGCAGGGATAGCCGTTCAAAAAGCGCTCGCCCATGTGGTTGGCGTGGTTGCGCCAGCCCCAAATGGTGGTGACGAGGGCCAGTTTCTTGCGCATCAGGTCCTCCTGAAGGTCGATTCGGGGCCGACCTGGTAGTGGATATCCAGATGGGGTGTAGCGAGTTTTTTCTCGCCCTGAAACAGCGACTCCACCCCGCTGGCAGTCATCCCCGTGGTCAGCAAGGTCCGCTCGATCGGATAGGGCGTCTGGCCGTTGATAATCAGATTTTCGATGTGCTGGCAAAGCGGGTTGAAGAAATTGGGCTGCATGTGGTGGCCGGCGCCCAGGTAAAAGAGCAGCGAGAAGGGGTCGGACCGGTCTTTGACGCGGGCGGCGACTGTGATATCGCGGACCAAGCTCTCCATCAGCAGCATGGTCGCGCGCATCCCATCGGCGTATTCGATGCAGTAGACCACCGGGTCATTGGTCAGGATCTGCGGCAATTCCTCGCGTGTCGGATAGGTATGGCGATTGCTCTCGTCGGCCGGGGTCAGGGTCAGGCTGCGGCACAAGCACGCCTCGAATAGCGCCGGATCCCAGACACCGTCGTCGAGCGCCCGCCAAGCGCTGTCGCCGCGCAAACCCTGCACCGACACCACCCCGGTCTCGCCGCCCTGGCGCCTCTCGGCCAGAGACTGCATCCCCTCCAGAGAATGGATACAATAGCTGTCGATCCCGCCAACGCCGACCACCACCATCTCCTCGACCTCGGCACCGTGCGACAGATCCACCGACGGCACGCGCCGGCACACCGGCACCGACGAGCCGGCCATAAACGGAAAGTCCAGTTCATAACTGGTAGCGACCATTTCGCGCGCCCAGTCCCAGTTCCACGACAGGTGCTTGTCGAGAAAAACGGGGGCGCTGCGACCACTGTTGCGGAAGACCTCAACCGTCTGCTGGAAAAACTCGTAGCGCGGGTAGAGGGTCTGGCCCTTCTCGTTGAGGGGATAGTTGCCGTGCTCGGCGATGATCAACACGCCATCGACAGCCAACTGCTCGCCACCCAGGGTCAGCGCCTCGGCGATGGTGGGATACATCGCTAAATCGGGATGCCGCTCGACGCGCTCGCGACTGAGGTCGGACTCGGGGAATTGATCTACATACAGTGCGACCACATCGAGCTCGGGACGGTGCCAGCGGGTCTCCCAGCCATAGCCGCCGATCAGCCGATCGACGATATTCTGCCCGTGCGAGTACTTGCGATATTCGGTCACCAGCGCGGCGACCCTGGGGCGGGCGGCCATCAGTGCACCGACCGGCCGCCAACGACGGCGCTGATCGCCGCCTCGTCCGCAAATTGTCCTGACATGTCTACCCCCTGTAGAATACCTAAGGTATAGGCAGTCCAGCAGCAGGCGTCAATGGAAGAAGGCGAGAGTTCGGTGGCGCAGGACAGCAAGGGGGGCGAAGTCGAGCGCGACACCGGCCGCAAGCTGCTATCGGGCATCGAGGCGGCGGTGGGGTGGAGCACGAGTTAATCACGATTGAGAGCGGCGGGCACGGTTTTGATGGGCAGTGGTGGCAACCCGAGGTCGAGGACGCCCAAGGCGCGGGTAATCGCCTTTCTGAATCGACACCTGCAGTAGCCTGCTTTAGCCCGCTGCGAGCTGCTGGATCTTGTCCCAGGTGCCCGGCTCGACCCAGATGCCCTCACGCTGCCGGCGCAGGGTCTCGCGGTGCGAGCGCTCGCCCGGCGCCAGCACTCGCTCGCAGTCGGCGGCTGGCGGGGTCTGCTGCAAATAACCGACATAGGCGTCCACCTGGTCGAGAAATTCGTCGTAGGCCATGTAGACGGTGGGATCGATGGCGATAAAGAGCGTACCTTCAAGTGCGCTGCCAGCGCCGGAGAGCGCGGTAGTGAGGATGCCGAGCATAAAGGTCAGCCCCGAGCCCTTGTTGCCGGCCAGCGCACCACCCAGCGGCAACATACCGGCTTCGCCGCCGTTCAGGTCTGCGTGCGGATCGGTGACCGGCCGGCCCTCTTGGTCTACCAGCCAGCCCTCGGGACAGGGCTCGTCGCGGGCCCGCTTGACCAGGATTTTGCCGAAGGGAGCGACGCTGGTGGCCATATCCAGCACTACCGCAAAGGGCTGGCGGCTGGGCACGGCCAGGGCCAGGGTGGTCTGGTAGAGCCGCCCCTGCCGCCCGCCCCAAGGCACCACTGCACCACGCTGCTTGCCCAGCAGCACCACGCCTATGCGCCCCTGGCTGGAGAGCATTTCGGCATAGCTGCCCAGCTGTCCGCTGTGCCCGTACTCGGTCGCCGTCACCATCGCCAGCGGCTGTCCCTCCGATCTGGCCAGCGCCATCTCCGCCGCCCGCGTCAGCACCACCTGGCCGAAGTTGAAACCGCCGCGCAACCGCGCGGTGGCCGGGCCGTCGTCGCTCACCGCGAGCGGCGCCCCCGGGCGCAGACGGCCGGTCGCAATACCCTCGACATACTGGGGTATGCGGACGACGCCGTGCGAGTCGTGGCCAGCGAGATTGGATTTGACCAGCAGGCGGGCGACCAGTCCGGCGTCTGCGGCGGGCGCACCAGCTCTGACAAAAACCTCAATGGCCAACTGCTCCAGCTCAGTAGCGGATATTGTCGGCATCGCTATGGACCCGCGTCTATTTCGCCAAAGGCCCGCGCGAAGCGCTCGTCCCAAAAGCCACTGCCGTTCATCACCATGCTCTGCTGCTTGACGATCATACCCTTGACGCGCGGGAGATACTCCTCTGTCCAGCGCGGATCGTTGCGGAATGCAGGCCGGGCCTTTGCAAAATGCGCGTAATCGCGATAGGCCCAGATGTGCACGACGCGGTTTAAGGGACCGACATCCGGCGTGTACCAACCGGCTAACGCGATGCCCTGGGCTTCGCGCACGGGCAGTGCAATTTCCTCCACCGCCTGCATGTAGGCCGCAACCGATCCGGGGGTCAGGTCGTATATGCGCATGTCGTAAATCATGTGTACCTCGTCTTTTTGGAATTGCGTAGCAAGGGATATCAAGGGTATTGCGTCTCGAAGGAATCGGTCCCGTCGCCGTACACCAGCCGGCCGTATTCTTCCCACTCGGCCCACTGCCCGGCATCCGCTGTGGCAGCCGTCGCCAACACCGCCCGATTCTCCCGCAACTCGCCCGTCGTCTCGGGCGCGGTAAGCGCCAGCCGCACCGCCGGATGGCGCAACACCGTGTGGCGCATTATCGCTCATTGCGCCGCAGATCCGTTTTCTTTATCTAAATCTCGTATTCCTTAATATAGGAGGAACCGCCATGCCCTACGACCTCGACCGCCACCTGATGGAATTTCGCGTCAACGGCTTCACCGTCTTCGCAGACCTCATCCCACACGACAAGATCGAGCGAATTCAGGAAGCCTGGGCGCCAATCCGCAACGCCGATATCGAGGCCCAGGGCGAGTACCCACCGCGCGGTTGGGGCCGCTACAATGTCCGCGTGCCCTTTGCAGAGCCCTTCGTCGATCCAGATATCTTCGAGCACCCAACTCTGGTCGCCTTCTTCGAGGCGATCCTCGGCCCCGACTATGCCTGGTCGCACTACGACTCCAATATCCCATTACCAGGCACCGACTACCAGAGTTGGCATCGCGACGGCAAGGCCTCCCCCTTTCCCGGTATCATGACCCCGGCCTTCACTATCGGCTGCAAATTTCCGCTCTGCGACACCAGTGAGGAAAACGGCAGCTTCCAGGTCATCCCCTGCACCCAGTACATCCCGAATGACTACCATCCGCAAAAACTCGACGAGCTGCTCGGCACCGGCGCCGACCACAACGCCAACTTTCACCCCATCCGCCTGAATTTGACAAAGGGCTCACTGTGGATGCACGACGGTCGCGTCTTCCACCGCGGCACACCCAATAATTCCAACCATCCGCGCGACGAGCTGTGCATGGGCTTCTGCCAGTCGTGGGTCCACAACGGCTGGGCTGCCGATGGCGAACCGCACCTTCCCCGCGCCCTGTGGGACCGACTCTCCGACCACGCTCGCCACGTGATGCGCTGGCAAAAGGTCAAAGGCGTCTAAACTTACAAAAACCAGATATATAAATGAATTCGCCCCACACAAAACGGACCCAAATCCGCCAAATAGGTCGCGGGCCGGTGGATACTGGCTCTTGCTCATCGCCAGACGCTCGACCGGCCAGTACGGGCCCGACCTCCAGCGCTGCCCAGGCACCGCCCATCAACCCGGCGGGCAGCAGGATGGCGACAAAGCCCTGGCAGATCTTCTCGCCGATACCGCCTATATGCTAACGGGGCGATCAAATCATTCGCAGCTTTCCCATGCAGTGCCGCAAAGTGGCAGTGGCTATCCGGCGTGAAAATAACTCAGCCGATCGCCCTCGGCCGCCCACAACTCCTCGAACATCTCGCGTATATCCGGCAGCGACACCGTCGCCGCAGTCAGCGGGTCGAGCGCGCAAGCGTGGAAAGCGGCCTCCCTATCGCGGTCGAGCACCGCGCGCACCGCCAGTTCCTGCACCGCAATATTGGTCATATTCAGCGCCGCGCACTGCGGTGGCAACTCGCCGACGAAAGTCGGGTGTACCCCCTCGCGGTCGGCCAGACACGGCACCTCGACACAGCAGCGCGCCGGCAAATTGGTAATCGAGCCGTGGTTCATCACATTGCCGTTAAAGGCGAAGGGCGCGCCGGTCAGCCGCGCTTCGATAATCAGCGACGCGTACTCGTGCGACTCTTGCAAAGGCGGCAGCGCCGCCTCGCCATTGTCCTCGACCCCCGAATCCTTCATCCAGTCGCGCTGGCGATTGTTTTCCATCGACACCGGCTCGCGCGGTTTGAGGCCGTAGAGATCGAGCAATTCCCGGTTGCGGCGAAAATACGGCAAATATTCGGCATTGTGACGAGTGCTCTCGGTGACAAAATAACCGAACTGCTTCATCATCTCGACACGGACCCGGTCGTCGGCGAACGCCTCGTCGCTGTCGACGATCTCGCGCAGTTTCGGATACAAATCCTCGTTGCCCTGCCGCAACCTGAGCACCCAGGCCTGGTGGTTGATGCCCGCGACCATATAGCTCACGTCGCCATAATCGACCCCGACGCCCTTGGCCAGTTTCTTGGTCGTGCCCTGCACGCTGTGGCACAATCCTACATTTTCAATGGAAGAGCCCACCGAGTGCAGCCAGGTCAGCATGCACATCGGATTGGTGTAGTTGAGCATCAGCGCGTCTGGGCAGTGGCGCTCCATATCCTTGGCGAAGTTTAGATGCTCGTCGGCAGTGCGCAAAAACCGAAAGATCCCACCAACGCCAATGGTATCGGCCACGGTCTGCTCGACGCCGTATTTGAGCGGGATCTCTACTTCCGAGCGGTAGGGCTCACCCCAATAGGCCGCGCCGCCTATCGAGACCGCGGTCACCACGCAGTCGGCCCCGGGCAAAAGCTCGGCGCGGTCAGTACTGGCAATCACCTTGCCGGGCAACCCGTGCCCGTCGATGGCTCGCTGCACGTAGTCGCGCACCTGCTCGAGGCGCTCCGCATGTATGTCGCACAGCGCGATGGTCGAATCCGCGAGCGCCGCGCGCGCCAGAATATCGATCGACAGCCGACTACCAAAGCCGCTGCCAGCGCCAATAATCACTATTTTCGCCATATCTCGTCCTCTTCGCAGTATTGGGTTGGATGCGGGTAAATAAGACCGAACCCCACTTGACGACAAGGGCAGGCGCTATTACTAATTGGGGCCGATACAGCGAAATTCCAGCGAAAGGAAGCTCATGGGCAACGCAGGCAATATCTACCAATCGATCGGCGTCGAGCCCATCATCAACTGCCGCGGCACCTTCACCATCATCGGCGGCTCGGTCGAATTGCCCGAGGTCCTCGAGGCGATGGACGCGGCTTCCGGGTATTTCGTCCAGTACGACGAATTAGCCGCGGGCGTCGGTAGGAAGCTAGCCGAGATCACCGGTGCCGAATGGGGCCTCGTCTCCGCCGGTTGTGCCGCCGGCATCAAACACATCACCGCCGCCTGCGTCACCGGCGGCAATCCCGAAAAGCTCATCCGCATCCCCGACCTGACCGGCCTGGAAAAGACCCAGGTGATCGCCCCCGCCTATTCGCGCAACGCCTACGACCACGCGGTGCGTAATATCGGTGTCGAAATGGTCACCGTCGACACCCCCGAGGAGATGGAACGCGCCATCAATCGCAAAACCGCGATGATCTACCTGGTCACCGGCGCGGCATCCGATCCGGGCCAGCCGCTGTCGCTGGAAGTCATCGCCGATATCGCCAGGCCCCACGGCATTCCCATCCTCGCCGATGCCGCCGCCGAAAACCTCACCATACCCAATGTCCACCTTGAGCAGGGCGCCACTGCCGTAGCCTATAGCGGCGGCAAGGCCCTCTGCGGCCCGCAGTGCGCCGGGCTGGTCCTCGGTAACAGGGCGCTGTTGCAGGCGGCCTGGCAGGCTAGCTCACCCCACCACGGGCCAGGCCGCGACAACAAGATCGGCAAGGAGGAGATCATGGGGATGCTGGCGGCGGTCGAGCAATGGGTCGCGCGCGACCACGACGCCGAGTGGCAGCGCTGGCTCGACATCCTGGCCGGGATCGCCGCGCAGGCCGAACAGGTCTCAGGCGTGACGACCGAAGTCGGCGAGCGCACCGGCCTATCCAACCGCGCCCCGATACTGTCGATCAACTGGGACCCCGACGCCTTGCACATCACCGGCGCCGAGGTAGCCGAGGATTTCGCCCGCAACGCGCCGCGCATCGCCGTCGGCAGCGGCGACGGCGACGGCCAAGCCTCGATCACCGTCACCCCCAGCCAGATGCAACCGGGTAACGCCGAGGTGGTCAGCGAGCGGATTTGCAATATCCTTTCCGCGCAACGCGCCCCGCGGCCAACTGAATTGGCCCCGGCCGCCGCTGACCTCAGCGGCCACTGGGATCTCGACATCACCTACTCTAACGAATCCAGCCGACATCAGCTCTATATCGAGCAGCAGGGCAACTGGATCGGCGGCTTCCACACCAGCGACTTTTCGACCCAGGCCCTCAAAGGCTCGGTAGCAGGCGACCAGGTCGCACTCCAGAGCACCGCCAGCCAGCCCGGCGACGGCATCCCCTTTATGTTTGCAGGCACTATTGCCGCGGGAGGCTTTTCCGGCTCCATCCACCTCGGCGAATATCTAACGGCTGAGTTTTCCGCCGCGCGCGCCAATCACCAACCGGCGCGCGCGCCTATCGCAATTCCCAAAGGGCCGCCGCTGGCGACTTAGGCGGGGCGGACATCTCGCGTCCAAAGGGCCATATCGCGCTCTGGGACCGAGCCGCGCTTTTCTCGATCAGCACCTGAAATAGGAGATGTTCCATGGACCAAATCGAAATCCCGGTGCGCTACTACATGGACTACCCCGGGGGCTACGACTACGCCTTCGAGGATCTCGCCCTGCCCTGCGCCGAATGCGCTTTCCTGCTCGTCGATGTCGATGGCGGCTATTCGGTCAAGGACGGCGCCGCACACCCGACCACGGAGAAATTCATCGCCCCGGCCCTGTCCGCTGCTCGTACAGTCGGGATGAAAGTCGCCTATGTCCACAACGATATGCGCCAAGTCGTCGATCCGGGCAATATCGCCTGCGAGTTCTGGACCAAGACCAAGTTCGCCAAGGGCAATATGGTCGACGCGTGGGCAAAGAGCGGCGACGATTTCAAGCCGACCTACGCGCCCTGTGTCGCACCGCGCGAGGGCGAGCCCAACTTCGCCAAGTGGATGTGGAGCGGTTTCCGCGACACCTTTCTCGACACTCGTCTGCGCAGCTGGGGCATTCGCACCCTCTTCGTCGTCGGCTACAGCCGCCGCGCCTGCCTGCACTACACCTGCGCCGAAGCTATCGGCCACAACTACCGCGTAATCTTACTTCGGGACTGCTCCAACCCACCCGGAGAGATCGAGATGCCCGATACTCTCGACGACAGCCTGCCCGAGGGCGGTTGGGTCAACCGCATGATGCTGCGGCAATTCGAGCACCTGATCGGCTATACTACCACCGCGGCGGAGTTCGTGGCGGCCTGCCGGGCATAAGAATCACCGGCGCGCCGTTTTTGACTCGCGCCGGGCCGGATCTCGCAGCGTGGCGAGAAAGTGAGCGGTGGAGGCGCCCAGGATGCCGCCGCCAATGACCACGGCATCCGCCGTTTTGGGTACTTGCATCAATCATCCTTTGCCCATTTCGCTAAGGGAGACGGCGAGATCCTCGCCCGACACCCGGTCAATTCGGAAAGTCGTCCAATGATACGCACCGACCGCCGACCAACCACCCTTCAGTCGATCAGCCGGATCGCCTGCCACACGCCAGACCGGTACCTGTACCACGCGGCGAGCACCTGCCCGTTGTTCATCACAATCAGCGTAAACCACGCCACGTACGGATCGACGGCGACCACGTGGGCCAACAGATAGACCCCAATCGCCATCGCCCAGTGCAGCGCCACCGACACCCCCATCAGCCAGCGGGTGTCGCCCGCCGCTCGCAACGAGCCGCCTAAGATCAGCTTCGAGGCATTGGCGAGGGTATAGAGCGTCAACAACCGCAACATCGCCGCGGCCATATCCGCGATCTCGCCGTCGGGATCGGCAAAACCCGAAGCGAAAATCCGCACCAGCAGATCGGCTCCGGCGAGAAAGAGCGCCATCATCGCCAGCGCGTGGAGCCACCCCATGCGCAGGATCAGCGCGGTCGATCGCATCGCCCCGGCCAGGTCTCTGGCCCCCAGGTGCTGGCCGACAACCGTGGTCGCCGCTACGCCCAGACCCATCAGCGGCACGAAGGCGATCGTGTCGAAGTTGAAGGCAATGGTCGCGGCCGCTGCCGTGTCCGCACCATAGGCGTGCATGACCTGGACGAAGATGTTGAAGGCGCACCAGTTGAGGCAGGGCTCAGCGCCGGCCGGCAAACCGAATGCAGCAGGCGCCTGGCGATATCGGGCGCAAAGCGCAGGGGCCGCTGGACCTTGAATGCCCCGCGGATTTCGGCCAGGTAAAAAACGCCCAGCAACACACACGACGACGCACTGCCGCCGATCGTGCCCAGCGCGGCCCCCCAGATGCCCAGCGCCGGCACCCCGCAGTGCCCGAAGATCAACGCGTAGTTGAGTGGTACGGTTACCAGTGTGCCCGTCACGTGGGCGGCCATCACAATCCGCGTGCGGCCGAGGCCGACGAAAAAACTGCTCAGCGCGGTGCGCACCGAAACGAAAATTCCACCCCACAACAGCGTCTCCCCGTAGACCGTCGCCGGCGCCGTCAGCTCCGGATCCTGCCCGGTGAGCGCGAAGAAATCATCGACCAACGGGATGCAGGCCAGTACCAGCGGATAACTCGCCAGCGCCAGATACAGCGCCTGGGTCGTGGCGCGGGTGCACATCTCGTGCCGACCAGCGCCGTAATACTGCGCGACCAGCGCCGCCGCATAGCCGATGAGGCCGATAAAAAAAGACATCACCACGAAGGCCGTCATCCCGCCGCTCATCGCCGCGGCCAATTCGTGCTTGCCCACCCGCGACAAAAACAGGCGATCGATAAACAGCATCGCCGTGTACGAGGCGTTCGACACGACGATCGGCAGGGCGATGTGAAGGATGCGGCCGAGTTTCGGCTCTATGGGCGCGGACATGGCCCAGACAGTGTAGGCGCGGGGAATGTTCTTAGCAACAATTGCCACTGATCCGCGCGCTGCGGGTGGCGCAAATGGCCAGAGAAGGCGGGCTGCGCGTGACCTCGCACAGCCCCAAGCACAATCCCGAGCTGGCAACGCTCTTGCACTTCGGATCGATAGTCGAACACACCGGGCCATTTCTGGAATTCCCCGCCCGGCCCGTGTCGTACGAAGATTGGTACGAGCCGCACTTCACCATTCGCGACGGCGGCTTTATCGACGTACCGACCGGCCCCGGGCTGGGCGTGGCCTACGATCCGGCGATCTGGGACGAGGCGGAACGGATCTAACCACCCGCCGCCATCCGCGGCTCGGCTAACGCGCGCCAGTTGTCGTAGTAGTGCCGGGTGCGCTCGGGCAGGGCCTCGCGAATATTGTCCGCCATAAGCCACTGGTGGTCGCCTTTCTCGCCGTGGTCATCATATGCCGTGCGGTGATCGATCAGCGCGCACATCACCGTCCAGCGCTCGGCTACATCATCCGGCTTCAGCCCCCGGTGGATAGTGTTGCTATTCCAGAAGATCGTCTGGCCGCGCTTGAGGTCGATCTGCTGCCCGTCCGGAATCTCCCCGCGCGGATCGTTGATCAGCACCTCGCGCTCCCGATCGGTGCGGTAGCGGCGCTGGCTGCCCGGCACGATCCACAGGCAAGGGTCGTCGGCCAGGGCCAGGTGCCACTTCATGAAATTGCTGCGGTGGCGGGCCAGGATATCCATCTCGACCTCGTAGCTGCCGTCGCGGTCATTGCCGCCGGTATCGCGGTGCCAGCCGATCTCATAATCGCCCTCGACCACGCACAAATGCACCCAGCCCAACCGCAGTTCGTCGCCGATGAAGGGCTGCAAATAGCGGGCGAGCGCTTCCGATCCCAGATATTCGGCGAATACCGGCTCGCCAAACTCGGGCGCCATCAAGCCGCTGATAAAAGTCGCATCGTCGCCCGTGCCGCCGGTGCGCACCCCCGCAGGGTCGTCGACGATCTCTCCCGACCGCACTTTGGCAGTCGCCCGTTGTGCTGCCGCGATCATTTCCTCCAACATCTCCGGCGCCACAGCGTCGTCGGCGATGAAATAGCCCTGGTCGCGGTACTGGTCTACTTGTTGCTGGCTTGCCATGATGGTCTGCTCCGTTTGTGCAAAGTTAGATATAACCGGCGACAGTCAGTATATCGCGCTGGTCGGCCAGGCGCTCCAGCACGTGATCGGGATAGATCGACATCCGCTGCCCGGGTAAGTTGTCGCGGTCGATTGCTGGCGAATAATTAAAGAAAACTGAGCGACGGATGGAATCGTCCATCACCGGAAAGGCGTTGTGGGTCAGGCCCTCGGTGAAAACCAGGACGTCGCCCGGCTCGGCGAAGACCGGGACCGCCAGCGGGTTTTTCTCCGCGCACTCCATATCGTAGGGGCAGGGAAAGTTGGCCTTGTGGCTGCCGGGAATCGCGGCGAACGGACCTTTCTCGATAGTGCTCATATCGCTGAGGATCACCACGCTGCGGGTAGATGAGCACAGGAAGCGGCCGTGGGTGTGGTCGTATTCGTAGTGGAAGTGTCGGTCCTTGGGATAGCCGCCGTTATGGAGGATACCGCCGCGGGCCGGTCCCCATTTCTCGATGTAGTAAGTGGAGGAAATATAGAAGTTGCCGCCAGCCAGGGTCTGGTGCAGTATCTTTAGCAAGGGATCGCGCACGATGCGATCGAATTTGTCGGTACCGCAGATCGCGTGGTCGACCCGGCCGACGCCCCCAGTTTGGGGATGGGGCCGCCGGTCGGCGCGATGTTCGCCCTTCCACACCGGATGCTCCGGGTCCTCCATCGCCGCGGCCAGAAAATAGCTGGCAATGCCGAGTTTCTTATAGGTCTCGTATTCGACGGGAATCGCCTGGAGTTCGTCGATAGCGGCGTGAAATTCCGCCACGGCCGCCGCGTCGTAATGCCCTTTGAGTACAAAGTAGCCCTTGAGGTCCAATTCGTAACGCCGCTCGGGCGTCAGCACTTCTTCGCTGTGGGCTATGGGAGTGGACATCGTTAGGGTCCCTTTATTTCGCAGGGGAAGCTCCCAATTGAACTGGGCCTTTACCCCTTTCGGCCCGGCAGGCTCTTTTNNCCGCTATAACGGCCGCGCCACCGCCAGCCCCGACTGCACCTCCGACATCCGGTTCCATCCCGTCCCCTTAAGCCCGGCATAGATCATATAGTANTCGCCATTCATCGCGAAAACCTGCGGCGTCAGCAGGCCGCTGCTATCCCAGGCCTCCACATCGGACGCGGGCGTGAAAATGGGATTGTACGGATTGGGCTCAAAGGTGCGGAAGTCGCGNGTGCGCACGTGGCCTATGGCCCAGGTCTCGCCGTCGTAGCCGCCATAGAACAGGTGAAAAAAATGCGCATCTTTGAATATCTCCGCCTCGCGTANCCCCTCGCTGTCCCAGGCCTGCCCCGAGCCGCNGAACACCGGGTTGGCCGGATCCTTGGTCACCCNGGCCGGATCGCCCGTCGGCGCGGTCGCATGGCAGATGGTCGGAACATTGTAAAGGATCTCGCGCCGCTCGGGCGGGGCCGGCGCCTCGCCGGTGTAGACCATGTGGATAANATCGCCGTCCACGATCACCGACGGATGCGAGCANCCGTGCTCCTCGTGCGCGCCCTCAATGGCCACCACCGGCTCGTCGCCGTGCCGCGTCCACTGACCCAGATCGCCGTCGCCCACCAGCAAACCCGTCTGTTTGCGCNCCGGCCTCTCCGGCCCCTTACCCAGGTAGTACATGTAGTAGCGGCCGTCGGCGGGATTCNAGAACGGAAAGGGATATTCCACGTCGTGCGAATCGAATCCCGTGGGCGAGGCCGTTAAAATGGGATTGCGCGGATCGTGGGTGACATTGGTGGGATCGCCGGTCGGCGCCCAACTGTGCATGTGTACCCAGTAGTTCTCCGCTTTTTTCTCGGCCCAGAGATAATGCACCTCGTCGTCCACGACGANGGCATGGGCGGCGGCGGCCCAGGCAGGCGGTTCCGCGTAGAGCAGCGGTTCTTTCGCGGTGAGACGTTCGAAACGGGCGAAAGCCGCAAAGGGAATCGGATCGTTTACGCGTGTATCCATCGGCACCGTCTGTATCGCCGGCAGCGATATCCCGCCGGCAACCATATTCTACANATNCCCTATGTCCCGATCGCCCGTACCTCGTCNGACCAGTCCCGCCATAAATCGCCCTGGGGATCGCNCTTGACCACCTCGTCCGCCACCGCCGCCGGCGTTTTGGCGAAGGCGTAAATCGTNGCCTGGCGAATNACATCGGGCAAGGTGTTCTGGCCGGCCATATGCGTCAGGTTTGCATGCCACAAAACCACGGAGCCGACAGGGCCGGAAGTCTCGACGGGGACGGTGTCGGCCTTGATAGCGGGCAAGGGCGGTGCGGTGTAGCCGTCCCACTCGTCGGGCGGCGGCCCTCCGCGGTGTACCTGCNCCCAATGATCCCAGATCCGCTGGTGACTGCCCGGGAATAGCGTCAGGCCGCCGGCTCCCGGCGGCAGGTCGTCGATATAGGCGGCGATCTGCAGCCGCCAGTGCGTTTCGAAGAGCGCCTCGGAATGGGCGCCGCGGTANTTCTGCAAAGGCGGCGGGCTATTGGGCAGGGTGCAGTANAGGCCGCGCGTGCCCTGGCCNGTCATCCACACCGGGCCGGTTTTGGGTAANCGCAGCGGTGCCGAGCGGCCCGTGGGNTCGCCGGTCCACCGCTCGGGCTCGTCGCCCAGGTGAGTCGCCATGCCCTTGACAATGCCCTCCGTCAGCAAGCACGGGCCTACGGTCGTGCCCGATTCGTCGATCCCCGCCGGCCACACCACCTCGCCCGCGCCAAGGAGTTGTTCGGCGATGCCCCACAACGCGCGCGGAGCCAGGTCGAGCAGCAATTCCTCGGCTCCGTTGCGGATATAGTAGCGGTGTCCCCCGCCCGAGAAATAGGGATCNCCNCCCCCTTCTGGCCGCTGGTAGCTCGCGGATTCTTGCTCGCTGATGGGCGTCCAGGAGGNAGGATCGTCCCTCTGCATAAGCGGCCGGTGCGCAGCGATGATATCCCACATCTGATCGCGCGCCCGGCGGCAGAGATCCGCGTCGAGCACGCCGGGCAGCACGAGCATGCCGTCGCGTTTAAACTGCGCGATCTGCTCCTCGCTGAGGAGATCGACTTGGTGCAGGTCGGGATGTGGCGCGGTCATGCTGGAGATCAGCCGATATCGTCCGGCACGTAGAATCCGTTGGCGCGTTGCCAGGCCGCNGCCTCATCATAGCGGCTCTCCGGAATCGGATAGCAGTCGCTCAAGTGCCCGCCCTCCATCAGAAAATGCCGTGCCGCCGGCTCCCACCAGTGCTTGTTGCAGTTTTCGAGCACCTCTTCGATCTTGTCGCTGGGAAAAAAGCACACCCCGTCGTCGTCGGCGCGAATCCAGTCGCCGGGCATGACCGTGTTGCCAGCGACCGCGATTCGCGTGTTGACGGCCAGGGGCGCGATGTCGTGCTGTGCGTCGTAGTCGGTGGTGGTGCGCCCATCCTGGGTGAAAATGGGGAAATTCTGCGTCGCNGCCTCGCCATAGTCGCGGATCACACCGTGCACCACCAGGCCGGCGGCTTTGCGATTGTGCTGCAGAGCCAATAGCATGTTGCCACCAAGAACGCCACTGCGGGTATTGCCGTCGGCCTGGACCACCAGCACGTAGCCCTCCTGGGTGATATTGACCGCGATGCGGTGATTCTGATCCTCGACCTTGGCGTACTCGCCGGTGGGCATCAGGTCGGGGCGCTGCGGGGCGTATTGCAGGGTGATGGCCGGACCGAGAATATCGTGGCCCTGGCCGCGGAACAGCGGGCAAACTCCGTTGAAAAAGGTGCTCGGCGTACCGACGATATTTCGGGCCACCACCGCAACCGTCGCGGCCGAATATTTTATCAACTCNGGGACCAGGCTCATATCCGGCCTTGGAAACTCCCACACATCCTCTTGGGCCATGCGGAAAATGGGGGGACGCGCCTCATTGCTCATATGTGCCAACTTTCTATTTGGAAAGGACGGAATGCGATGNATTATTAAGCGCCTTTTCTCGGCACCGGTCAAGGGGATACTGCCGNCNTTTCCCGGCGCTNGGNGCGACATATACAGNTCTTGCACCCCTCTTGCAACGAGCCTATTTTGACTCCCGATACAACCCCCACTGCTGGTCCATATCCGGGAGCCCCCATGAAAATCACCGCCGTCAAACCCTGGATCATCCAGTTTCCCTGGCCGCAACGGCCCGGTGATCCTCCCCAACGCCATCGCCAACGGGAACTGGTTTTCACCCAGGTCGATACCGACGCGGGCCTCACCGGCTGGGGCGAGGTAACCACCTATCCCGGCGCNGCCGGCAANCGCGCCATCGCCCATATGATCCGCGAAGTCGGCGCCACCCTCATCGNCCGCGACCCAGCGCATATCGAGCGNATCTGGCACGACACCATTCGNTCGCTGACCTATGTCGGCACTCGCGGCGCGGTCAGCGCCACCGTCAGCGCCATCGACATCGCCCTGTGGGATATCCGCGGCAAAGCCCTCGGCCTGCCCATCTACATGCTGCTCGGCGGCCCGGTGCGCGAGTCGATCGCGCTCTACACGCACCCACCACAGGTCACCGACGTAGAATCGGCCGTAGCCGACGCCACAGCCATCGTCGACGCCGGCTACAAGGCCATGAAATTCGATCCGATGATCCGCGCCATTCCCGAGGGCAACGCCCACTATATGGACGGGCAACTCTCGCGCGAAGGCATGGAGACGGCATGGGAGATCACCGCTGCCATCCGCGCAGCCGTCGGCCCCGGCATCGAAATCCTCATCGACGCACACGGCAAATTCAACGTACCCACCGCCATCGACCTCTGCCGCGGCCTAGAAGAGAGCGATATCTTCTGGTTCGAAGAGCCCGTGCCGGTCGAGAGCAACCACGCCCTGCGCCAGGTGCGTGAGCGCGTCAGCGCCAAAATATCGGTCGGCGAGCGCCTGTTCACCCGCTGGGAATTCGTCGATATCTTCGAGCAGGAACTCGCCGACTTCATCATGCCCGACGTCACCTGGACCGGCGGCATCTCCGAGCTCAAGAAGATCGCCACCCTNGCCGAGTCGTACTACGTGCCGATCTCGCCGCACGACGCCAGNGGCCCGATCAATGTCATGGCCGGGGCGCAGGTGATGATGACCGTGCCAAATTTCTACAAGCTGGAAACCAACCGCTACGACTTGAGCTACTACGATCAGTTTATCGACGTGCCGCTGGATATCCGCGCCGGCGACCTCTACTTGCCCGACNAACCCGGGCTCGGCGTCGAATTGGTGCCGGAGGCGTTGGAGCGCTTCGCCATTGAGGGTTTCGGGGGGTAATTCAATACACGCCATGCAGCTGACCGCTGACCAACGACAATCTTACGCCGACCAGGGCTTCCTTATCATCCGCGACGCCTTCGCCCCCGATGAACTCGCACGCCTGGAACGGGGCGTGCGGCGGGCCGTCGAGAGCGGCAATTGCCTCAACGGCGATAAGCCCTATCCGACCCCGGCCACGCAGTACACCGTCGAGGGCCAGTACCAGGACGATCCGGACCTGCTGTTTATCGCCGAGCATCCAACGGTGCTCGGCCCCGTCGAGCAGCTGCTCGGCGGCCCAGCCTGTCTCTCGGCCTTTGTGTCCTATCTGAAGACGCCCGGCGCCCGCGGTACAAGCGGCGACTACCAGGGCAGCAGCCCCAGCGGCCACTGCGACTACAAGACCTACCAGCAGGCCGGCTCGTCGCTCAACTGGCTCTTCGCGATCATCCCGCTGACGGACCTCGATGCGGAAACCGGTCCGCTGCTGCTATCGCCGGGTTCGCACCGGGCCTCGCGCATCGTGGCACTCAACGACCGGGTCAGCCGCGTCGAGCGGGCCCGTGCCGACGCTATCGCGCCGATGGTCGATGCCGGGTTGTGCCGCGGAGATCTGCTGTTTATGCATATGTTCACCTGGCACGAGGGCAAGGCCAATGGCTCCGACCACGACCGCTTCGGGATCTACAACAAGTACCGCGCCCTCGACGCGCCGCCGGGCTGCGGACCACAGCTCTTCCGCTCAGCGAGCCGCGCCGCGCTGAGCCAAGCGGGACGACGCCTGCTACCGCACTGTAGCNACCTGCCCTTCGCCGAGGCGCGCCTAGTCATCGAGCGCGAGGGTAAAATCCTGCTGGCGGCTGACNNTGGCGACTGGCGGTTGCCCGGAGCGCCGACGACCATCGACGACCCCGGCGCTCAGTCGGTGACGGCCAGGCTGATCAGCCAGCTCNCAGCCGCGCTAGAGGATGAACTCGGCTGCGAGATCCCGTGGATGGTCTACATCGGCGACTACGAGCGCCAAAACGGCGTGCAGCGCGTTTTCGCACACCTGGACGACGCGGGGCGTTGCGCTGCAGACGGCCCCGGGTTTCGCTGGTCCAGNAACGGCGAAATCAGCAAACTAGTNCGCGACGGCGCGCTGGCCNGCGAAGATGCCGACGCCATCCGCGCNTGGCTGCACCAGCCNTACCTNCGAGGTNTAGGAGAATCGGCGGAGCGGGCCAAACGCGTGGCTGCCAAATCCTGACACCCGCCGTCTTTCGCTATAGCGTTCGCTCCTGAAACCTGTCAACGAATCCATTGCAAAAAGGAAACCCGCCCATGCCAAACCGCGCCGATGCACATATACACCTCTTNGAAGGCGGCTATCAGGGAAATTCATTTATGAAGCGNCTGGCCATGTCCATCGACGAGGCCGTCTGTTACGACTCGCTCGCCGCCGATCACGGCGTCGAAGCCGCACTGATCGTCGGGTATTCGGGCGCGTCCTGGTGCGTCGATAATCACGACTATCTCGTGCAAATGGCCGCCCAATACGACTGGGTGCGCCCAGCGACCTATGTCGATCCGACAGACCCTCCGTCTACGAGCGATCTCGAGGGATTCAAAACACAGGGCTTTATCGGAGTGACATTCTATATCTCCGGTCCCGAACTCGTCGCCGCGCTACAGGCCATTCCCGACGAATTCTGGGCCTGGATCGTCGATAATAGCTGGCTGGTCAGCGTCAATTCCCAGGGCGAAGACTGGAACGCCTGGCACGAGGT
>PBOD01000219.1 GCA_002724215.1 Gemmatimonadota bacterium | reverse complement strand
GCGTCAACAGACTGCGATTTCCCCCTCCAGACGAAGCCGCGTAGCAAAGTTGCCGCCGCCAATATTCCACACACCGCCATCAGGGCCATGGCCCCCACTGCACTTTGCACGCCCCAGATTTCCGCCATCGCCCCACTTTGCAATCTGCCCAGGGGACCCATCCCGATAGCTACCACCAATGCGCCCATTGCCCGGCTCCTCATCTCATCGGAAGCTTCGACGAGGATAACACTGCTCTGCATGATGCTAAAGCCCGCCTGGCCCAGCCCCGAGCAGAACAGTAGGAATAAAGACAGGGCAAAGCTATCGCTAAAGGCAAAGGCGACCACCCCGAGCGCCGAAAACAGGGATCCTGCGACAAATAGTCTTTCATTGCTAAAACAGCGCCGCCCCAAATGCACTAACGCCAACCCAAAGAATGCCCCGACGCCGCTCGCCGCTCCCAACCATCCCAGACCCTCCGGCCCCTGGGCGAATATATCGCGGGCGAATACCGGTAGGAGGTTCATATAGGGAAATGCCCAGACATTCATGAATATGGTTATGAGCAGAACCCCAAATATCGGCGCCACCGACCGCACATACGCCCACCCCTGCAGGGTTTNCCCCACCATTTCTCCGACGCCAACGCTGGTCTTTGGCGCCCTGGCGTCCGTCTGCATTCCGACCAGTGCAACCAGCGCCAAGAGCCCCAGTATCACCAGGACGACCAGTGCCCCAAGATTGCCGTAGGCGGCCATGACATAGCCGGCGGATAACGGGCCACTTATCCGGGTAATGCCCTGAATGAGATTCTCCAATACCATGGCATCGACGGTGCGGTCCTTGCCTACCAGATCTGGGATCAAACTGCGTCGGGTCGGCCAATCCAGAGCCCAGGTCGAACCCAGAATCAGGGCGAANAATGATAGATGCCAAAATTCCAACTGTTCCGTCCACAACAGCAGCGCCAGAACGGCGGCACCAATCACATTGACCGCTTGTAAAAAGACAATCAAGTGCCGTCTCTTGTAGCGGTCGGAGATCGCCGACCCGAACAGTCCGATACACAACAGCGGAATGGAGCGATAAAAACCGACCACCTGCACCCACCAGGGCGAGTCGGTCAAATCCAGAGCCAGCCAGCCNAGGACCAGCATCTCCATCCACATCGCCTGCCACCACAGCCCATTGGCCAACCACAACCGCACGAAGTCGCCATTGGCCAGGGGNGCCAGTACTTCCCAGCGGTCGAGATTCCACTTGCTTTTTTTAGGGCTATGGCCAGGCATATTGCGAGGATTATATTTGACGCACTAATTCTCTCTGAACAGGAGGATATAAATGTCTGTAGAGGATAAACTGAAAGAACTGGGTCTCCAACTCCCANCCCCACCACAACCCGCCGGTGCCTATACCCCTGCTATCNCCGCNGNNGGCCTGGTATTCGTATCNGGCCAGCTGCCGNTGGCANACGGCGAGATTCAATATCCGGGAATGCTTGGGCGCGACCTGGATATCGAAGCCGGTTATGCCGCCGCCCGCCTTTGCGCCCTCAACGCGCTNAGCGTTCTCAAAGCNGAGTCGGGCGACCTCGACAAGGTCTCNATCGTCCGCCTCGGAGGCTACGTGGCCGCGANCNACNATTTTACCGACCACCCCAAGGTCATCAACGGGGCATCCGATCTAATGGCCGAGATTTTGGGCACCAGGGGCGTACACGCCCGCTTGGCCGTCGGGGCGTCCAGCCTGCCCTTGGGTGCGGCGGTGGAACTCGAAGTCATCGCCGCGGTGCGCTAGGTTAAGGGGGGCTCCAATTCCTCTGCGGCAGAGCCGCTATCATCAGGGGGCGACTCGTCGGCGGAGTGATTGCCATTGGCAACTGCAGGGTCCGCCAGCGCGTCTTGCGCAGGNGCTTGCTCTGCTTCATCACCGCCCTTTTTCGGGGGTAGATCAATTCCGTGGCGCTCGAGGATTGCGCGNAGCTCGTCGCCGTCCATGACTTCTTTTTCGAAGAGGATTTTGACGATATCCTCCAGGGCTTGCCGGTGCTGGGCCAGCAGGTCCTTGGCCCGGTCGTAACCCGTCCCGATAATGCCCTTTACCTCCTCGTCGATCAAGCGGGCAGTGTCGTCACTATAGGGACGATCCGTCCCCCCCATGCCCAAAAATTGCTGCGAGCGCTCTTCGCGATGGGAGACAAGNCCGATCCGCTCGCTCATGCCCAATTCCTTGACCATCCGTTCGGCCATCTGCGTGGCCTTTTGTAGGTCATTGGCTGCTCCAGAAGAGATCTCGCCAAAGACGATTTCCTCAGCTGCGCGCCCGCCCAGGATCGCCGCCAGCGTATCCNGCAACTCTCCCCGGGTCATCAGATAGCGATCTTCGAGGGGCATGTGAAGCACATATCCCAAGGCGGCGATGCCGCGCGAGACAATCGAAATCTTCTGCACCGGGTCAGCCTCGGGCAGGATTTCGCCGACCATGGCATGGCCGGCTTCATGGTAGGCGACAATATGNCGCTCCTTCTCGTTGAGTACGCGGCTCTTGCGCTCCAACCCGGCCACCGAGCGCTCGATCGCTTCCTCCAGNTCGGACATGGTGATCGCCTCTTTGTCCCTCCGGGCGGCCAGTAACGCGGCTTCGTTGACGACATTGGCCANGTCGGCACCGGCAAAACCCGGCGTGCGCACCGCCAATGTGCGCAGATTGACTTCGCGAGCAAGCTTCACTTCCTTCGCGTGGATTTTNAGGATNGCCTCCCGGCCCTTGACATCGGGGCGATCNACCTCGACNGTGCGATCGAAGCGGCCCGGGCGCAATAGGGCCGGATCGAGAATTTCGGGGCGATTGGTCGCCCCCATCAGGATAACCCCGGCATTGGTGTCGAATCCATCGAGTTCGGTCAGCAATTGGTTAAGCGTTTGCTCGCGCTCGTCGTGACCACCGAAGGATCCCGCCCCCCGCGCCTTGCCCAATGCATCTAACTCATCGATAAAAATTATGGCCGGGGCGTGTTTCTTGGCCTGGTCGAAGAGATCGCGCACCCTGGCGGCGCCGACGCCGACGAACATCTCGACGAAATCCGACCCGCTTATTGAGAAAAAGGGCACCCCCGCCTCTCCCGCCACGGCCTTGGCTAGCAAGGTCTTACCCGTACCCGGCGATCCCACCAGCAGCACGCCGCGCGGAATGCGACCGCCCAGGGCCTGGAAGCGCTCAGGGGTGCGCAGAAACTCCACGACCTCGAGCAATTCTTCCTTGGCTTCGTCGATCCCGGCAACGTCGTCGAAGGTAATGCCCGTCCCCTTCTCCATATAGACCTTGGCCTTGCTCTTGCCGATCGACATCAACCCCCCCGACCCCCCGCCCAAACGGCGGGCCATAAACATCCATATCGCTACGAAGAAGATCGCCGGCAGGATCCAGGACAAAAGTTGGGCGATCCAGTTGTTTTCGGGCTGGCGGTCGAAATCTACCCCGTGCTCCACCAGCAAGTCGATCAACTGCGGATCGTCAATCGCGGCGGTGCGGAAGGAATGCTGGTCACCGCCGACCTGTACCATGCCGTGGATGAATTCACCGCTAAAGGTGCACTCGGCGACCTGACCGCTTTTTACCCACTCGCGAAACTGGCTATAGGGCACGTTTTCAACTTGTTTGGCAAAGTAATTTTGCAAGCTCAACAACAGCAGTAATGTCAGTATGGCATAGGCGATGGAGAGCTGGGTTTTCTTCTCGAATTTCATGCGCTAGTTCCCGGAGCCAGGACGCGCTCTTACGCTCCCGGTCGGTGCAATACACCGGGATAAAAGAGTCGTAATGACTTGAAAAAAAAATAGTTGTGGGATATTATGCCGACTAAAATTGAAGATAATCGGTCGAGTGATCGCGGTCAAGGTATGCAGCCGATGGGGGTCCGGCCGCACCGCCCCTGCGATGGTCGGGGACTAGTTGTCTTCTTCTTCCAGCAGATCCAGTAATACGGCAATCTGGTTCGGGCTGAGTGGCTCCCAACTCAACAAGAAGCCCTCGCCAACATATCCGGTCTTTTCGCCATGATTTAGGTGACGTTCGCTAAATAACATAATTTCCCTTCCTCTATCCCCATATATATCGGCACTCCCTTGCCAAACATCAGATTTTGCGTGCGACATAAAAACGCTCGCCGTCGGCAAAGGCTGCCCACCACCACCACCTTAGACCTTTTTCAAGGCGATTGCGGGTGTTGAAATAGACGATCTCAAAGCCGCAATCCCGCAACATGCGCTGGATGAGAAAGGGAGGCAGTATTTGCAAATACTTGACCTCTTCTCCCTCGTCTTCACTGAAGCGCTCGCCCAATTCCCGTTCCTTGAAGGGCAAACCGAGAAGCCGCCCGAGGCAAAACTTGACGAAGGTCTTGAGCCGCAAATGGGCAAATTGATTGAAGGCAAAGGGGGAATGAGTAGAAAAAATAAAAAGACCCCCGGGTTTTAGGACGCGGAATATCTCGCGCATCGCCCGCTTCTTGCCGGCCATCCCCGGTAGCAATTCGACACCATTGTAAGAGAAGAGGGCGATATCGAAGCGGTCGGCAGCGAATTTCAGGTCCATCACATCCATGACTTGAAATTGCGGGGTGACCTGACTCACTGCAGCCAGTTCTTGTGCCAGTTGTATCATCACTGGGCTCAAGTCGACCCCCACGACCTCAAGCCCCATTTCGGCCAGGGGAATGGTCGTGCGGCCGGCACCGCAGCCCAGATCTAATACTTCAGCTTGGTCGGGAAAGTATTCGAGGACGAGGTTTTCTTCCGCCGGCCACAGCCCTACTCTGGCATAGCGGGCGACGACTTCGGCATCGGAATAGGTCTTCCGCACCAGTTCGCGGATGGCGGCCAGGCGCTCTTCGTCCATGGGCTCGCGGCCCGGCGCATCAACCGAGCAGGCCCGGCGTTTCCAACACTTCCTTGAGCCGCCCGAGGAATCGCGCGGCCAGGGCGCCATCGACCACCCGGTGATCCGCCGCCAGGTTGAGGGTGAGTTGAGGGCGCACCGCAAAGGAATCCGATCCGGCGGCAACCACCCTGTTCTCAATAGCCCCGACCGCCAGAATCGCCACCTGCGGTGGGTTGATAATGGCGGTAAAGCGAGAGACCCCAAACATCCCCAGGTTGGAAATGGTAAACGTACCGCCCATCATGTCATCTGGGCTCAGCCGCCCGTGGCGCGCCGCATCAACCAGACGAGCCCCCTCCATCGCTATTTCCTCTACCGAGCGAGTGTCGGCCCCGTGAATCACCGGCACGACCAGGCCGCTGGCCGCGGCCACGGCAATGCCGACATTGATCTCGGGCGCGTAGCTGAAACCGCTACCGGTATCAAAGCTGTTGACGCGCGGAAATTCGGCGAGGACGCGAGCAGTGGCTTTGACGATAAGATCGTTGAAGGAAATCTTCTTGCCTTCGAGTTTGTAGCCCTCGCGAAATTGCTGCAACCAGACCGCGGAGATCTCCATGCTGATGTGGATGTGGGGAATTTGCTGGTAACTGGCGGTCAGGCGCTCAGCGGCCACCAGTTCGGCCCGGCTTAGATCCACCTGGCCCTGAGCCGCCACCGCGGGCGCCACTGCTGTAGCCGGCGCCAATGCTGGGGCCGGGGCCGCCAGGATATCCTTGCTGACGATGCGGCCACCGGGTCCACTGCCCTGTATCGTGGCGAGATCAAGGCCGCGTTCAAGCGCAATCTTGCGGGCTTTGGGCGAGGCCCGATGCGGCCGGCGTCCATTGCCGGACACTGCGGGCTGGGTAGCTGGCGAGGGAGCAACCGGGACGGGACTCGGTACGGTGGG
>PBOD01000218.1 GCA_002724215.1 Gemmatimonadota bacterium | reverse complement strand
AGGGGGGGCCAAAGGCATCTTTTGCGAAAAACCGCTCGCCACCAACCTCGCCGACGCCGACCGCATGATCGCTGCCTGCGAAGCCAACGGCGCCCTGCTCTCGGTCGATCACACCCGCCGCTGGTGGCCGCTGTGGCGTCACGCCAAGGAGCAGATTGTCGATCAGGGCGTCATCGGGCCCGTGCAGCACGTCATCAGCCACCTCAACGGGCCTCGCGCCATGCTCTTTCGCAACGGCACCCACCTGCTCGACGTGATCTGCTACTTCGCCGGCGCACAACCCAGTTGGGTGGTCGGCGATTTAGAAGCGGGTTATGAAGACTACACCGAGTACCGCGGCGACGGCGGCCACGTACCCGAAACCGAGCCGGGCGCCAACGCCTATATCCATTTTGAAAATGGGGTCAAAGGCTTTTACGCCGGCGGATCTAAAAACACCCATAACCACAAATATGTCGCCGAAATCATCGGCACCAGCGGCCGGATCTTCCTCGGTGGCAGCGACGAAGGCATCCTCTACCTCCAAGACCAGGACCCCGAGCTGATCGCACCGCCTGCCTGGCCGGTTGTCGGCATCCCCGCCGCAGTGGGTGAGTTGATCGACGTGGTAGCCGACGGCGGTCAACTGGTTTCCCCCGGCCGGGCCGGACTCACCGTCGTCGAATTGATCATCGGCATACTGGAGTCACAGCAACAGGGCAATGCCCCCATCGCCCTGCCGCTGTCCAGGGATTGAACGCCAGCCCCGACGATATCACTACTCAAGGAGATCGACATGTATAAAGCCGGAGTCATCGGCTGCCGCGGCATCGGCGTCCAGCACGCCACTGGCATTGCCGGGTCGGACAAAGCCCGCCTGGCCGCCGCCTGCGACTTAGATCAGAATATGCTCGACGAGTTCAGCGCGCGTTTTCCAGACGAAGAGGTCGTCCAGTACCAAAACCACCGCGAGATGATCGAAAAAGAGCAACTCGACATCGTCACTGTCGCCACCTCCGACCACGCCCACGCCACCCTCGTCATCGACGCGGCCGAAGGGGGGGCCAAAGGCATCTTTTGCGAAAAACCGCTCGCCACCAACCTCGCCGACGCCGACCGCATGATCGCTGCCTGCGAAGCCAACGGCACTCTGCTCTCGGTCGATCACACCCGCCGCTTCGAGCCGCTGTGGCGCCACGCCAAGGAGCAAATCGTCGATCAGGGCGTCATCGGGCCGGTGCAATACGTCATCGGCAGTCTCTGCGGCCCCCGCGCCATGCTCTTTCGCAACGGCACCCACACCCTCGACGCCATCTGCTACTACGCCGGATCCGCGCCCGAATGGGTCTCAGCCGAACTGGAGCAAGGCTACGAGGACTACGCCGAGTACCGCGGCGACGGCGGCCACGTGCCAGCGACTGAACCGGGCGCCAATGGCTACATCCACTTCGCCAACGGGGTCAGGGGTTTCTATATCGGAGGATCCAAGAACACGCCACCGCCCAAGCAGCATATAGAGATCGTCGGCGCTACCGGTCGGCTCTCGCTCAGCGGCGATCAGGGTACTCTGCAACGGGGTGACGAGCCACCTGTAGCGCTCAAATATCCGCAGTGGCCGATCAGCGGCATCCCCTATGGTGTGCGGGAGTTGATCGACGTCGTGGCCTCGGGCGGAAAGCTGGTTTCCCCGGGCCGTACCGGCCACACCGTAGTCGAACTCATCATCGGATTTCTCGAGTCGCAGCAAAAAGGGCACGCGCCGGTGCCCATCCCGGTGCCCAGGAACTGAGCATCAGTCGCACGCCACCAACAACCGGCCGTCCTCGACCGCTGTTTCGTAGACCCGCACCCGCACCCTGTCGGGCTCGACCAGCGAGCGGCCACTGCACACGTCGAACTCCCAGCCGTGCCACGGACAACTGAGGATTTCGCCGTCGCGGCCCAGCACAATCTCGGCGCCGGGCGGACACTCGAGTGCGGTGCCGGTGACTTGCCCGTCCGATAGCCGCGCGCCCTGGTGCGGGCATATGTCGCGCAAGACGTGGAAATCCGCGCCGCGCCGCGCCACCACCAGCCCGCGCCCCCCTACCTCGACGCGACGGGCCTGGCCGTCGGCGAAATCATCGACGGCGCCTAGATCGACCCTACGCAAAGTCATAAAACGCCACCGCATTATCGACCATCATGCCCCGCCGCATCTGGTCGCCAAGCACTGGGGGTAACGCCCGCGCCGGCGAGTCGAAATCCCAGTGCGGATAATCGGTGGCAAACATCAAGAAGTCTTCGCGACCGATCATCTCGATGATCTGCCGCAGGTGCGCGGGATTTTCCGGCTCCTCCATCGGCTGGGTGGTGGCGCGGCAGTGCTCGAGGATATATTCGCTGGGCAGCTTCTTCAGCCACGGCACCTCGCTGCGCAAACCCCGGAAATTCTTGTCGAGCCGCCACATTAGTCCGGGCAGCCACGCAAAGCCACCCTCCACCAGCGCCAGCCGCAGCTCCGGGAACTCGCAAAACACCCCTTCGCAAACGATGCTGACCAGCTGCGCCTCAAACGCCTGCGACATCGCGGTGTGGTCCTCGATGTAGTACGAAGGCCAGCCGCAGGCGGTGATGGGATTGCCGCTACCGCCGAAATGGATCCCCACCGGCAGGCCAGCAGCGCAGGCGGCGGCGAAGATGGGGCGGAATTGCCGCTTGCCGTAGGGTGCACTCGAGCGCACCAGCAACAGCACCTGCACAAAGCGCTCGTCGCGCGCTGCCCGCTCAATCTCCACGGCGGCCTTTTCGGGGTCATTGGGATTGACTACGATCGAACCAAGCCAGCGCGAGTCGCTATCGAGCCAGGTGGCGGCGGTCCACTCGTTGACCGCCCGCATCAGCGCATTGCCGAAGTCGAGATTGTGCAGCGAGGTCATCCCGTAGAGCGGATTGAGGATCGCCAGGTCGATATCCCATGCGTCGAGCAATTGCTCGCGCGCGAAGTCTGGATCGCCACCCGGCTTCAAACCCGAAGGCGGCCAGGCGTCGCGCCGCGCAGCCTGGGCGAAGCCCTTGGGATAGGTCGGCCCCGGTGGCCCGGTAAAGCCCGACTGCCGCACGTAGACCTGCCAGCGCGCCGACAGAAAGGGCATCAGATCGTCGATAGAGTTGACATAGTTGTGGACATCGCAGTCGATCAGCGACAGCGCGGTAGCGGTCTGATCATCGGCAGCGGTTTTTGCGCGGGTCATAGCTCTTCTCGCGAGGTGTTGTTCGGATAGGCCCGGTCAATATAAATTACTACAGCACTGACACTCCGTCCATTAATCAACCGATAGGATTGACTATGAACGCCGAAGAGTTGGAAGCCCGCTACCGCCAGCAGAGCCACCGCTCGCGCGAACTTTTTGAACGCGGACGCTACTACACCGCCGGCGCCGCCAAGGGCGCCTACTACTACCCGCCCTATCCCCTAACCATGGACCGCGGCGAGGGCTGTTATCTGTGGGACGTCGATGGCCACCGCTATATCGACTGCGGTAACCACCACACCGCGCAAATCCTCGGGCACGCCGATCCCGCGGTCGCCGCAGCGGTGCAGGCCCAATTGCAAAAGGGCGTCGCGCTCGGCGCCGCCACCGGCATCGAGAGCGAAATCGCCCGCGCGATGTGCCGCAGGGTCGACTCGCTCGAGCGAATCCGCTTCGTCAACTCGGGCACTGAGGCCACCCTACACGCGATCCGCCTGGCGCGCGGCTTCTCGCAAAAAGGCAAGATCGCCAAATTCGAAGGCGGATACCACGGCAACCACGACGCAGTCGAAGTAAGCGTCGCCCCGCCGCTGGACCAGGCCGGCCCCGCCGACGCCCCATATGCGGTGCCCACCGCCGGGGGCATCTCTCCCTCCGCTGCATCTGAGGCACTGATCCTACCCTTCGACGACGAGGAAGCCGTCGATAAACTCGTCGCCGCCCACGCCGACGAGTTGGCCTGCGTGATCTTCGACCCCAAGTGCGGCGTCCTCGAAACCCGGCCAGATTTCGCCCGCGCCGTACGCGAGATCACCCGCCGCCACGACGTGCTGCTGATCTTCGACGAGATCGTCGCCTTCCGCTCGGCCTGGGGCGGGTTGCAAGCAGTCTATGGTATCGACCCGGACCTGACCTGCTTCGGCAAAGTCGTCGGCGGTGGCTTTCCGGTCGGTGCCTTCGGGGGCCGTGCCGACATCATGGATCTCTTCGACAATTCTCAGGGACCCACCGGCTTCTTCCAGAGCGGGACCTTCAGTGCCCACCCCGTAGCCATGGCCGCCGGGTTAGCGACCCTGGAGCAGATGACGGCGAAAAACCTCGACCGCCTCAACGGCCTGGGCACGCGCCTCAAAGAGGGTCTCGACGCCCTCTTCGCAGAACAATCCATCCCCGCTCGCACCGTCTGCACCGGCTCGGTCTTCAGCCTGTATTTCAGCGAGGGGCCCGTTGCCTCCTACCGCGCTCTCGCCGCCACCGACAAGGCGCCATTGCAGCCGCTATTCTTCTCACTCCTCGAACAGGGCTACTTTCTCGGCCAACCGGGCCTGGGCATGTGTTCGCTGTCGCTGGCGATGGACGAAAGCCATATCGACGGCCTAGTCGCCGCCGTGCACAAGGGCCTGGCCGCCTGAAATCGATACCCGTCCGCGTACAGGCCCTCTACACACCCGTCGATAATGCCTTCCTGGTCGTCTTCCGGGTCTTCTTTGGGATCATCATGTGCATCGACCTGGTCTGGCATCTTTTGGGCCGCGCCGTCGAGCAGGTCTGGGTCCTGCCCCGCCTCCACTTTAAATACTACGGTTTCGAGTGGGTCGCAACCTGGCCTGGCGACGGCATGTACTGGCATTTCGCCGCACTGGCCGTCCTCGCGCTCTGCGTCGCCGCGGGTTTCTACTATCGCGTCAGCACCGTCCTGCTCTGCCTCGGCTTTACCCACATCTTCCTAGCCGAAAAAGGCGCTTTTCAGAACCACTTCTATCTGCTGTGCCTGCTGAGCCTGCTGATGATCTTCCTGCCGGCCCACCGCGCGTTCTCCATCGACGCGCTCCGCGGTCGGGTCGCGCACTCCGCTACCGCCCCCGTCTGGACCCTATGGCTATTGCGCGGCCAAGTCGCCCTGGTCTACTTCTACGGCGGCGTCGCCAAGCTCAACGCCGACTGGCTGCAGGGGGAGCCGATGCGCCTGTGGCTCAAGGGCTACAGCGACTACTGGCTTATCGGCCCCTATGTGCAAGAAGAATGGCTGGTTGGGTTTTTCACCTACGGCGGCCTGCTGCTGGACCTCTTTATCGCGCCGCTATTGCTGTGGCCGCTGACCCGCCCCTACGCCTTCGCCCTGGGGCAGACCTTTCACGTGCTCAACCACTGGATCTTCCGCATCGGGATCTTCCCGTGGTTCATGCTGGGTGCCAACTTGCTGTTTTTCGCGCCCGACTGGCCGCGCCGGCTCTGGGCCCGATTGCGCCAAGTTCCCTACACGCCAGTCGCCGCACCGCCGTTAGCCCCGGCATCACCCGACCGCCGCCGCACCGTCGCCCTTGCCCTACTCGCCGTCTACACCACCATCCAGATCCTCGCGCCCCTGCGCCACTTGCTCTATCCCGGCAATACCAGCTGGACCGAACAGGGCCACCGCTTCGCCTGGCGCATGATGCTGCGCGACAAAAAGGTCCACGCCGAATTGATCATGCGCGATCCCCGCAGCGGGGTCAGCTTTGCGGTCGATCTCGAACGGTATCTCGCCCCTTGGCAGCGCCGGGTCATCGTCAACGACCCCGACATGATCCTGCAACTGTGCCGCTATCTCAAAGAGGAAAAACGCCGGCAGGGCTACGCCGACTACGAGGTCTACGCCCACATCAATGTCTCGCTCAACGGGCGCCCACCGCAACTGATGCTCGACCCGAGCGTGGACTTAGCCAGCCAGTCCCGCACCCTGCTGCCAGCGCCGTGGATCAAGCGGCTGACCGTCCCGCTACCCGCGCGCTGAAGCTCAGCCGCTATTGACCACAATCTCGCGATCCGCGTCGCGCAAGGGCAGTTCTACCCAGGCCGCATTCTTGGCGTGCGAGGCGTGGAAGGCGACGATCGCCTCCAGCACGTGCACCGCCTCCTGCGGCTGGTATTCCAAAGGCGTTCCATCGTCGAGCCAGCTGGCGATTTCGCGCACGGCCACGTCCATTCCCGAGCCCCGTTGCTCCTCGTTGTCCCAGGTCTCGCCGCGGCCGTCCCAGTATTCGATTTCGACGCCGGCGCCGGCCAACACCCGGCCCTCGCTGCCGTTGATGCGCACATCCCAGGGCGTGCGGTTGTAATCCGAAGCATCGACCGTGACGATCACTCCGCCTTCCAGGCGCATCGTGCCCCAGCCGCCGGGATCGGCGAAATCGCTGCCGCGACAATCGGGCTTGCCGGCCAGGTCCAGCGTCGCGGAAACGGCCTCGACGCTGCGACCGGTGAGCATATAGACCATATCGAAGACGTGGGTCCCGACATTGCCGAGCCGCCCACTGCCCCACTGGGTGTTGACCGAAATCAAATCGCCGAGGCCGCCGGCTTTGATGTGATCGCGCAGACGGCGGAGATTAGCGGTAAAGCGCCGCTGGTGATTGAAGACCAGCAACGCCCCGGCCTCGGCGCAGGCCGCAACCATCCGCTGGCCGGCAGCCACCGTCGGCGCCACCGGCTTCTCGCAGTAGATCGCCTTGACCCCCGCCTCGACGCAAGCTAGGGTGATTTCCTCGTGCACCGGAGTATAGGTGGCGATACTGACGATGTCGAGTGGCTCCGCAGCGAGCAACTCGCGCCAGTCGGCATAAGTTTCGGCCCCGGAGCGCGCGGCAAAGCGCTCGCGCCGCCCCTCGTCGCGGCTCGAGCCGCCGACCACCTCCACCCCGGGATGGTTGTCCAGCGCCGCCCAGTGCGTCCCATCGAGGTCCGCTACCTGCTGCCCCAGCGCATCGCCCGACACCTGGTCGGCAGCGCCGATAAAGCCCAATCCGATAATACCCGCCTTGTACTGTGCCATCTCTATTCTCCTCGGCGGCCCAACCAGAGCCGCACGCAGTGTCGCCTGAGCGTCGGATCGGCAAAATCCTCAAACGCCGTGCGATTGTGTAATATCCAGTGGTTATTGGTAAAGAGCATATGACCCGGCTCGAGGTCGAACTCCACCCGTAAATCCGGCCGTTGCAATTGTTCCTCGACCGCGGCGAGTGCGCGCGTCTGCGCAGCGCTCAACGCCACCTGCGCCCGCTCATGACCGACCTCGATATAGTAACGCAAATAGCGCATCGTCAGCTCGCGCCCGTCCCAGGCAAAGACCGGCGCCCGATGCACCGGCTCCTCGTCCGCGCGGTGTTGGCCCCGCCGGTCGAAGTAAAATGCCCCGTAGAGCGCATCCAGCACCTCCGGACATTCCGTCAGCAGCGCGTCGTGCAACGCGCAGGCGCTGACGAGCTGGCTGCGCCCCCCCGACCGCGCCACCTGCAAACACAGCAGTCCGACATAGTCGGGAATCCGCGGACTGAAGGCACTGTCGATGTGAAAGGTGCTCTCGGCATTGGTCACCGAAAATCGCGCGCCCGCGCTCACCTCGCGCCCGGTGTCGCGCACATCGTAGAGCAGATCGCCTTCGATATTCTGTTCCAGCGGCTCGCCCAAAGACCGGCCCAACGCCCAGTACGCAGCCTGGGCCGCCTCGCGACCGAGGCGGTCGCTATCGAGCCCGGCGATCACCGCAAAGCCCGGCCCCTCTTCCAGCGTCAGCGCCACCGGCTGCAAGGCCTCTGCGCAATCCTCGCCCGCCACGAGCGCGGCCAGCACTTCGGGCGCGAGCACGTGCCGCCAGCCCGCGTCCAGAGCCTTGCCGCGCCAGGCCCGCGCGTCGCCCAAGGGCGCTGCGAGCCGCACTTATTTCCTCGGCCGCTTCGGCGGCGTCGCCGACACCCCCTCCATCCCGCCCGACACCCGCATAATCTCGCCGGTGACCCACTCCGCCTGCGGACTGCACAAAAAGGCCACGCCCCGCGCGATATCCTCCGGCTCGCCCCAGCGGCCCAGCGGAATCGCGCTGCGGATACGCTCGATCATCTCCTCTTCGCCAATCCCCAGCGTCTCGCAACGCTGCGCCATATTGCGCTTGTTGAAATCGGTATAAACTGGCCCCGGGCACACCGCGTTGACCCGCACCCCGTAGGCGGCCAGTTCCAGCGCCAGAGTCCTGGTCAGGCTGATCACCCCGGCCTTGGCGACATTGTAGGCGGCTACCAGCGCCGCCGGATTCTGGCCGTTGATCGAGGAAATATTGACGATCGACCCCGATTCCTGCCGCTCCATGATCTCTGCCGCGGCGCGGCAGCAGTAAAAAGCCCCCGTCAATGTCGCGTCCATCACCCGGTGCCATTCGGCATCGGGCAACTCGGAGATGGGGGCCACTTGTTGGCCAGTACCGGCGTTGTTGACCAAGATATCGAGCCTGTCGAACCCGGCAAAAAAGGCATTGACCGCCGCGCTGTCGGTGATATTGAGTTCCGCGGCGGTTGCCGCCCATCCCACAGCCCGCATCTTCTCGCACTCTGCCTCGGCCTTGTCCAGTTGCAAATCGGCCACCACCACTGCCGCGCCCCGGCTCGCCAGCTCCCGTGCAATCCCCAGGCCCAAACCCTGCGCCGAGCCGGTGACAATCGCAGTCAGGCCCTCCAGATCCTTCGCATTCATCGCTATACTCCTTTACCAGTCCGCGACGACTTCGTCGAGATCGAGCCCCACGGGCATCGCTTCAAAATAGTACGGCATCGGCCCGGATTGAAAACCGGGCACAAAGTATTCCTCTGCTGTCTGTAGCCGCCGATCGAGCGGTTCGAAACGCCGCCACAGCAGTTCCTTATCCTCCGCGCTGAAACGCGGCGCCAACTCCCGGTCCTGCGACCAGTCGCTACCATAGGCACCGCGATAGGGATGCTGCTGCCCCTTGCTGATCTTGTAGGCCAGTTTGGAGACGAGCACCGCGCAGACGATCCGCCCCTCCGCACCGGGGTGCAATACTTCAATCCCCGCCAGAAAACCCTCTTTGTCGCCGGCGATCGCCGCGCGCAACACCGCCTCGAGCCTATCGCAGTCGGTCGCGTAAAGCGCCCAATGGTGAGCGGCAATCGCTTGAAATTCGGGCGCCAGAAATTGCTCGTAGCCCCCGCTCCGCTCCAGCTGCGGCACATAGGGGTAAAGCTGCCCGCCATAGGACCGATAGCCCAGATGCACGGTGCGGCGTTTTTTGGCACTATAATTGCTGCCCCAGTGCAATATCGTGTTGGTGTAGACCACCCCGTCTCCGGCCTTGAGCTCCACCGGTGCGCTACCAGGCAGGGGCACCCGCAGATCTTTGGCGAGCTGGCGATTTTCCTCCTCAGTATTGGGCCGGCGATGGCTGCCCGGCACCACCCACAGTACATCGTCGTCGTAGAGCGGGATATTCCACTGCAAATAGCCCGGCCCGTTGGCCAGCAGATCCTGCTGCAGTCCGCTTAGCGGCGCCTGGTCGATGGGATGGATATCGCGGTGCCAATGCGCCGGCCCGCGATCGGACACCGGGTTGCACATCATCATCAGCAAACACGGCGCCACAGCTGGCGCGCCCATGATAGTGCGGCTAGCGCCCAGCGTCGTGCTGCCGAGGCAGAATTCGACCGTGTTGGCCGTCCCCGCGTCGATAAACTGCTCAAATCGCACCAGCCGCGGCTGCGCGCTGGCTTCCCACTGGCCGCCGGGCGGGTCGTCGGTCCCGCGCTGCTGAATCCACACCTCGCGCTGGCGATCGACCAGCCTCTCAAACGCGCTGCGCAAATTCTCTAGTTCACCCGGCGGCACGACCTCGCGCAGAATGATAAAGCCATCGTCGAGCAGATCCTGCGGATTGATATCCACCGGCTAGACCTCGATCCCCCGCCACTCGCCCGGATCGCCGGTTACATCGATGACATTGCCATCGGGATCGGTCACCTTGAAGGCGAGTTCGGGCGGGGCATCCTGGTCGATCTCGTTGCGGCCCTTTACCGTTTTGACCCCGGGCGCGCCCGAGCCCTTGAGCCGGTGCCAGGCCGCCTGCAAATCGTCAACGTAAATGCCGAAGTGGATGTATTCGTCGCCCTCCTCAAAATCAGCGCGCTGCCCCGCGTAGGGCAGCAAAGTGATATTGAGGGTGCCATCGGTCAGGTCGATGCTACCGGTGCCGGTGGACGAGCGGTAGCCGATAAAGCGGAAGCCGATGGCTTGCTCATAGAAGCGTCGCGAGACTTCGACGTCGCGGCAGCGCAGGGCCAGATGGCGTAACAAGGCCATAAATCACCTCCAGAAATTTTGCCCCAACAAGCACAATTGCTCCCTCGCTGTCAAGCGAGAGCGAGCGCATTGAGTTATATTATACGCCCCGATATGCACATCAAATGAGATTTGCGGGAGCAAGCCCATGGCCGCACTGCAACCAGCACAAATCGACCAATATCACCGCGACGGCTACACCGTCCTTGAAAACGCACTCGATGCGGAGGAAATTGCGACCTTACGCGCCCGCGTCGAGGGCATCGCCGCCGGCGACCTGCCCTTCCCCGAGGCCAGCATTGAATTCGCTCCCAACGCCCCACGCGAGCGCCACATCGACAACCTGCGCAAGATCAACGGCCCGGCCGACCACGACGCCTTCTTCGTCCAACACGCCAGCAACAAACATCTGCTCGATGCCGCCTCAGCACTGCTAGGACCGGATATCAAGTTGTTCGGAGACCAACTCTTCGTGAAGGGGCCGGGCGGCATGGAGAAAACCTACCACCAGGACTCGGCCTATTTCCATATCGAGCCGATGGCGCTGGCCACCGCCTGGGTGGCACTGGACGATGTCACTTTGGAAAATGGCTGCCTGTGGGTCGTGCCCGGTAGCCATGTGGGGGGCGTCAAAGACCACAGCGAGGCCTGGATGGTCGGCGACCGCGAGGACAAGAAGGTCCCCGACAGCGAAATCGACCGCGAGCGCGAACAGCCCATCCTGCTCAAGGCCGGGGACTGCTCCTTCCACCACAGCCTGGTCCTGCACCGCTCTGGCCCCAACAATACCGACGGTCGCCGCCGCGGTCTGGCCACCCACTACATGAGCGCCCGCTCACGCTGGACCGCCGCGCCCGCAGACAAGCCCGACTATCCGCTACTCAGGGGACGGACATACCCCGACTGCGTCTAATCCCAGCGTCGAGCGCACCGCAGCACTCGAATTCCCCCGGCTGCATCAGTAATCCGCCACCGACCCGTCGCGCAGCCGATTATTCGGCCACTTGAACTGCCGCTCCGGGTCTTGCCCCACCTCAATCGCCTTCGCCTCATCGATTTCTACCCCCAAACCCGGCCCTTCCGGCAAGCTCACATAGCCCTCCTCGTCCATCGTCCAGGTCTTGTGCGCCACCCCCTCGGGCAACTGATGCTCATAACCCTCGTGAATGAGGAAAAATGCCACCGTCGCCGCCACGTGCAGACTCGCGGTCAAGCCTAGATATGACATCGTACAATGCGGCGCGATCGGCACGTGGTGCGCCTCGCACAGCGCCGCGACCTTCAGCATCTGAGTAATGCCGCCGCCATGGCCGCAGTCGGGCTGGAGAATATCGATGACCTGCGCCTCTAGAATCTCGCGCACCTCCCAGATCGTGCGGTCGCGCTCGCCGGTGGCCAATGGCACCGGCACCGCCTCGCGCAGTTTGTGCATCGCCTCGATATTGCCCGGCACCCACGCCTCTTCCAGGAACAACAAATCATCCGGTTTGAGATAGCCCGCAAATTGCTTGACCAGCGGCAGCGGCAACATGCTGTGCGCGTCGAACATCACCGCACCGTCGCGGCCCACCCTGGCCCGCGCGTCGGCCACCCGCTGCACCAGTTCCTCTACCTCGGCCGGCGTGCCCGCATGATAGCGCGCACCCCCCGGGCTCACCTTGATCGCCTGCGGACTGGGATACATCCACACCTTGTCGCGACTCGGCCCGCCCAACAAGCGATACACCGGCACCCCGTAGAGCTTACCGGCGATATCCCACAGCGCCATATCGATCGCCGAGATCACGTGCATCATAAAACCGCCGCCGCGCAAGTTGCGGTGGGCGCGGAACATCCGCTGCCACAAATGCTCGATGCGGGTGGGATTCTCGCCGATGACGACCTCGCCCAGCGATTCGGCCAGCGCGCAGGCAACTTTGGTGTTCATATTGTTGATCTCGCCCCAGCCGGTCACCCCCATATTGGTCTCGATCTTCACATAGCCCTTAGCCCCGACCGGGATGGCGGTCAGGCGCTCGACGCGGATCGCCGAGCCGCGATCTTCGACATCAGCCATTGCGCTCCTCCTCGCGCTCCGATAGCGTTCTCATGATCTGGTGGTGCCCCATGCCCGTAGCCCGCAGCTTGGCATATTCTCCCTCATCGACGCCCTCGCGGTTGAGATAGCCGCGAATATCGTAGCGGCCTTTTTGCGCAGGCTCCAGTTTGCCCTCCTGCAACATCAATTCGAGCGGGTAGCCCTGCTCTTGCAGCGGGAAACGCACTACCCGGTGTTGCCGGGCCGACTCTAAAAGCGCCATCATCACCGCCACGGTCTCCCTTGCCCGTCGGCCCGAGCCGCGGTGTTCCGGCCCCCCTTCGATCCAGGCGATCAACTCGCGAGTCTGGCGCTCATTGGCCTTGCCGCCGATGACATCGATCTGCTCGGCTGGCACGCCCAGATCCTGCTCCTGCCAGCCGCCACTCGCCTCGTTGAAGAGCCGGCAACGGGTCTCGGTAGCGTCGATCAGTCCGCCGCTGCCGCGCACGAAAAAGTGCCAGGCTTCGCTCATGTCGAGATCCGTCTGCAGCAGGAACTGCACCCCGCCGGCCATGTGCACCAGCGCCATCGAGCCGTCCTCGATCGGCGTGTCGCGCTCGAAGCGCTCGCTCTGCCGCTCTACTGCACCCATCACCCACTCGGTCTCGGGATCACCGAGCATGAAGCGCGCTCCGTCGATGACGTGGGTACCGCAATTGAGCAGACCGGCGCCAACCTTGGTTTCGACCTGCTGCACCTGGCCGATAGCACCGCTCTGCACTAACTCGCGCGCCTTTTCCCAACCCGGTGTAAAGCGCCGCTGATGGCTGATAACCAGCCGGGTACCGTGCTCCTCGCAGACCGCAACCATTTCGTCGGCCAACCCCAGTCCCACCGCCATCGGCTTCTCGCAAATCACGCCCTTGACCCCCGCGCGGGCGGCAGCAATGGTCGGCGCCGGGTGCAGCAGGTGCCAGGTGCAAACGCTGACGATATCGGGCGCAACCTCCGCCAGCATCTCCTCCACTGAGGCAAAGTCCCGCTCGATTCCGTATTCTTCGCGGTATTGCGCCCGGGCGATCTCCAGGGGATCGACCACCGCTACGAGCTCGACACCGGCGCGCTGGTAGCCCTTGACGTGGTGGTGCGCGATATCGCCGCAGCCGACGATGGCGGCGGTGTAGTTTTGCGACATGCCTGTATCTATCCTTTCACTGGGTTTTCTCCATACACGGGCGGGTAACTAGCGCTGTTTGTTGTTCCCTGCAAGAACACGCAAAATCGAGGAGCGCGCCGTCACCCTGTACTGCTGTCCGGCACCCTTTCCAACGCCCGGTTCCCCACCGCACCGGCTTCAGACGGCGAGCGAATCAAACTCATCAAGCGGCCCCCAGACCACGTAATCTCCGTCGAGGCGCAACGCGATCTCACGCAATTCGTCCGCCGATCGCATTTCGGTCTCCTCTTGGCCGCTCGAGCCCTGTTTTTTCAATGCTCGCCTGCTGGTATCGGATCCGGTGGAAACGCGAAGCTCTGCGCGACGGCCGACCGATGCGATATCGCCTTCGGCAGAAATCACCACGTCGAGGGGAAGAAATCCAAAGCTAGTATCGGGATAGACCTTGCCCCTGACCGAGACGACGCGATCCGTCCGGTTGATTCGCTTGACCAGCTCGCTCAGGGCCTCGCGCTCGCACTCCATCTCACGCATGAGCACATCGACCCTGCGCGACAGGAATACGAGTTTGCGCAAGCCCTGTATAAGCTGTAGGAAAACCCGCTCGTGGGCAGGATTCCGAGCGATATAGGCGCGGTTCAACCTGCCGATCAGCCCGATCAGCCCCTTGGCAAAGAATTCCTTCAGCGCGGCGGTCACTTCTTCTTCCCCTTTGTCGCCGACCAGCTTATAGAACTTGCCGAGGTCGATCCGAATGCGGTCGGGCTCGTGCAATACGATAGCGGCGGCGCCGAATTTGAGACCCGTGCTGGTGCGCTCGCACTGCTTGTGCAACTGCACCTCGTCGCGCTCGAGCTGCTTCTTCAACATCTCCAGCTTCGCGCGGTGCTGTGCAAAACGCAACTGGTGATCTCTGGCTCGCCGCGCGCAAAATTCCAGGTCGCCGGCAGCCACATTGACGTCGATCAGATCGCATTCGACATCGATGCGTTCGCACGATACCAGTTCAGAGCTCCGAACTTCGCCGCCGATGTGGATCGTGCGGGCGCGTATCTCGGCATGGTGCACTTTTCCGGTGATGATAACATCACCAACCGCCTCTATGCGACAGGGCTTACTGATCTCGCCGACCACCGATCCCTCTACGACTAGCGCATCGGTGATTTTTACCGCCACGCCCCCCAGCACATCTCCCCGCACCAGGACATTGCCGGCCTCAGTCTGGAAAATGCCGTCCAGCGCCGTCAGGCCTTCTTTTACGAGTGGCTCCGCAGCATTCTGCAGGACTCTAGCGATGGCCAGCTCCAGATCGGGATTTTCAGACATCAGCCCTGACTCCTCACATCGATACTACTCTTGTCAATTCCACTTCAATCGTATGGTCAAATGGACATAGCGATCAGTGACAGCGACCCTGCAATTTACGCCCAGAAAAAAAACCTTTTTGGCGATCGGCGCCATATGCGCCACAGGCAAATAACAAAACCTGCACTCCGGCTGGACATGTAAATCTCCAGAGCAAATCTCCCGTCGGCAAGTGGATTTGGTAGCGCTAATTTGCTACCTTAACATGCCTCTGTCGAAAACACAAGATCTCCTGGTCCTTCTGCGGAATTGGCGGCGCGAATGCGACGAGCTGGTGCCCCAGAAGCATCCCCAACGATTATTTCATGACCACACCCCCCAATATCGTCTTCGTACTCACCGACGACCAGGGTTATGGCGACCTGGGCTGCCATGGCAATGCCGCGATACAAACCCCTCACCTCGATCGCTTTCACGGCAACGCGGTGCGCCTGACCGACTTCCACGTCGGCTCGACCTGCGCCCCCACCCGCGCCGGCATCCTCACTGGCCACTACTGCAATAGCGCCGGCGTCTGGCACACCATCGGCGGACGCTCTCTGCTCAGGGCCGACGAGTGGACCCTGGCCGACGCGCTGGCACAGACCGGCTACCGCACCGGCCACTTCGGCAAGTGGCACCTCGGCGATAGCACACCCTACCGCCCGCACGAGCGCGGTTTCGACGAATCGGTCTACCACGCCGGCGGCGGCATCGGCAATACCGGTGACTCCTGGGGCAACGACTACTTCGACGACACCTATTTCAAAAACGGCGTCCCCACCGCCTACGAGGGCTACTGCACCGACGTGTTTTTCCGCGAAGGTATGCGCTTTATCGCGGAAAACGCCGACGCGCCCTTCTTCTGCTATATCGCCACCAACGCCCCGCACGGCCCGCTCAACATCGCGCCTCGCTACGCCGATCCGTACCGCGACGCAACCCCACACGAAGACCGCGCGCGCTTCTACGGCATGATCGCCAATATCGACGAGAATTTCGGTCGCCTCGCCGCACATCTCGACACCCTCGGACTGAGTGACAACACCATTCTGGTCTTTATGACCGACAACGGCACCGCCACTGGCGTCGAACTCGACCAGGATCAATTCCCCGAGGAGGGCCCGGGCAGCTACAACGCCGGGATGCGCGGCAAGAAGGGCTCCCCCTACGAGGGCGGTCACCGCGTACCGTTTCTGATCCGCTTTCCCGACGGTCGGATCTCCGGCGGTCGCGACGTGGAGGCACTGGCCAGCTATGTCGACTTCATGCCGACCCTGCTCGAACTCTGCGACATCGATGTCCCCTCAGGCCGCGGTTTCCACGGCCGCAGCCTGGCCCCCATGCTGCGCGGTGAAAACCCGCCCGCCGACTGGGCCGAGCGCGTCAATTTCTGCGACACCCAGCGCGTCGCCCATCCGATCAAGTGGCGCAAGAGCGCAGTGATGAAGCAAAAGTGGCGACTGATCAACGGCACCGAACTCTACGACCTGGGCAGCGACCCCGGTCAGCGCCGCGATGTCGCCGGCGACCATCCAGACACCGTCGCCGCGCTGCGGCGCGACTACGAGGCGTGGTGGGAGCTGATCTCCGAGCAATTCGACCGCGACGAGCCAATAGCCCTGGGTCAGGACAGCAGCACCGCCAAGCTCACCACCCACGACATCCGCAATGAAGCCTGCGACGCGGTGTGGAATCAGCGCCAGGTCCGCGCCGGCCAGGTGACCAGCGGCTACTGGGCCGTCGATGTAAAGGAGAAGGGGCACTACGCCATAGAATTGCGGCGCTGGCCCGAGGAAACCGGCTATGCACTCACCGCGGGGATCGACGGCGACGACAGCGACTGGCGCCGCGACTGCATCAAGCCCGAAGACGCGCCCGCCTACGAAGGCGGCGTCCCGATCGCCATCCGCTGGGCGCGCCTTGAGATCGGCGGCTGCGACTACCAGTGCGAAACTGATCCGCAGGGCGCCTGCGCCCGCTTCGAAGCCGAGTTGGAGCCCGGCACGGACCGTCTCTACGCCTCGTTCCACGACGGCCTAGAGCGCACCATCGCCCCCTACTACGTCTACGTCCGCAAGCTTTAGAGATCTAGACGCAGCCCGGAAAACTCCGCCCTGCCACCAATTCGTAGTCGGGCTGCTCCCCGTCGCCGATATATTTCGACTCGGCACTCATGTAGGCGACCGTCAGGCCGATCCTGCGCCTGTCGCTGCGATTGGCGTCGGTGCGGTGCAGCGCCAGGCTGTGATGGAACGAGCAACCCCCAGCCTTAAGCGGCACGCTGACCTCACTCTGATAGTCCACCTTCTCGTCTTCAACGCGAAAGTCTTCCAGCCGCTTGTGCTCGATTACCCCCAGCTTGTGCGAGCCCGGAATAAAGCGCATGCAGCCATTGTCCTCCGTCGCGTCGTCGAGCGCCATCCAGCATATGACCAGATTGGGCGGGTCGATGGTCGTCCAATAGGCCGAGTCCTGATGCGGCGGCTTGGCCGAGCCCACCCGCGGCGGCTTGCACAGTGTCTGATCGACGTAGATCTTGAGATTCGGCCCGAGCAGACTGTGCACCACGTCGAGGATCGCGGGGTGCCGTGCGTATTCCCTGAACAATGCATCGTATTTCGTCAACTGCCAGATCTTGCGCACATTGTTGAAACGCACCGGATCCTCCGGCAGTTCACCGCTCTTTACCATCGGTTCGATCTGCACGTACTGCGCCGGAAATTCGACCACCTCGTTGCCGATATCCTCCAACCGCTGGTGCAGCGCCCGAACCTCCAGTGCGGTGAGCAAATGTTCGCGCGGCAAAAAGCCCTGCGCATCGAATCGGTCTATTTCGGCCTGTGTTAAAGGCATTGCGTCCTCCTCAGTAGTTATGGCACTTGCTGAAGCGCCACCAGAACAAACCCATTCCCAGCGCGGTGCCCACGATGCCGAGCAGAAAAAACGGCACCCATCCCCACGTCGCAACGAAATAGCCACCGCCCGACGAGACGATACCCCAGCCGACGCCCATCGCCATCATCGACGCCCCCGACATCGCCGGCCGCCAGCCGACCGGTACCAATCCCTGGTGGAATATAGCCAGCGCTGTAAAGCTTAGGCTCATCAGCGCCGCCACGCCCACCACGCTGGCGCCAGCCGCCAGCCAGTGCGGCACCAGCACCATCGGCAACAGACTCAGGCTCAGCCCCAGGCCCATGCGCACAAAGGTACCCCCGTGCCCCCACCGCGCCATCAGCGCCGGTGCTGCGAGCATCGTCACCGCGGTCAGCAACTGCCCGGTCGACGCCACCGCGCCGATGAGGTAGGTCGGCACCCCCAGCGCGGTATCCATATAGATATTGTAAAAGGACTGTCCGGCCGACGCCGCGATGATAAACAGCCCGCTGACCGCCGCAATCGCCGCCATCAGCCCCAGCGGCATCGCCCCGCGCTCCCCTGGCTCGGCCGTCTCTGTCGCGACCTCTCGAATCAGCCATACCGCCACGAGCCCCGGCAGCAGCAACAGTGATGACAGCATCAACGGCGCCATATAATTGGCCGGATCGTCTTCTGCCCAACCGAAGAAGAAAGCACTCGCCCGCGGCAATACCCCGCCAATTAGCGAGCCGAAAAACGCCGCCACCGGCGTCAAGGTCCCGCGCAGCGAAAAGGCGAAGTCGCGCTCGGCCGCAGTGGTCGCGCCCATCAGATAGGGCGGCGTGTTGACCATATAGAAAGCATGGCCTAACTCGCGCAGCCCGCAGAAGAAGATCAGCCACGCCGAGCGCCATCCCGCCGGCACCCACGCCGCCACCGACAGCGCTCCCAAACCGAGCATCAGCACCCCCATCCCCAGCAGCATCGGCCGCCGGCTGCCAAAACGCCGCCCCGCCATTCCCGCCGGCAGGCTGAACACAGCGAACGAAAATGCCCCGGTCGAGACGAAGACCCCGATAAACTCCAACTCGTAGCCCAGCCGCAGCAGATAGAGGTTGATCAGCAGAAAGTACAACCCCATGTAACACACGCCCGAGACGACCACCGAGACCATGAACAACCGCACGTCCCGGTTGAGGTCTTTGAATGCCTGGAGATAAGCCGTCGGACTCAATCGGCGACCGCCCCGGCGAGGTAGGCGCGAAAGGCTGCNGGGCTGTAGATTAGNGCGCGCTGGATCTCCATCGAGGGCAGGCGATAGGGATCGGAACCGCGGGANATATAGCGCGCCGCGTNCGGCGGCCCCCCGTCGNCCTCGTCCTCGCCAGCAACGCCCACCAAATCGGCGTAGCGGATCGCCTCGCCATCGGCGTGGTAGTGCGTGCCGACGATCCACAGGCGGCCGAAGCGGTAGCGCTCCTTGACCTTCTGCTCGGCGACGCTGCTCCAACTGGTGCCGGTAAAGGCAAAGTCGCGCGGCTTGATNCCCAGGTGTTGCTCGATCGCCGCATCGCAGGTCTCCAGCTCCCACTGCAGCTTCTCGCCCTGCGGATCCTCGGCAGCCAGTTCGGACAGATTGGGATGGGTCACCGTATGGGCGCCGATATGCCAGCCAAACTCCACCAACTCGCCCAACTCCTCCCAGGTCGCCGTCTCCGTGCCGTAGNCCTCTGCCCCGGNGTCCATGCCGCCGGTGTTGACGAAGAGATTGCCGCAATAGCCGTGCCGCGCCAGCACTTCGTGGATTTCGTAGCGCATCGANTTCACCGGATGGTCGAAGTCGAACATGATCGGCCGCGNCGGCAAATCCCCGCCCCGGCGCCAGGCNTCGAGCTGATCGTAGTCGATCGATTCNAAACCCAGCTCGCGAGCGATTCCCGCCAGCAAATCTAGATGCTCCGCCGTCAGCGGATAGTCGCCCCCGCTGATCCCGTGGCACATGGTGATCGGTATGCGCATCAGCGCCGCCCCCGCGCGGCTTTGACCATCTCCGCGCCCAGTTCTTTAAACAGCCACGGCGTGCGCGCCGCCGCCTGTAGCACCCGATTGTCCTCCCGCTCATACTCGATATCAGCCACCAGCAACTGCTCCTTGCGCGTGGCGTAAGCCAGCTTGTGTTCCGGCCCCTGGCCGTTGGGCTCGACAATGCGGCTGTTGTTGACATACTCGGGCCGNCCGGCATTGGCGATGACCAGGTGCACCCCATTGTCCATCGCCCGCGCCCGCTGCGCCGTGCACTTNCCCATATAGCGCCGCCGGATATCGACGCCGTCGGCGTGAAAATAATTGGTCGGCTGGAACAATATCCGCGCGCCCTTGAGTGCCAGCAGCCTGGACAACTCGGGCGANCGCTGGTCGGCGCAGATAAAGATCCCGACCTTGCCGTAGCGGGTGTCGAAAACCGGNGCCTCAGCGCCCGGGGCGAAGACCTTTTCGGCGTGGACCTTGCGGTGGCGGCCGATATAGCCCTCCTCCGGCCCGACGAGAAAGGCGGTATTGTAGATCTTCTTGGAATTCCGCGGCCGCTCNACCACCCCGAAAATGATATACATCCCCGTCGCCCGTGCCTTCTCGGCAAAGACCTCCACCATCGGCCCCGGCACTGGCTCGGCGTAGACCTTCGCCGCCGCGTCCCGGTCGCCCAACCACTCGAAGCCCGTACTCGCGCACTCGGGNAAACACAGCATTTCGACGCCCTTTTTGGCCGCCTGGTCGCAATAGTTCAGTGCCTTGGCGACATTGGCCCCAATCTCGCCCTGCTGCGAAATCATCTGCACCGCACCAACGCGCACTCGCTCCAATCCGCGTTTCACATCAACCTGCCCTTCCCAATCTCCGCAAACCCGGGAGCTCTACCATAGCGAGCCCCCCGACACCGTCAAATCCTGCATGGTCACCCCCACCGCCTCGTCCGAGCACAAATAGCGCGCCAGCGNACCGATCTCGTCTGGCTCGATCAGGCGCCCCTGCGGATTGGCCGCCCGGGCATCGGCGAGATATTCCTCGCCGCTGCGCCCCTCCTGCTCGCGGGCGATATCGCCCATCCACCCGCGACCGAAGTCCGTATTGACCCAGGTCGGGCTGATGCTATTGCAGGTCACCCCGTGCGGCGCCCCCTCCAACGCCACACAACGCATCAAGCCCACTACGCCTGCTTTCGACGCGCAATAGGCCCCCGAGGTCGGCGCCCCCACCGAGGCCGCCGTCGAGGCAATCAGCACGATCCGCCCCCAGCCGCGTTCGATCATACCCGGCAAAATCCGCCGCACCATGCGATACGTACCATTGAGGTTGACATCGATCACCCGGTGCCACGCCGCATCCGCATGCTCCGAGAGCTTGGCCTCGGCGGTGATCCCGGCGGCATGGGCGAGAATATCGACCCGCCCGAAGCGCTCGTCGACCGACCGGCAGAAGGCATCGCACGATTCGTCCGCGCTCACATCCAGATCCGCCGCCAGGCACTGCACCCCCAGCGCCTCGACCTCCGCCCGCGTCGCATCCAGATCGTCGCGCGGCGGCAAATTGGAAATCTCCCCCTCGGCCCTGCTCGCCCCCGCCAGCAGCGATCCCAGCGCGACATCCGCCCCCGCACCGGCCAGCGCCAGGGCCATCGCCCGCCCCATCCCCGACGCTCCGCCAGTCACCAGCGCTACGCGATTTTCGAGCATATTCATCCGGCCCGCCTTTATTTTCTCCACACGCCCTTATTGACGCGAGTANCGCAGTCGTTTATTCAATATAGCNCCCCGGTGCAGGACNTGCCCGCACTGGAGNGAATTCNCCCGACGCGAGGAACTCCCAGTGACCGAAGCCCCCGGCAAAAGCGCGACCCTGCACATCCACCGGCCCGTATTCTGGACGTCTGCCGGCCTCATAGCTTTTTTCGTCGTCTTCAGCCTCCTTAACCTGGCGCAATTGCAGGCGTTTTTTACCGCGGCCCAGAGCACCATCACCGCCTCCGCCGGCTGGCTATTCGTCGCCGCGGTCAATATCTACCTCGGCCTGGTAGTATATCTGCTGCTGGGCCGCTACGGCGATATCCGCCTCGGCGGTCCCGATGCCCGCCCCGAGTTTTCGACCGGGAGCTGGCTGGCGATGCTNTTCAGCGCCGGCATGGGCATCGGCCTGGTGTTCTGGAGCGTAGCCGAACCCATTTACCATTTCTCAGCCCCGCCCTGGGGTGCGGCACAGACGGCGCAAGCGGCCGAACTGGCGATGGGCATTACCTTTTTCCATTGGGGCCTGCACGCCTGGGGGCTCTANGCGCTCACCGCGCTGGGGCTGGCCTATTTCGCCTTCAACCGCGGGTTGCCACTGACCATCCGCTCNGTCTTCCATCCCGTGNTGGGTGACCGCATCCACGGCGCGGCCGGCNACCTGATCGATGTCCTCGCCGCCNTAGCGACCCTCTTCGGCCNGGCCACATCGCTNGGNCTNGGCGCCCAGCAGGTCAATGCCGGCCTCGACCATCTCTTCGCCGTAGGCCAGGGCGCCACCCAGCAGGTCCTGCTCATCGCCGGGATCACGCTGATGGCCACCGTCTCGGTCGTACTCGGCCTCGACAGGGGCATCCGCCGGCTCAGCCTATTCAATATGTNCGCGGCGCTGGCGCTGCTGGCCTTCGTCTTTGCCGCTGGCCCCACCTTGCACCTGCTCGACGCCTTGGTGCAGAATATCGGGACCTACGCCGCCCACCTGCCCAAATTGAGCCTGTGGACCGAGGCCTACGGGGGCGGCGAGTGGCAGCACGGCTGGACCATCTTCTACTGGGCCTGGTGGATCGCCTGGGCGCCTTTCGTGGGGATCTTCATCGCCCGCATCTCGCGCGGACGCACCATCCGCCAGTTCCTGCTCTGCGTGCTGCTGGTGCCGTCCTTGGTGACCTTCCTGTGGCTGACGACCTTCGGCAACAGCGCCCTATTCAACGAGCTGCACGGCGGTGGCGGCATCGTCGCGGCGGTCAACGACAATGTCGCCACCGCCCTCTTCGTGCTACTCGACACCCTCCCCTGGTCCGCCCTGACTTCGGCACTGGGCATCGCGGTTATCATCGCGTTCTTCGTCACCTCATCGGATTCGGCCTCTCTCGTCGTCGATATCATCACCGCCGGCGGCCGCACCGATCCGCCGACGGTCCAGCGCGTCTTCTGGGCGGTGACGGAGGGCGTCGTCGCCGCCGTNTTGCTTATCGGCGGGGGGCTCGGCGCGCTGCAAACCGGCGTCATCATCACCGGTTTGCCCTTCGCCCTAGTGCTCCTGCTCCTCGGCTACAGCCTGCTGCGCGGACTGAGAGAAGACGGCGCTAGCCCCTAGCGACCGCTGCGATCTGCGCAACCACCTCATCGAGCTCCATCACGTCCCCGAGGTCGATGTCGATATCGAGCAGATTGACCTCGTGCAATAGCTCGCAGCGCTCGCCCACCGCCTGCCTGGGCACAACCACCCGGAAGGTGTGCGCCGCGTCGCGGCTGGTCGCGTAGATGCAGTGGCTGGTGCTGACCCCAGTGACGATCAGCGTATCCACGCCCAGAGTGGTCAGATTCTCGTGCAGGTTGGTGCCCTTGAAGGCCGAGGCGTATTTCTTGCGGATAATCCGCTCGTCGTCGCGCCTTTGCAAACGCGGGTCCAGATCCATCAACCCCGCGTCTTCCGGGCCGATCTTCTGCTCGCACTTGCGATGGTGGGGNTTTGGCGGGTCNGCCGGGTCGTAGTCGTAAGTAGTGAAGAAAATGGGAATGCCCGCCCTGCGCGCGGCCGCCAGCAGCGTGCAGGTCGCCGCGACGATCGGATCGACATGGCTGCCCATCGGCGGCTTGTCCGGCTTGGTCCACCACAGTGCCAGATCGATCACGATCAACGCGGGTTGCACCCCAAACCCTCCCCGTCCTCCCCACCCCATCTCCAGATAGCGCTGCCGCAAATCTTCGATATGGGCTTTGAGCGGCCCCCGCAATTGGTCGGGAATGCGCAGCTCGGGCGAGCCAAAGGCCGGTGCTTGTTCATCAGTCATGTCCANGCTCCCTGCAACAGGATAAGGCCCACAATATGCCGCGCGCGGCAGACGCTGGCAATCCATCGCCTTGACAGCGCCGAAACGGNCGACCATACTCCAGCAAAAACGGGAGNTACTATGGCACAGGGGTTCAATGTAAAGGGCGTGGTCGAGCCCTTCGGCATCTTTTCCAGCGCCGCCTGGCANCCCGAAGGGCGCGTGCTGCACATTTCCGGCCACGTCTCGCANGACGCNGCGGGGCATACGGTGGGCAAGGGCGATATGGCGGCGCAGACGAGGCAAGTCCTCGAAAANATCCGCGACGTACTCGCCAGCGTCGGCGGCACCATGGACGACATCGCCAAAGTCACCGTCTTCGTCACCGACGTCGCCGAGATCGCCAAGATCCACGAAGTCCGCGCCGNNTTNTTNNNNAAGCCCTATCCCGCCAGCACTCTGGTCCAGGTGGCGCAGCTAATAGACCCCGATTGGCTCATCGAGATCGAGGCAGTGGCGGTCATTCCACAACAGCGAATCCCGGAATAGCGATACCGGGCGAAACAGANTCGCGANCGTTGTCGCAGGACCGTTTGTGACGGTGCATTCTCCCGACCACGCCCGACATTACCGACCGCACTTTTCCGCTTTGCTCTGCGGGTTCCACGCGCCATGCGGCACCGCGTCTCGAGCCGCGACGATGCGCATTGGGCCTGCCGCCATCAATTGACACCGTGCGCAGGTATTTTTAGCTTCCCGCGCCCACTGCCAATTTCGGAGAANNTTCGGAGAATACAGACATGCGCATCGGCATCATNGGCGTCCACTACGGCCACATCGGCGGAATGTTCCAATCGGCCCAAAACGCCAAAAACGGCGAGATCGTCGGCCTCGTCGANCCCGACGACACCCTTTACGAGCGCTACGCTAGCGCCACCTCCATCCCCCGCTTCCACAGCCTCGAAGAAATGCTTGCCCAGGCNCAGCCCGAACTNNTNCTCGAAGGCCTGGTCCACGACGAGAAAACCGCCCTGGTCGAGACCTGCGCNNNNGCCGGNGTCCANNTGNTNNTNGACAAACCCCTCTGCCGCACGCTCGCCGACTGGGAGCGCATGCGCGCTGCCGTCGCCGCCGGCAAAATCGAGCTGTCGATGTGGTTCACTTCGCGCAGCTACCCGCCCTTCATCGCGCTGCGCCGCGCCATAGAAGACGGCGAATTGGGAGAAATCGCCAGCCTGATCTCCACCCACCCGCACAAGACCCGCCGCGACTCGGCCCCCGCCTGGTACTTCGACGGCCAGGTCTACACCGGTCCCTTCCACGACCTCGCCTGCCACGGCCTCGACCAGGTCCGCTGGCTCACCGGCGCCGAATGCACCGGCGTCCACGCCCTCGAGACCTGCANGCGCTTCACCGACGAGCCGCGCTTAATCGACCACATCCAGGCCTCNTTCCAGCTCTCCGACGGCGCCCTGGCCACGCTNACCGCCGACTGGCTTACCCCACAGCAATCCCCCTCCTTCGGCGACACCCGCTTTATCCTCATGGGTACCGAGGGCTCGGCCCATCTGCGCGCCTACGCTCAGGACCACCTGTTGATCGTGTCTAATAAAAAAGGCGCCTACGAACCCGAGTTGCCCCCTGACACCGGCGGCACCTTCGTCGCCAATATGATCGACGCCATCGAGCGCGGCNAAGACCTGTTCATCCCCACCCGNGACGTCTTCGCCACCGCCCAGGCCTGCCTGCTGGCACAGGAATCGGCGAAANTGGGCGGCGAATTCATCGAGATCCCGCNCTTCGACCTCTAGTGCGGAATCCCCAACCGATGCATCCGCCGATGAATCGCCTCCCGCGCCTGTACAAACGGCCGCTCTAAATACGTCAAATGGTCGGCCTCGCCGTGGTGGTGGGTCACATCGTCGCGCAAATGCTGTCGGCTATTGTGGCGAATGTAGTGCAGCGACCCCTCGACCAGGCTCATCATGTACTGCGCCGTCTCCTGGTTGAACATCCACCACTCGCCACCGCAGGCCAGGTACACCGGCGACGTATGCGCCATTATGCCCCGGCCCCAGCCGTCGTAGTGCGGCACGCCCTCGAAGTAATTCGGACCGCTGCAGCGCGCCGCCAGCCACGAGTGCCCTTCGACCTTCACCTCAGCCTTTAGGCTCAGCTTCCGAGCCCCCTTAGCCTCCTCGCTGGAAGCCACCACTCGTCCCTCCTGCACCACCTCGAGCACGTGGATCGGCAACACCGAATCGGCCTCTACCTGCACTTCCACCGTGCCGCCATTGCCGGGCAGCTGCACCGTATCGCCCACCGCGTGCCCGTCGACCGAGAAGCGCAGCAGCGGCCCGCCGCTGTGGAAGGTTCGCCCCGCCGCCATGTACTTGCACCAGTTGTCATAGGTGAAGGGCTCATCGTCGGGGATCTGCACGTAGGTGCGATAAATTCCCACCGGCACATCACTGCTCATCTTGTCGGTGCCGCCGACCAGCGGCAGCTTGTAGCCGCAATTGAGATAGCGATAGTACTCGCCGTGCATATACGGACCGTGTCGCAACATCTCCACCGCGTCGGCGCGACCGGTGGCAATCAGCGCCGCCGGCTCGCCGTTGGGGCTGGGCAAATGCGGAATCACCACGCTGCCGCCCTGGTCGCGGCAGCGATCGGCCCACTCGGCCATCGGCACCTCCAGCGTCCCACCCAACTCGGCCTCGCCCGGCCCGTCCGAGCACCACGGCATCACCGGCTCCTTCAGCCCCATCAGGATCAAATGCCCGAGAAAGTGCTGCCTGTTTTCCTGCGACACGTAGACGATATTGTTGCCGTCTGGAGTGGCCATTTCGCCGCCGGTAAATTCCTCGGTGTTGGTAAACAATCCGCCCCACTGCGACTGCAGCAAATTGACCACGTTCAGATCCTCGCCCTGCGCCTCGGTCAAGCTGCCCTGGGCCGACAGGAAGTGCACGTGCGAGTCGCCGCTGTACCAGCCCTCGTCGTTCATGTCGCGCCAGCGCTTGATCCGCAATTCCAACTCGCGCTGGCCGGGCTTGATTTCGATCTTTTGCCGCAACGGCTCGTATTCGTAGCCGCGCGCCACGTCGACCACCACCTCACCGCGCGGCAACCAGCCCTGACACTTACCGTCGATATAGGCGTAGGTGATCTGCCCCATCCGCACGTCGCCGCCAACATCGATATGCCAGGTGCCCATATTCGAATTGACGTGGGCGTGGTGGCCGTGCGGGGCATAGGGTATGCCCTCGGGCGAGCGGAAGTGGACCCGGCAGGGCACCGGCTTACCCGTCTCGTCGTCGACCACTTTCGTATGCACCCAGTTTTTGCCCCGATCGACCACCTCTAACCTCACCCGCTCCGACGCCTCCACCTGGCCTTTTTCGCGCATCTCCCCCCAGTTGGCCTCGCCCAGCACCTCATCGCCTCGCTTGACCTGGACGGTGGCCGAGGGATTGGCCGCAATTTCGACATAGGCCGGACTGCTGCCCTCGTTCTGCGCCTCGCCCCAGCCTTTGCGATCGGCGATAAAGTCCTCGCTCGATTGCTCTGGCAGAGCATAGGGATAGGTCGCCAGGCCGCGATCGACCTCCACCGCGACGGGCGCCGATTCGCGGGCGTCTTCGTCCTTGGGTAAGGTAATGATCACCTCACGGGTGCCCTCGCGGCAGACCGGCTCCTCGTCGAGATCGCTGACGGTGATCCCGGCGATCACAAAGGCCGGTCCCGCCGCTTCCACGACCAATCTATCCAGCGCGATATCGGGATGCGGATTCTTCCACGCCCACAGCACATAGTTTTGCGCCCTGCCCGCATCGACCTCCATCTGCCGCCGTCCCGCCGATCCCCACTCGCCCGCGTCGCGCGGCAACACGCAATCGTTGGTGTCTGGCACCGCGACGAAGGGCGCCCCCCCGTAAGCGTGCGGCACCATAGATATTTCGAAACGGTCGCGCACCGGTGTGCGGATCACCTTGTCGTCCGCATAGTGGAAGGCATATTGGGCGACCTCTACCCCGAGCGGCCCGTTGTCGCCGATCCCCGATTCGAGCAAGCGGTGCGCCACCACCAGCCAGGTCGCCTGGCGGCCAATGGCGATCTCCGCCCCCTCCTCGCCACAGGCGACCAGACATTTTTGCGGGTCTGTGCCCAGCTGAAAGGGCAGACCGCGCAACGCCTGCTCGCCTAGCGGCCCGACACCGCCCAAAACATCCAGCCCGGCATTGTGCGCTGCGCTGAGATCCAGTGGTTCGTAGGCCATCACTCGCCTCCTTCGGGTTCCCAGTCGGATTTGTCCTGCGGGTCGTAGCCGATCACCCGGCGCCCGTGGTCGAGATCGTAACGCGGCCAGGTGCTGTCGGAGACGCCGTAGACGATCTCGTACTCCACGCCCGGGTGGATGACCGCGCGCTCAAAGACGCGCACGCAATCGCCGTGACTCAACTGGTGCGGATGCTCAGGCTGGTCGCGGTTGCGGTTAAAATTGCCGATCCGCACCAGTTGAGTCACGGCGATTGCGTGCGCGTCTTTGAGCGC
>PBOD01000217.1 GCA_002724215.1 Gemmatimonadota bacterium | reverse complement strand
CTGGTAGCCGATATTGCCCATGCCGACGATGCCCAGCGTCTGGTGGTGGACTTCCTGCCCCAGCATAAAGCTCGGGTCGTACTCGAGGAAGTCCGGCCCACGCGCGAAATGATCGCCTGCGACGATATTGCGCGCACCCGCCAGGAGCAGCGCGAAAGTGATATCGGCGGTGGCGCCGTCGAGCACATTGGGAGTGTAGCCAACAGGAATGCCGCGAGCCCGGGCGGCTTGCAAGTCGATGTGGTCGACGCCGACGCCGAAATTGCTGATGATGCGCAGGGCCGGCATCTGGTCCATATGCTCGGCGGTAAAGGCGTAATGGCCGTAGTTATAGACGCCTTCGATCTGCTCCAGCACGGCGGCGGGAGGTTGTTGCTCAAGTGGATTCCAACGATGCACGTGGCAATGTTCCTCGATCGCTGGAATCACTGTGCGGTAGGGCTCTATTTCCGAGCGGACTAAGACCTGGTAGACCATAATTGTATCTGAATCGACGAGTTTTTGGCAAGTGGGCGAAGCAAATATAAGTAAGGGGCAGACAGCGGCAAGGGCACAAAAAAGATCCGGGAAATCCCGGATCTGAATCGCCTGCGCGCGAGGACTGCGCTCAGGCTTCGAGGTCGACCATATTGCCCGTAAGCTCGGGCGCAACGCGTTGGGGCTGCGGCGGCGCCTGGCGCTCGACCTGGAGTTCGCGCCGCAGCTGGCGCAGTTGGCGAAAGGTCTGCCCCGCCGCCGCCGGGCTATCGACTCCCACGCTCTTGCCCGCGCCCACCCGGGCGAGGCCGTCGCCGCGCCCCTCGCTACCGACCACGCCGTCGATCTGGTTGACGCGGCGCTGCATGTCGTTGAAACGCGAGACCAGCACCGAGCGCTGGGTCGAACTGATCTGGTCGGACGACAAGCGCCGGGCAACCGACTCCATGCCGCGCACCAAGCGATCGACGCGGTCGAGAACCTGCGCGCGGCGGTCGGCCTGGATGGCTTCGGCTCGCATGCGGACCTGGCTGCGGCGCATAGCCGACAGGCCGGAAGCACCGGCGGGTGCGGAAGCGATATTGGTCATGCCAGTACGATATCAAGTGCCCATTGCGTTGTCAAGCTTAAAAACTCAGCCCCTGAGGGCGCTTCCCCCTTGACGCAGAGCAACTTACGGGCGACAATAGGAAGCTCTACTTCAGCTAATGCGAGGTCTTATGCTCATTGCGCACCCCCACGGCCACTACCACTTCCTCCAGGGTATCGACCCCTATTCCTGCGGCGTTATCGCCGATCCGGGCTATGAAATCGTCCACGTCACCCTCTCCCGGGCGCTGCCCTGGCGCGAGGGCTTCGACCGCATAGATGCCCATCTCAAAGCCGAGGATTGGGCAGCGCGCAGCGATGCAACTCACCGCCATGCCCTCTGCGCAATCGAATTGCGCTCGCCGGCACCCTTTACCATGCAGGGCTTTATCGACTTCAACCGCGAGTACTGCGCCGTCTTGCAGCAATGGGATCTCTACGTCGGCGAGCACAATCCCATCGCCCGCACCAATGTCGCCCCCATTGATTTGTCGCACAATGCAATTCGGCCTCCGAGCGAGCCCGTCCTGCACGCCTTCTCCTACGTAGTTGCCAACGACCAGATCGACCGCCAGACCCTCATCGTCGCCGGCGCCGGCGAATTGCGCGAGGGCATCCTGGTCACGGAGGGTCTCATCCGCCCCGGCGACACCTCGCCCGAGTCGATGCGGGAAAAGGCCACCTATGTCATGCAGGTGATGGACCAGCGCCTCAAGGGCCTAGGCGGAGACTGGGATCTGATCAACGCAGTCAACGTCTATACGATCTTCCCGCTGGAGGGCATCTTAGAGGACATTCTGCTGCCGACCATGGGCCCGGCCCATCGCCACGGCATTCGCTGGTACTACACCCGTCCACCGGTCGTCGATATCGATTTCGAAATGGATCTGCACGGCGTGGTCCGCGAGCGGATTCTCTAAGCGCGACAGCGCAAGCACCGCAACCGCCACGCGCCCTCGGCGCACAACGCAGCGACATAGCCAGGCGCCGGATCGAGCGCTTGCAGCCGCCATCGCGCCAGTTCCGCCTGCCCCTCGTCCGAATGCACCAGCGCCGCTTCGGCGCCCAACGACACGCCGAATGTATCCAAACCCGCAGTAATGCCGTCGCCGCGCGCCTTGATGTAGGCCTCTTTGCGAGTCCAGATGTTGTAGAAAGCCGCCTTCTTCTCGGGCGTGGCCACTGCAGAGAGCGCCTCCCGTTCTTCGAGCGAAAAAAAACGCTCCGCGATCTGTTCGTGCGCCACCTTCGGCCGTGGCCACTCGACATCGACGCCCACCGCGCGGGCGCGGGCCACTGCATAGAGCGCCATCTCGTGCGAATGCGACAGGTTAAAGCACAGATCGCCCTCTTGCAGCGCGGGCTTGCCGTGCTCGCCGTAGGCAAAGGCCACCTCTGCCGGCTCGCAACCCAAGTACTGCGCCAACAGACAGCGCAAAGCGGACCGCGCGGCCACGAAGCGCTGGCGGTGCCGCTGCGCGGCAATGCGCCCGGCCCGCTCGCGCTCGTCTGGGCTGAGGCAGGCGTCGTCCGCTACGGCGTCCTCCAAGTCGAGACGCCAGACATGAACTTCGTCGGCAGCCAGTTCGGGCGCGGCAGCGGGCGTTTTCCAGGCAGAGCACATGGTGCAAGGATACGTCGCGCGGATCACCACCGTCAACTTGCACCCAGGTCTTCTCCTCGAACGGCTTTTGTCGTTAGCCCGTTGCCAGCGACCCGGTCCGGCGCCTTTGCTGCCATCCGCGCCAGCGCCTCGCGCGCGTTGGCGACAGGGCGCACTCCACTTGACGGCGCCGACGCGCGTAATCAAATTAATGGGCAATTGTGCGAAATACCCATCTTCGTAAAGGAGCCATACGCACCATGTCCACCTTTACCGCCAAAGACTATCCCGATTACACCGCCGATGGCAAATACCGCGTCATCGGCACCCGTCCAATCCGCCACGATGGCGTCGATAAGGTTACCGGCGCTGCCATGTACGGCGGTGATGTGCGCCTGCCCGGCCTGCTCTACGGCAAAGTTCTGCGCAGCCCGCACCCCCATGCCAGAATCCTCTCGATCGACACCTCCAGAGCCCTCGCAGTCGATGGTGTGCGCGCCGTGGCCACCGCCGACGACCTAGTCGAGACCGTCGATAAGCTCTCCAATATCGGTGAGACGACCGTCAACGTCCGCGAGATCGCCAAAAACTCGCTGGCCTCCGACAAGGTCCTCTACGTCGGCCACGCCGTGGCCGCAGTCTGCGCCACCGACCCACATATCGCCGAGGAAGCCCTCGATCTCATCGATGTCGAATACGAAGTCCTCGAGCCGGTCGTCGACGTGCGCAAGGCCATGGAGGACGGCGCACCTCTGCTCGACGAGGAACGCACGACCAGAGCCTTGGGCGAGGACACTGGCAAGAAGAGCAATATCGCCAGCCACAACCAGCACGCAATGGGCGACCTCGACGCCGGCTTCGCCGAGGCCGACGTCATCGTCGAGCGCGAGTTCGAGACCGCGACCATTCACCAGGGCTATATCGAGCCGCACAACACTACCGTGTGGTGGAAGAAAGACGGCACCGTCACCGTCTGGGTCAGCACCCAGGGGCCCTTCGAGATCCGCTCGCAGGTCGCCGAGGTCCTCAATGTCCCGGTCTCCAAGGTCAAGGTCATGCCCTGCGAGATCGGCGGTGGCTTCGGTGGCAAGTTTCCCACCTATATGGAGCCCGCCGCAGCCATCATGTCGCACAAAACCGGCCATCCGGTCAAGATGATCATGAGCCGCACCGAGGTTTTCCTCGCCACTGGCCCGGCCCCCGGCTCCTATATGAAAGTCAAGATGGGCGCCAGGAACGACGGCACCATCACCGCCGCCCATGCCTACATGGCCTACGAAGCCGGCGCCTATCCCGGATCGGCCGTCGGCGCCGGAGCCAGTTGCATCCTCGCCCCCTACAATATTGCCAATGTCACCATCGACGCCTACGACGTGGTGGTCAACAAGCCCAAGTCCTCGGCCTATCGCGCCCCCGGCGCGCCCAACGCGGCCTACGCCTCTGAAAGCGTCATCGACGAATTGGCCGAGAAGATCGGCATTGATCCGCTTGCGATGCGCCTGCAAAACGCCTCCAAGGAGGGCACTCGCCGCGCCGATGGCACTGTCTACGGCCAGATCGGCTGCGAGCAGACCGTACAGGCTGCGCTCGATTCCGAGCACTACAAAAGCACGCTCGCCGGCCCCTACAGAGGCAGGGGCGTGGCCGGCGGCTTCTGGTTCAACGGCGGCGGCATGTCCTCGGCCGCCATATCGGTCAACGACAACGGCACCATCAACCTCAACGAGGGCTCTGTCGATATCGGCGGCAGCCGTGCCTCGATGGCGATGATCGTCGCCGAAACCCTCGGGCTCGAAGCGGAAGACATCAACCCATCGATCCCCGACACCTCGTCTATCGGCTTTACCGGCGGCACCGGCGGCAGCCGCGTTACCTACGCCACCGGCCACGCCTGCTACAACGCCGCCGAAGACGTCAAGGCCGAGATGTGCAAGCGCGCCGCGCGCCAGCTCGAGCTCGATGAGGACGATGTCGAATATCAGGACGGCGCCTTCGTCAGCAAGTCGGACGCCGCCAAAAAACTGAGCTTCGCGGAGGTCGCCGCCAGCCAGGGCTCGACCGGCGGTCCGATTACCGGCAAGGGCTCGGTCAACGCCGGCGGCCCCGGCAACGCCTTCGCCGTCCATATCGTCGATGTCGAGGTCGATCCCGACACCGGCAAGGTCGAGATCCTGCGCTTCACCGCTGTCCAGGATGTCGGCAAAGCCATCCACCCCTCGTATGTCGAGGGCCAGATCCAGGGCGGCGCGGTCCAGGGCATCGGCTGGGCGCTGTCGGAGGGCTACTTCTACAACGACGACGGCAACCTCGCCAACCCGACCTTCCTCGACTATCGCATGCCGACCACTTTCGACGTGCCCGAAATCGAGACCATCCTGGTCGAAGTGCCCAATCCGGCCAGCCCGCACGGCATTCGCGGAGTCGGCGAGGTGCCGCTGGTCCCGCCGATGGCCGCCATCGCCAACGCCATCTACGACGCCATCGGCGCCCGCCTGGGCGAACTGCCGATGAGCCCGGACAAGGTCGTCACCGCGCTGCAGGAGGCGCAGCCGGCCGAGGCGGCGGGCTAAACAGCACTCCCATCGCAACGCGCGCCCGGTTTCCCGCGGGGGAACCGGGCGCTTCTTTTGCGAATCGCCATGACCCGACACATCGACCCCCAGGCCTTTATCGACGCCCTCCTGCCCGTCGTCGATCAGTGTGCCCGCGCCACGCTGATCTTCTTCGGCCAGGTCGCCGATATCGGCAAGGCCGCCGACCAGACGCTCATCAGCGACCACGCCCAGGAGGCCTCCACTGCTTTTACCGTCCTCGACGCCGCGGTGCAAGACATCCTCCTCGGCGCGGTGCTGCAACACTTTCCGCAGGTACGCGTCATCGCCGAGGAGAAGACCCCGCTCAAAAGGCGTTTCGTCGGCAACGACTCGCCCTACACCGTCATCCTCGACCCCATAGACGGCACCTACCATTTCAAGCGCGGCGACGCTCCTTATCACATCACCATCGGCCTGGCCAAAGGCGGCGAAATGATCGCAGCGATCGTCGCCCGACCGTCCGAGGGCAAGTTCTATACCGCGATCAAGGACCGGGGCGCCTATCTGCGCGTCGGCAAGCATCGGCCGCGCCGCCTGCGGCTGCCCAAAAAGCCGCGCAGCAACGCCGCCTTCATCTCCTCCAAGGCGCGGCAACACCAGGCGCTGGCGCGGCCCGAATTCGACCCGCGCGAAAAGCCGATCGGCGCCGCGCTGGTTATGACCCAGCTCGCCGAGGGCGAGATTTGCGCCTATCTGACCCGTCAGATGGAGATTTACGACGCCGGTCCCCCTGCGCTTATCGCCGAAGAGGCGGGCGCCTGTTGCTATGTCGCAGAAAACCGGCGGCCCATCTATACCCAGCGGCGCAAATTCGCCTATTGGGTCGCCGCAGCCAACGACGAAATAGCCACCCGGCTCTTCGCCATAATCCGCCAGGTGCGGAGAAACAACAGAACATGAGCCACGAGATCAAAGATGTCCTCCCGGTCGTCCACATGCCATACACCGACGACCAGCAGATCGACCACACCACTTTGCAGCGAGAAATAGACTATCTCTTCGAGCTCGGCGCCCACGGCTTCTGCCTGGCGCTGGTATCCGACCTGTTGCGCCTTACCGCCGCAGAGCGGATGGCACTGCCCGCCGCCCTGGTCGAGATGGCCGCCGGCCGCGGCCCGGTCATCGTCAATGTCGGCGCCGAAAGCACCGCCCAGGCCCGCGCCTACGCCCGCGCCGCCGAGGACGGGGGCGCCGCCGCCGTCATGGCGATCCCGCCGGTCTCGCGCGCGCTCGGCGAAGACGAACTGCGCGTCTACTTCGAAGCCCTGCTCGACGAGGTGACCCTTCCCGTCATGGTCCAGGACGCCAGTTCCTATGTCGGCAACCCGATGGGCATCGAGTTCCAGGCCTCGCTCTTTGCCGACCACGGCGACCGCATCCTCTTCAAGCCCGAAGCCACGCCGCTCGGCCCCTGTATCTCGGCCCTGCGCGATGCCACCGGCGGAACAGCTGCAATCTTTGAGGGCAGCGGCGGCGTATTGCTGATGGACTCTTTTCGCCGCGGCATCAAGGGCACCATCCCCGGCGTCGAATTGCTCGACGGCACCACCGCGCTGTGGCGCGCGCTGGTCGCTGGCGACGAGGAGCACGCCTACCGGGTTTACTTCCCGATCTGCGCGCTGTGCACCCTCCAGCTCCAGGGCGGGCTCGACGGCTTCATCGTCGTCGAACGCTATCTGATGCACAAGCGCGGACTCTTCCCCAACCAGGTCCATCGCGGCCCCCTGAGCTATTTCCTCGACGACGAGACCCGCGCCGAGATCGACCGATTGTTCGGCCTGTTGCAGCAGGCGCTAGATTAGCCGCGCTTGCTCCGGCAGGTCAACTTCGGCCCCGCAATAGCCAAGGCACCACGCCATCCTTCCCGACCCGCAGAAGGCAACGCCGTCGAGCAAACTGACCGCTTTGGATCCGGGTAGTCCTGATCCCGAGGTACTGCTGGGGCGGATACGTTGCACGCGGCAACGAAGAAAGGAACAACGCTTCAGGCCCCCGCGATAAATGGCGCGGTCCTGAGGCAGTAGCCGGCTGCCTGGAGCGAGGCTAGTTCCGCGAGCGAGGGATCAGCGCCTTGCGCCGCGGTTGCTACAGGCCGCACTCACCGGCTTGAGCGCCATCACACCGGCGGTATCGTCGTCGAACAGTCCCGCCGCCGTCAGCGCTTCGGCAACAGGGCCGACCTGGTCCTGGCCGATGATCAACTCGGTCGTTTCGCGCGCCGGCGACACCTTGCTCTCGGCCCCGTCGAAGCGGGCATAGCTCAGCTTGACGATCGTTGCGCCGCTGGCGCCAGCGGCCATTGCCGCCCGCACCAAGTCGGTGGCGCTGCCCTCGTTGCAGATGAGCGTCAGGTTGACCAGGTCGTAGATGTAGTTGTAGCGGCGGGTCGATTCCTCGCCCCCCAGTGCCCGCTTGCGCCAATCGGCAGAGCCCTTGAGATCGTCGACGGCGGCGATCAACTGTTCGATACTGGCCGAATGCCGCTGCCCCCGGATCACCATGCTATTGACCACCCCGCGCGACAGCGGTGACTGGTAGATAAAGCCCGCGCCGAAGCGGTACATCCGCCCGGCGTCGTAGAGCGAGCCGAGAATCTCGGTCGCCTCGTGCGCCGACACCACCGCGTGCACTACCTCCTTTTCCGAAGGCAGCGCGACCCGGACCACGCCGAGCTTTTCGCGCAACCCGGTGCCAATGCCCGTGGTGACCTGCGGCATTGGCATGCCCAGACCGAGTACCGCCTTGACGATACTGTCGCCCTCGCCCCGCGTCACCGTGCAGGTTATACTCGCCATATCGCCGTGCGTGATGACATCCTCTGAGCCCGGCAGCGCCGTCAGGGACTTGCCCTCCCATGCCGAAGTCGGCACCATCTCGATTTCTTCGCTGACGACGCTGCCGCGGCCGGGGATCTTGAGGCCACAGGCTTCCGCCAGCCCTCGCAAGGCGGTGTCGGCCGCATCCGCCGGCACGTAAAACAGCATCTTGTCCGCCGGCTCTTCCTCCAGCCCGATCCCGGCGCCAATGCCCAAAAAACCGGCCTTGCGCCTGAGCACCACGGCGCGGCTCGGCTGAAGATGGTATTCCTCCACTCCCATTTCCCGCATCGCGCCCAGTGCCTTGTCGGTGACTGAGTGGTATACGGAGCAAGTGATCTGCGCGGCCTTGATGGTCTCCATAGTTTCCCCCTAAACCGATTCTTCCAGTTCGGCTTTGCGGCGGCCGGTCACATAGAGCCCGACCAGCAGCACCGACAGGATCGGACAGACCGAAGCCAGGGACAGAATGCCGAAGCCCTCAATGCTGCCGACCTGGCTGCCGAGCCCCAGCCCCATCGCCAGCACCAGCGGCACCGTCACCGGACCGGTGGTCACGCCGGCGCTATCCCAGCCGATATTGACGAAGTCCTCACTCGAGATCGCGGTCAGCACCATCAGCGCCAGATAGGGTGGCACCAGCATCCAGATCAGCGGCCAGCCGTAGATGATCTTGGCCACCCCCGAGGCGATACCGACGCCAACGCCGATGGCCACCGCCTGCATCAGTAGCGACTTCTTGAAGGTGCCCACCGTCAGTTCCTCGACCGTGGTCCCCAGCGCGTTGAGCGCCGGTTCGGCCAGCGTCGCGCTATAACCCATCATAAAACCGAAGATGATGACGATGACGATTCCGAAGCGACTGCCCCACAGGGGCCCGCGGATCGGCGTGTGCGAGTACTGGCCGGTGCGCGCATCGAAGTTTTCAGCACGGTAGAGCAATTGCTCGTAGCCATCGGACGTCCTGCGCGAGAAGATCTCCTCAACCTCGCCCTCGGCGCTGATGGCGCTGGTGACGATCTCCGGATCGAAATTGCGGATCACCTCGTGCTCCTGTTCCATCTCCACCGCCATAAACGAGGTCGGCAGGTTGGTGCCAATATCGCCGCCCAGGCGCGACAGCCCCAATTCAATGCCGATGCTGAACAGCGACATCCCGATCACTGCGAAGACCAAGCCCAGCACCACCTCGTCAGCGCGCTGGATCTTCTCGCGCAGAATCACCAGCAGCACGAGAATCAAGAAGATGCTCAAGGGGACGATCGCCTGCAGCGCTCCGAGTCCGTTGCGCTGCAGCAATTCGGGAATATCGAGCGAACCGGCGCGACTCGCATACAGCGCCTCGGCCTCCTCGCGCACCCGCTGCTCCGAGCCATAGACTTTGAGCCGCTGTTCGACGCTGCCCTCGCTGATTAACCAAGCGGAAAAAGCCCTGGCGCTGCCGAAAACCGCCACTTGCGCCGCCGGGTCGCCAGCGAGTTCGAGTACGTAGTCGTCGAGGGCAGCGATATCGCCGGCGAAGAAGGCGCGGCGGGCGTCGGCACTGCCGTTCTTGAGTACGTAGCCCTGCATGTCGGCCTCATCTACGAATAGATAGAGGGCCTTGTCGCGATTGTCGGGACCGCAGAATTCGGCGTCGCTGGCAGGCGCCGGCATTTTGGGCAGGAAGTACAGCCCCAGCCCCATAACGGCGACGATGGGAAAGGCCGATGCCAGGGTGACGACACCAAAGCCGCCGGCCGCGCCCTCCTCCCCGCCCTGCGAAGCCACGCGCGAAATGCCGATGCCCAACGCCAGCACCAGCGGCACCGTCACCGGGCCGGTGGTCACGCCACCGCAGTCCCAGGCCAGCCCAGTCAGATGGACGAGATTGGGGTCGAAATAGGCCCAGATCGACACCGACCCGGTGATGGCGTAGAGCACGTAGATGAAGGGCTTTAGCGACCAGTGGTAGAGAAAACGCAGCATCCCGAACAGCACGGCGATGCCAACGCCAATGCCCACCGACCACACCAGATAACCCGAAAATTTGTTGAGCAGCAAAAAGAGGAGCGGCGCGTCCCAGGGCGTAACTGAAGACCCCGCCGATTTGAGCACCCCGATCGCTGGCTCGGCGAAGGTCGCGCCCAGGCCGAGGATAAAGGCGAAGAGCAGGATGACGGGCAGCACCGTCTTCTGCGGCAAGCGGATGCCGCAGGTTTCCCCCAGCGGCATCAACCCGAGGAAGAGCCCCTCCATAAAGAAAGCCAGCCCCAATACGACCACGCCGATGCCCATGGCCACCACCAGCGCGTTGGCCACAGGTATATTCAGCACGATCAACTGGAACAACACCAGATAGGCCACGATCAGCGTCACGGTCTTGATCTGCTCGACCACCTTGGCCTTGGCGTAGCGACCGAGCATGTTGACGATCTGGCCGAAGGGCAACTTGACTCTTTGGGGTGCTTGTTGCAGCGCCATGNGGNTGCTCCTGTAATGTGGATTATATTGTTNTAGATAAGATTAGTAGCGGCGCTTGCGCAAGTGAATACGATGCGGGACCCAGACCTTGCAATCCTCCAGGCCATTGCCGTATTTAGCCCNATGNTCGATTCCAATCGCATGCGGGCGGTNCAGAGNCCGGTAATNCCCCACGTCGCCGCCTTAATTCGCGACAANCCCGGCACGATCTCCCTNGGCCAGGGCGTCGTCCACTACCCGCCCCCGCCCGAGGCCCTGCGCGAGGCCGCCGCCTTNGGCGCCACTGTCCCCGAACACCACTACCAGGCCGCCCGCGGCCTGCCCGAGCTACAGGATGCACTGCGCGACAAACTCGCCGCCGAAAACGATATCGCGGTCGCCGCCGACCAGATCCTGATGGTCACCGCCGGATCGAATATGGGCTTCTACCACGCGCTGCTGGCCATTGCCGACCCCGGCGACGAGATCATTATCATGTCGCCCTTCTACTTCAACCACGAAATGGCCATCGCCATGGCCAATTGCCGCACCGTGCTCGTCGCTACCGATGCCCACTACCAGCTCGACCTCGACGCCATAACTGCCGCCATAAGCGACCGCACCAGGGCCATCGTCACCATCTCTCCCAACAATCCGGCAGGCGCCGTCTACCAGCCCGCGGACCTGGCCGCAGTCAACCAGCTCTGCCGCGAGCGCGGTCTCTACCACTTCGCCGACGAGGCCTACGAGTACTTCACCTACGGCGCCGCGCGGCATTTCTCGCCCGGTTCGCTGCCCGACAGCGGCGGGCACACCGTCTCGCTGTTCTCCTTTTCCAAAGGATACGGCCTCGCCAGTTGGCGGGTCGGCTACCTGGTCGCGCCGCGCCACCTGCTCGGCGCGCTGGAAAAGGTCCAGGACACCGTCCTCATCTGCCCTCCGGTGATATCGCAGCGAGCGGCGCTCGGCGCGCTGACCGCCGGCCCCGCCTATTGCCGCAACCACCTGTCCGGCATCGACGCCGTGCGCCAGATGTGCCTCGACCGGCTGACGGAACTCGGCGACCGGCTCGATGTGCCCGCCGCCGAGGGCGCCTTCTACCTGCTGGCACGGCTCGACAGCGACCTCGATGCCATGGATGTCGTCGCCCGCCTGGTGCGCGAATACAAGGTCGCCGCCATCCCCGGCAATGCCTTCGGGCTCGGCGGCGCCTGCTATCTCCGCATCGCCTACGGCGCCTTGCGCGAAGAAGATGTCGCCGCGGGCATGGATCGTCTCATCGGCGGGCTGGAGCGGATATTGGCTTGACATGGCCATCCCCTCTAGCGTATGTTTTGAAACACAAAGAGTGACCTGAATTCGCAAAAGAATACCCAAGAGGAAGTCTTCCACTCTTCCATGATGTGGATCTTCGACAAACATTGTATCCGGTATTCTGGTGAATTGGTCGCTCTTCTTTATTTTATAGTACTGATGGCACCTACGCTATTAACTAGCACCTTGCTGGGCATTGGTTTGTTGAGTATGGGCCTAGCGGGTTCCGATTTGTTGGGTATGGCCTTGCTGGGCATTGGTTTGTTGAGTTTGGCCCTAGCAGGTTCCAATCTGTTGAGTGTCGCCTTCCTGGTCACTGACGAACTCCGCNCGCAACCGGCGCTGCCTGCGACNAATCCAANCACCGACCTGCCGCCCTGATGCTTCGCNTGCTCATTCTCCTCCTGTTACCCGCTGCCCTCGACGCCCAACCGCTGTCCATAGACCCTGGCGCAATCGACTTCGGCGCGGTCAAGGTCGGCGCAGAGGCGCTGGCGGAGGTCCGGCTGCAGAACCTCAAAGACGACGAGGTCGAAATCGCGGTTGGAGTCAACGGCGATAGTTTTGCCGCCGCACCCGACACCCTGCGCCTGGCCGGCGGCGCGGCGGCCGTGGTCGCGCTCCGCTTCAGCGCAGCGGCGACCGGTTCGTACAAAGGCAAGCTGGACTTGCGCGTCAAGGGTTTTTTCGGGGACGAGCGCCTGGCCGTCCCGCTGGCGGCGGTGGTGGCGCGCGCCGCGCTGGCGCTGACGCCAGCGGAAGGACTGGACTTCGGTTCCGTCGAAATTGGCCGCTCGGCCACCGCTGTTGCAACGCTGAAAAACATCGGCCCGGTCGCGGCGGAATTCGAATCCATCGCCCTGGCCGATCCAGCGGGTTACACTCTCGAGCGCAGCGCCGAAAATCTGCCGCCTCCCGGCGGCGAGATGGCGCTCGCAATCGCCTTCGCCCCTGCACGGGGCGGCGCCTTCTCCACGCAACTCATCGTCACCTCGCCCGATTTCGAAGCGCTTTCTGTGCCCGTGACCGGCCGCGCCCTGGCACCGCGCATTGCCGTCTCGCCCCTACCTGCAGTTGGCGTCGATTTCGCCACCGTAGAATTGGGCCAGCCCCTCTCTCGGCGCATCACCGTCCTCAACCAGGGCGACGCCGAACTGCGCGTGCAAACGGCCGCAGTCGAGGGCAGCGCCTACGCCCTGTCGGGCCTGGCCCTACCGGCGGCGATCGCCCCCGGCGCACAACGCGCATTTGACATTGTCTTCGCGCCTCAGAACGAAGGCGACAAAATCGGCACCCTGCAGCTATTCACCAATGATCCGGAGGTCCCCGAGGTCGAGTTGCCGCTGCGGGGCCGCGGCCAGATCAGCCCACCGCGCGTCGAAATACTCAACGGCACCAGCATCGACTTCGGCAGTGTCCCCATCGGCAAAACCGCACGCGACCACCTGCTTTTGTGGAACCGCGGCGGCAGCCCCTTCGCAGTGCGCATTGACCTGGCCGATGCCGGTCTCGAATTCAACCTCGAGCAGAGTTCGGTGCTTTTGCAGCCGGGCACCAGCGCCAAAATCGCGCTGGGTTTCTCGCCCGCAGACATCGGCCCGCGCCAGGCGCGTCTCGACGTCGAGACCGAAGCCGGCCGCCAGTCCCTGCGCCTGGCGGGCATCGGGCAATTCCTCAAGATCAGCCCCGCCACCGTCGACTTTGGCCAGATCGCCGTCGGCGAAAACAGCAGCAAGGTCATCGAGATCGCCAATATCGGCAATGCCGATTTGCACATTCACCAGATCCGCTCGACCAGCGACGATTTCACCCTCTACACCCAGATCGACCCCAAGAACAAATTCCTATTGCCGGCCAATAGCCTGCGCACCCTGCCGCTACATATGGCCTTCAGCCCCTCAGCGCGCGGTACGATCTCGGGCAATTTGCGGCTCGACGGCTTTTGGGAAGAGGGCATGGAGACTCTGGATATCCTGCTCAACGGCCACGGCGTCGCCGCCGAGATCGAATTGCACCCCAAGGGCGCGGTCGACTTCGGCTATGTAGTGCTGGGCGAGCGCGCCGAGCAGACCCTGGTCGCCACCAATTCCGGCGATACCGTGCTCCAAGTTGAAGCCCACCCCCAGGACGAGGAGACATCGGTTGAACCAGCCAACTTCGCGTTGATGCCGGGCGAGTCGACCCGGCTCAAGGTCTACTTCCAGCCCGCGGCCCTGGGCGAGCGCCTGGGTCGCGTGCTGCTGGTCTCTAACGACGTTAAGGACCGCGCCCGCCCGCTCAAGTACAAAGGCCACGGCGCACTCGAAAACGTCGATCTAACCCGTATCACCCAGGTCCTGGCTTCGCGCGGCGAGGTCTCCTCGGACCTCACCGTCGGCTGGAACAACGCGCCTATCGTGCAGAAGGACGGCACTAAAATCGACGTCGCCTTCCAGATCCCCGACAGCTTGCGGCGGGCACTTATTGGCCGCGAACTCACCGTCGAATGGACCAAACTCGACGCCAACTACGACCCCAAGGGCAGCACCCAACAGCAAAAGGTCGAGATCTACGAATCGAGCGGTGGCCGGGTCCTCGCCGCAGATCTCAACCTGCGCCTGCTCGAAAAAGAAAACCGCCGCGTGCGGCTCAAGATCACCACCCGGGCCTATCCCGGCGCCCCGCCACAGAGTATCTCGCAGGTTTTGGAAGCCGGCGGCTGGAAGTGGGAATTCGAGGCCAAACCGCTGGTGTCCTTTCTCACCATCCGCCCCGGTCGCGACTATGCCGATGCCGACGGCAATGACGTCAAGGGCAAAACCGAACGCCTGATCGGCCTGCCCGGGATCGCCTTCGCCGGCTGGCACAATATCGACAACCCCTCGGTGTCCGGCATCCACCTCACCGCCATCGGCAATGTGCTCGAAGCCCTATCCACCGAAAACTCGCTCGCCATCTCAATGGGCCTGGCGGTGTCCTTTTACAAGGACCAGTTCCTCTTCGGCTTCGGTTGGGATGTCTACGACAGCCGGCCCGCACCCAAGCGCAAAGGCTCGCAGGACTACATCATGACCTTCAAATATTCGGGGTTATTCAAGTAGGCGCCCCGTGACCCTGCTACTGCTTTACGTCGCCCTTGCCCTGGGCGTCTCCTTTCTCTGTTCGGTTATGGAGGCGGTGTTGCTGTCGGTTACGCCCGGCTACGTCAGCGCTCGGCTGCGCGAGGGCGGCCGTACCGCCGGCCGGCTCGAGCAATTTAAGCAGAATATCGACCGCCCCCTCTCCGCCATACTCACTCTCAATACCATCGCCCACACCGTCGGCGCGGCAGGCGCGGGGGCGCAGGCCGCCGCGGTTTTCGGCGACGTATGGCTGGGCGTGGCCTCGGGCGTGTTGACTCTGTTGATCCTGGTGGTGTCGGAGATCATCCCCAAGACGCTGGGAGCCGTCTACTGGCGTTCGCTGGTCAGGCCGGTGGTATCGCTTTTGGCGCTGCTGGTGGTCGCGCTGTGGCCCTTCGTCAAAATCTCGGAGTGGATCACCCGCGGCCTGGCCTCCAGCCACAACCCCGCACAACTCGACCGCGAGGAGATCTCAGCCCTGGCCGACCTAGGGCGCGAAGAGGGCGTGCTCCAATCGCGCGAGAGCAGCGTATTGAAAAACCTGCTGAAAGCCGAAGCGCTCTGCGCGCGCGACGTGATGACCCCGCGCCCGGTGGTATTCGCGCTCGACGTGGAGCAAAGCGTCGGCGCCGTCATGCGCACTCACCCCGAGTTGCGTTTCTCGCGCATCCCCGTCTACGAGGACAATCGCGAAAACGTGACCGGCTACATACTCAAAGACAGCGTATTGCTCTACGCCGCCCGCGACCGGCACGACGTGCCGCTGAGCGAACTGCGCCAGGAAATCGCCACCGTCGTTGAGCGAACCCCGCTGATCGAACTACTCGAACAATTACTCGACAGCCGCAAGCACATCGCCATCGTCATCGACGAGTACGGGGGCCTGGCCGGCCTAGTGACGGTAGAGGACATCGTCGAAACGGTTCTCGGCATGGAAATCCAGGACGAATCCGACCCGGTTGAGGACATGCAGGAATACGCCCGCGCCCGCTGGCGCCGCCGCGCTAAAGCCATGGGAATCGAACTACCCACAGACGACCAGGGTCGATTCAGGTTGCCCGGCGGCGGGCCGCCGCGCAAGCTCTGAATCCCACTCAGGCAATCGAGCGCCGCGATATCATCGCCGCCGCACACAGATCCAGTGCCCCCATCCCCGTCAGATAAACTACGCTCGCCGCATCCCCTACGCGCCCGCACGCCGCGTCGCCAATAGTCAGCACGGCTCCATCCTCGCCCCGCGCCAACTGAATCTGCGCCAATCTGCCCGCCGCGCCCGCAAAGCGCATCTCCCCCGACTTTTGCGCCTGCTCCAGCACATCGACGACCACGCCCCGTCCTTCCAGCACTTCCGACGCCACCTGCCGCGTGCGCCCGTCTCCGGCTATCACCGCCACATAGCTCACGCCATCCAAATGCGCCGCCGTCAGAATCGGCTCCGGCGTGGGCACCGCCGTCAATACGACTTCTACACCCTCTACACAAGCTTCGATAGACTCCACCATCTGCAATGGCGTCTCGAGTTCTGGCCCGACCTCCGCCGCAAACTGCTCCCTGTTCTCGGGCCGCCGACTCGTACAGCGCATCTCGTCTAGTTCGAACAACGCATCACACGCCTGCGCCAAACAACGCGAAACCCGCCCCGTTCCCAACACCGCCACCCGCTTCACCCCTGTCCCCGCCAGATACTTGATACCCAGCGCACCCGCCGCACCCGTCCGCATATCGGTGATAAAGCCCGCATCGAGCCGCCACAACTCGCCCTTTTGCAAATCCTCGAACTCGATATACGCCTCCCGCTTGGCCAACCGCCCCTCCGCCACGTCCGACAACTCTTCGATAACCTTGCACGAGCGATACTTTCCCGGCCACTCCGCCGGCATATTCAACCCGAAGTAATCCAACCCCTCGCGCTGCTCAACCACCTCCTCGCGCGGCGGATTGATAATCACCCCCTGGCCGTACAATTGGTACGCCTGATGGCAAGCTTCGAGAAAATCGCCCATCGAAAACAACGCCTCGAAATCAGCCTCCCGCAAATACTCCATATTCTCCTCTTTACTCTGGCTCTGGGTCCGTCTGCACTCCACCATCACTCACGGATGGATCAAGGGGGCCTCGTAGCCGCTTGCTATCCCAGATTTTACAGGAGTGTGAAATCTGGGATAGCCCTCGGAGCCCCACAGAATGTCGGGCGAGAATGAGCGTAAAGACCCCTTTGATCCATCCGGCCACTCCCCAAACGTTTGACTTAATTAACTACTTTTCATTCATTTATACCATCTGCTTGGCAATCAATAGATTAGGTATATAAAGGTGCAGGAGCGAATCTTGTGGGCCCTGGCCGCTGCGGCGAGCGCCATCCTCCTCGGATCGGCGCTCTGGCCGCACTTTGCCGCCGACGCACCGGTCCCCCGAACGGCCCCCGAAAAAGCGCCCGCTGCACCCCTGACAGACCCCATACGAGTCGAGATCCTCAACGGCTGTGGCGTGACTCAGGTCGCCGCGCGATTGCGCAACAAAGCGCGCGTGCTGGGCCTCGATGTCATCCACGAAGGCAATGCCCCCAGCTTCGACCATTTGCACACTCTGGTCATCGATTTGAGCGGCGATCTCGACCGAGCCCGCCAGGTGGCGAAGGTGCTGGGAATACCGCATCTTATTCAGCAGAAATTAGAAGACCCGTTCCGCCTGGCTGACGTATCGATCGTCATCGGGCGCGACTATCGCCGCATCGGCCTACTCGACGCGGCGCAACGATCCCAATAGAAGGCAACCCTATGCCCCAACACGAAGATCCCCACATCGACCGCCTGGTGGAAATCCTGCTGGAAAAAAAGGCCCTCGAAGTCACCCTGCTCGACCTGCGCAAACTCACCGACACCAGCGATTTCTTCCTCATCTGCACTGGCACCTCCGAGCAACACGTCCGCAGCCTCGCCACAGAAGTCCGGGACAGACTCGCCGTCGAGGGCGAGAAACCCTGGCACGTCGAAGGCGCCGACACCCGCCGCTGGGTGCTTTTGGACTACGTCGATTTCGTCGTCCATATCTTCCGCCAAGAGGCGCGCGACTTCTACGCCCTCGAGCGCCTGTGGGGCGACGCCGAGCGCACCGACTTCGAAGACCGCTGGGTGCCGGAGGAAGACGCGGAAAAAAACCGTTTCGAATTCTCGCAATTCTAATGCCCGTACAAACGCTCAAATGGCAGGACGACGCGCTGATCCTGCTCGACCAAACCCGCCTGCCGCAAGAGTTGGTCTACGAGACCTGCCGCGACGTCGAAACCGTGGCGCAAGCCATCGAGGTGCTGATGGTACGCGGCGCCCCGGCCATCGGCCTGGCCGCCGCCTACGGAGTCGTCGTCGGCGCACTCGCGGCCAAAGACGACGAACCGGCCGAATTCCAACGTCGCGTCAAGACCGATATCGACCGCCTCGCTCGCACCCGGCCGACGGCGGTCAATCTATTCTGGGCCCTCGACCAGATGGGCGCGGTACTTGCCGACCACGCAAGCGCCGACAATCCGACCGCCTGCGCCGCGTTGCTCGCAACCGCCGACCGCCTCTTCGCCGAGGATCAGCAGATCTGCCGCCAGATCGGCCGCAACGGCGCCGAGCTTTTGCGCGATGGCGGCCAGATCATCACCCACTGCAACGCCGGGGGTCTGGCCACCGCCGACTACGGCACTGCACTGGGCGTGGTCTACGCCGCACAGGAGACCGGCAAGCAGGTCGCCGTGTTCGCCGACGAGACCCGGCCGCTCTTGCAGGGCTCGCGGCTCACCGCCTGGGAGTTGATGCAGAGCGGCGTCGATGTCAAAGTCATCTGCGACAATATGGCCGCCTCGGTCCTGCGCCGCGAAAAGATAGACTGCTGCATCGTGGGCGCCGACCGCATCGCCGGCAACGGCGATGTCGCCAATAAGATCGGAACCTACGGCCTGGCCGTGCTCGCCCGCGAACACGGCGTGCCCTTCTACGTTGCCGCCCCGGTCTCGACCCTCGATATCTCGCTGGCAACGGGAGACCAGATCCCCATCGAGGAGCGCAGCGCCGCTGAAATACGCGCCGGGATGGGCCAACCCACCGCACCCGACGAGGTGCCGGTCTACAATCCGGCTTTCGATGTCACACCCTGCGACCTAGTGACGGCAATCATTTCGGAAAAGGGGGTCGCCCGCGCCCCGTACGCGCCCACCTTGCGCACCTGGGTCGAGTCGTGAAACACCAGCTCCCACCCCTGGTGCTCGCGGCCCTGTTCGGCACCCTCAGCTGCGCCGGGCCATCGGCGACGCCGGGCCTGCTCGCTGGGCCGGCCGATGCCCAGACCATCCGCGAAGAATTCGACCCCCGCTCGCTCGCCGAGGACCTGCTGCTGATCCGGCCGACTTTCACCCGGCAAAACCTGCAGGAAGCACCGCCCGTGCCAGCGCCCGCAGACGACGACGCGCCAACAGCCGATCTGCCCGTGGTCGAATCCACACCAGCTGACGTCTTCCGCCTGCAATTAGTGACGCTGAGCAACGAGGCCAAAGCCATCGAGCTACAGAGCACACTCAGCGCCGCCCTCGAGGTCCCGATCTACATCGTGCCACGCGGCCAGCACTACCTGCTACAGGCGGGCCAATACGAGACCCACAGTGCCGCCACGCAGCTCAAAGAGCGCGCCACCACCCTGAGTTCCGACTACGCCGACGCCTTCGTCGTCAGCACGACTGGCGCAGCGGCACTGCCGGCGGACCCGTCGGCCCCCAGCAGCGCAGCTGCGGCACCCACCCCCCACGACGAAGCAGATATCGCAACACCGGCGGATTTAGTCCGCGCCTTCGGCTGGCGGGTGCTCATCGACCAGTTCCTCTCCCACGACGAAGCCGACCGCCTCAAGCGCCGCGCCCAAAAGCGCCTGCGCCGCGACGACATCGACGTGACCTTCAAAGCGCCCTGGTACAAGGTCGAAGTCGGCCACTACCGCACCGAAGCCGAAGCCCAGACGGTGGCGGAAAAAATTGAGCGCTACTACCCCAACGCCCTCACAGTCCGCTCCCAAATCCTCGTTCCGCGAGAGGACTGATCCCACCGTGCGTCCGCTGCTCATTGGTCTTTCACTGGCGCTGGTAGCCTGCACGCCTTGGACCAGGCGCGAAAATCCAACCCTGGTCGATTTGGGGGCAACCGAGGATCTCGTCGCGGCCCCCGCCGCAGCCCCCACCGCCGTCACCGACCTCCGCGCCGCGCGCTGGCACCTGCTGCGGGCCCTAGAGAGCGAGGCCCACGGACAGGTCGCCAGGGCGCAACAGGACCTCGATCGCGCCTTCCGCATCCTCGCCGACCTCGACGAGCGCGACGCCGCCGTCGATAGCGCCGGCGCCGCCAGCCTGGCGGTGGCCATAGAAAAGGCCTATCTCAGCCTCTTGCCGCGCCTGGAGCGCTTCTCCGAAGACAGCCCGCTGGTCCTTTTGCTCGAGGGACTCTCAGAAGAAAAAATCGAAGACCTGCCCGCCGACGCCACACCACTGGTGCGCATCCACCAGCTCGGCCGCCGCTGCGACATACCCATCGACGCCAACGCCCGCGTCGCCGCTAGTATCCACTTCTTCCAGACGCGCGGCCGCCAGACCTTCGCCACCTGGCTCCGGCGCTCGGGCCGCTTTCGCGATATGATCGTCCCGATCCTGCGCCGCGAGAGTGTCCCGCTCGATCTGTTCTACCTGGCGATGATCGAGAGCGGCTTCAACCCCAGGGCCTACTCGCGCGCCCGCGCAGTGGGCCTGTGGCAATTTATGGCAAGCACCGGCCACATGATGGGCCTCAATCGCACCCACTGGGTCGATGAGCGCCGCGACCCCGTCAAATCGACCGTCGCTGCCGCGCGCCACCTCTCGGATCTGTTCCGCGAATTCTCCGACTGGCGCCTGGCGCTGGCCGCCTACAATTCGGGCACCGGCCGGGTCCGCCGGGCCATCGCCAAAGCCGGCACCCGCGACTTCTGGCAACTCGAACTTCCGCGCGAAACGCACAACTACGTGCCGCTATTTATGGCGGCGGCGGTCATGGCCAAAGACCCACAGCTCTTCGGCTTCGACGCCGTAGAGGAAGAGCCGCCCTTCGCCTACGAAATGGTCACCTTGCCCAAGCAGTGGCCCTACGTCGACCTGCAGGCCGCCACCAAAATCCTCGGGATCGAGTATTCCGCCCTGCGCGACCTCAACCCCGAACTGCGCCAGGCCATCACCCCGCCGGGCGCGCGCCGCCCCTATGCCCTGCGCGTGCCACCCGGCAAAGGCGCGCGCTTCCTTGAGCGCTACGCCAAACTGCCCGCAGCGCAAAAAGCCGCCGTCTACCAGTACGAGGTCCAGCGCGGCGATAATATCTCGAGCATCGCCGCAGCTTTCGGCATCACCACCCGCACCATAGCCGCCGCCAATAGCCTCGATAATCCTCATCTCATCCGCCCCAAACAACTCCTCTATATTCCCGCGGCGCCGGGCATCGCGGTCGCGGAAGGCGAGCGCGGGGACCAGACCCGACTGACCTACACAGTCAAGCCCGGCGACGCGCTCAGCCGCATCGCCCGCAAAAACGGCGTTCGGCTGCGCGACCTGATACGCTGGAACAAACTCGATGGCACGCTGATCCGGCCCGGACAAAAATTGGTGCTGTGGAAGCTACAGCCGCGCCGGTCGGCGCCGGCGGTGGTAGTCGATGGCCGCAAGTCCTATACCGTGCAACCGGGCGACACCCTGTGGGACCTGGCCCGGCGCTTCGATGTCAGCGTCGACGACCTGCAGTTGTGGAACAGTCTGGGCGACGCGATGATCAAACCGGGACAGCAATTGGCCATCGCCGCTGCGACCGACAAGGCGGTCTACACCGTGGTCAAGGGCGACACGCTCTACAGCATCGCCCGCAAGTTTGGGATCGAACCCCACGACATCGCACGCCAAAACAACATCAGCCTCTCCTCGACGCTACTGGCGGGTACGACCCTGCAGATCCCCAGGTGATATGAGCGTGGCCCGCGACATACTGCTTTTGCTACTGGCCTTCGCGCTGCAGACCACCTGGATCGACTTCCTCGAAGTCTCCTCGCTCAAACCCGACCTGATCCTGTTGGTGCTGATCTATATCGCGCTGCGCAAAGGGCCGTTGGTCGCCACCTGTATGGGCTTCGGCATCGGCTTTATGCAGGATATCTACTTGCCCGTCGACCTCGGGCTCAATGCCCTGGCCAAATCGCTGGTCGGCTTCGCCGTCGGCTACGGCCGCACGCGGATCGTCGCCGACAATATCCAGGTCCAGGTCGCCCTGATCTTCGGCGCCACGCTATGCCACGACCTGGTCTACTACCTCGGCACCAGCGCCATTAGCCTGATCGACCTGCCCTATTTCTGGCTGCGCTACGGGCTCGGACGCGCCGTCTACACCGCATTGGTCGGCAGCTTCGTCTCCGCCGGTTTGAGCCTCAAACGCCAGTTCTTCCCCTCTGCCTGAACCCCATGGAATACCTGCCGCAACAGGACCAGCGCCCGCAGATCAACGGCCTCCTCTGGGTCGTGGTCCTGCTCTTCGCCGTACTGGTACTGCGGCTGTTCTACCTGCAGGTCACCACTTCGGACGACTACGCGCGCGAGTCGGAGCAAAACCGCATCGCGCAAAAGCGCATCAAGGCCCCGCGCGGGCTGATACTGGACCGCGACGGCCGAATTCTCGCCCGCAACCGCGGATTCTACACGGTCTCGCTGGAGCGGACCACGCGCAAAGACTTCGAGGCGACCACCGCGGCGTTCACCGCAGCCATCGGCGACCCGGAAATCGACGGCCAGTACAGCCGCCGCCACCGCACCATCCGCCTCAAGCGCGATGTCGACTTCCGCACCGTGTCTATCGTCGAGGAATTGCTCAAAGCCGATTGGCCCCTGCTCGACATCGAGATTGAAACCCAACGCCATTATCCCTACGGGGTATCGACGGCCCATCTGCTCGGTTATATGGGCATTATCCGCGATGAAAACCTCAAGGGCGCACCGGGCAAGGCCTATATGGCCGGCGACTTTATCGGCAAAACCGGAATCGAGAAAATCTACGAGAACGACCTGCGCGGCCGCGATGGCGTGCACTATCTCGAAGTCGATGCTGCCGGACGCACCGGGCGCGAATTCCCCGAGCGCGACCAGTTGGCCGTGCCCGGCGACGAACTACACCTGACCATCGACCTCGAAGTACAGCTGGCTGCGGAGCGCGCCCTGCCCGACACCCTGGCCGGCTCGGTCGTCGCCCTCGATCCGCGTACGGGTGCGATACTGGCCCTGGCCAGCCAGCCGACTTTTGATCCCAATATTTTCGTATCCTTCCAGGCGCAAGAGGAGCGCCAGAAGGTGCTGCAGAGCAAAACCACCCTGTTGAACCGAGCAATCCGCGGCCGCTACCCGCCGGGATCGACGCTCAAGATGATCGGGGCGATCGCCGCGCTCGAAACGGGCATCACCGACACGCTGAGCACCTTCGAGGCCTGCGCCGGCTCGCTGGCGGTGGGCGACGTAGTATTCCACTGCAACAAGCTCGACGGCCACGGCGAAATGAATCTCCTCGAGGCCACCGCAACCTCCTGCAATATTTACTTTCACCACCTGGCCCAGATCCTCGGGCTCGAGACCTGGCGCGCATACGCCGACAAGTTCGGCTTCGGCCAGCCAACGGGCATCGCGCTGGAGCCCTCCGAGTTTGCAGGGCTTTTGCCGTCGCGCCAGTATTATCAGGAGCGCGACGGCTGGACCTTCGGCCACCTGCTCAACCTCATCATCGGCCAGGGCGCGATGCTGGTCACGCCGATCCAGATGGCCCGCTACACCGCCGCCATCGCCAATGGCGGCTATATGGTCACCCCCTATTTGAACGGCGAGCCGCCGCCGCGCAAGACCATCGACGGAGTCTCGCCGGCAACACTGGAAATCACCCGCAAAGCCATGCACCGCGTCGTCTATGGCGAGCAGGGCACCGGCTGGCGAGTCCACGTACCCGACAGCGACGTGCAAATCGCGGCCAAGACCGGCACCGCGCAGGTGCCCAACCGCGACAACGACGCCTGGTTTGTGGCCTTCGCGCCCTACGACGCGCCCTCGATCGCCGTCGCCGTCGTCGTCGAGGGCGGCGGCAGCGGCGGCACCACCGCCGGGCCGATCGCGCGCCAGGTCATCGCAGCGTACTTCGCCCAGGGCGGCACGGTCCTCGATCCGGCAACCGCTGCCCTGCTCGCCGCCCGTTAAGACCATGCGCATCCTCCGCGAGCTCGACTACTTGCTATTGGCCGCAACCCTGGTGATGGTGCTGCTGGGGGTGACGATGATTTACAGCGCCGCCTTCCACAGCGATTCCACCACGGTACAGACCGCCTGGGATCGCCAGGCCAAATTCGCCTTCCTGGCTCTGGCGGTGGCACTGGCCATTGTCTACATCCCCGACAAGGTCCTCTACAGCATCGCCCATCCGCTCTATTTCATCGGGCTTTTGAGCCTGTTGGCGGTCCTGGCCTGGGGCACCGGCGACGACGCCGCGCGCTGGTTGCGACTGGGGCCTTTACAACTGCAACCCTCGGAACTGGCCAAGATCACCACCATTATCGCCCTGGCGCGCTATCTGAGCGACTGCAACACCGAGCAGGTCAACGCCCCGCGCGGCTTCCTCGGCGCACTGTGCCTGACCCTGGTGCCAATAGCGCTGATCGAGCGCCAACCCGACATGGGTACGGCGATTTCCTTTGCCGCTCCACTATTCCCAATGCTCTACTGGGCCGGCATGCGCAAACTCTTCATCTTCATCGTGGTCTCGCCAATCCTCAGCGTCATCTGCTCCTTTGAGCCGCTGTGGCAGGGAGCCGCCCCGTATATCTTCGCCGCCTTTGTCATCGGCAGCACCGCCGCGGTCCACCTGCTGCTGGGCCGGCTGTGGCTGACTGTCACCTTGATGGGCGTCAACCTCTCGGCCGGCCTGATCACCGTTTTCCTCTGGGACAACTTCCTGCGCCCATATCAGAAGGTCAGGATCATGACCTTACTCGACCCCGAGAGCGACCGGCTCGGCTCGGGCTGGAATATCATCCAGTCCAAAATCGCCATCGGCTCGGGCGGGCTGACCGGCAAGGGCTTCCTCGAGGGCACTCAGACCAAGTACGAATTCCTGCCGGCGGCCCACACCGATTTTATTTTTTCGGTCGTCGGCGAGGAACTGGGTTTCGTCGGGGCGCTGGTGGTATTGGCGCTGTTCTTCTTCCTCATCGCTCGCGCCCTGCACATCGGCGCAATGGTCAAAAACCGCTTCTATAGCCTGATCGCCATCGGCCTGGCGTCGATGTTGACCTTCCACGTGTTCATCAATATCGGCATGACCATCGGTGTCATGCCCGTCACCGGCCTACCACTGCCCTTCTTGAGTTCGGGCGGATCCTCCCTGCTGTCGAATCTGATCGCCGTCGGTCTGCTCCTCCACATCTACACCTACCGCCACGAGTACTGATGAAAGCCCGCCAGGCGGTCATCTGCGCCGCCCTGCTCGGCGTCTTCGCCATCGACTACCCCCAATGCGGGTCCTATCGCGCCACCCACGCCCAGTTGGCCCAGGTCTATTTGCGCGATGGCCTCTACGGCCAGGCCCTGGCCGAGGCGCGACGCGCCATCCGCGAAGACGGCCCCGAGGCCCGCCTGCTGCTCGTTTGCGCGCTGGCCCACCTGGGGCTCGACGAGATCGATGCAGCGCTGGAACGCCTCGGCCAGGCCATCGCCCTCGACCCGGACAACGGCGACCTCCACGCGGTCCTCCGCGACATCTGCCTGCGCCACGAGCGCTTCGCGCAAGCGCAGGCATTGCTCGACTGGCTCGGCGCCGACCATCCGCACAATGCCTGGCTCGCCGCGACTCAGGGTTGGCTGCACGCCCGGCAGGAGCGCCTTGTAGAAGCCGAACAGGCCCTATTGCGCGCCATCGAAGTCGACGACGACCAGCTCTTCGCCCGCATCGAGCTCAGCCAGATACTGATCGATAGCGGACGCTTTGGCGAGGCCGAATCCGCGCTCGCTGCGGCGCTGGACCTGCAACCAGAAAATCCCCAACTGCTCCTGATCCTGGGCGACTGCCAATTGCGCCTCGACCATGACGCCGAGGCCGATACCACCCTTGCCAGGGCGCTGGCAACCCGGGTGATAGACCCCGTCGACATCGCCCGACTCTACTACCAGCACCAACGACCCAACCGCGCTATCGAATACTACCAGCGCGCCCTGAGCCGCGCTCCACGCGACCCCCTGATCCTCAACAACCTGGCCTGGACCTACGCCGAAGAGGGTATGCGTCTGCACTACGCCCTCGAATTGTCGCTACAGGCGGTAAAGATCGAGGCCGACAGCCCGGTCTATCTCGATACCTACGCCGAATTGCTGCACCTGCTGGGTCGTCACCAGCACGCCATCGCCGTCATCGGCCGGGCGCTCGCCCACGAGGAGGCCGACGGCGAGCATCGCGCCTATCTCGAAGACCAGCTGGCGAAATTTCGCCACGCCCTCGCCGACCGGCTATGAGCGGAAGCGGTAGCACTGATAATCGATATCGAGGTGCTCCAGCTTGGCGTAGAGACTCTTGCGCGACAGGCCCACCGCCTCGGCCACCTGCGAAATCACCCCGCGATGGCGATGCAGGGCAGCGCAGAGGAAGCGCCGCTCGAACGCATTGCGCGCCTCCTTGAAGCCCTGGCCCTCCTCCTCGGACTCGTCCTCCTCCGCGTACAAAATCTCCTCGGGCACATCGGCGCGCCGCAATACCGCCCCGCCCGCCAGCAATACCATCCGCTCGACCGCATTTTCCAACTGTCGCACATTGCCCGGCCACGGATAGGCCCGCAGCAAATCCAGCGCCCCAGCGTCGATCTCGTGCACCGCACAGCCGCTCCGCGACGCCACCCGGCGCATGAAGTGCTCGACCAGCAGGCGGATATCCCCCTTGCGCCGCCGCAGGGGCGGCAGCGCCAGCGGTACGACGTTGAGGCGATAGAAGAGATCTTCGCGAAACGTCCCCTTGGCGACCTCTTGCCGCAAATCGACATTGGTCGCCGCGATGACCCGAACATCGACCCGCAAGGTCTCGGTACCCCCGACCCGCTCGAACTCGCGCTCCTGTAACACGCGCAACAGGCGCAATTGCACCCGCAGATCGGCAGCGCCAATCTCGTCGAGGAACAACGTGCCCCCATTCGCCTGCTCGAAGCGACCCGGTCGCTGCCGCACAGCACCGGTAAAGGCGCCCTTTTCGTGACCGAAAAGTTCGCTCTCCAGCACGCCTTCGGCCAGCGCAGCGCAATTGAGGCGCACCAAGGGAGCGCCGCACCTGGAGCTGTGATCGTGCAACCTCTGCGCCAATACTTCCTTGCCCGTACCGCTCTCGCCGGTAATCAATACCGTCGCGGCAGATCCGGCGATGCGATCGGCCTGGGCCAGCAGCCGTATGACCTCGGCATCCTCGGTGATAAACTTTACGGCAGGAGACTGACGGGTTGTATGGGGCGCATAGCGGGTCGCGGCGACCCGCGCTCGATCCATCTTGGTCGTTGGATAAGTATGCATAGTCCTCTCCCGTTTGCGAGTTATATTTTATGCTATAATGAATAAAATATAACACAAAAAAGAGGCGTCAAGCTAAATTATCCATTTGAGAATAAATAAATAAAAGTGATCAGGAGAGCGCTGAGCCTTACGCGGCACAGATTTCAGAGGCCAGGCTGGAGTAGTTGAGGGTGCCTTTGGAGCCTGGATTGTAGAGGGCTACGGGCTGGCCAAAACTCGGCGCTTCGGCCAAACTGATATTGCGGCGAATAATCGTCTCGTAGACTTTATCGCCAAAATATCTGCGCGCTTCTTCGGCTACGCGCCGACACAACTGCAGGCGATCGTCGTAGAGCGTCAGCAGCACGCCCTCTATTTCCAGGCTGGGATTCAAATAGCGCTGCACCAGGCGAATGGAGGCATCAAGTTTACTCACTCCTTCGAGGGCGTAGTATTCGCACTGCACGGGAATGAGTACGGAATCGGAGGCGCTCAGCGCATTGACCGTCAGCAGCCCCAGCGACGGAGGGCAGTCGATCAGCGTAAAATCATACTCGCCAGCCACCGGCCGCAGCGTCTCGACCAGGCGCTTGTCGCGCCCGATCATCGAGGCCATCTCGACTTCGGCCCCCGCCAGGCGGATGTGCCCAGGGACAACGAAGAGATTTTCTATGTCGGTGGCAGTGACGGCGGCGCGCATGCTCACCTGTCCCAACAAGACCTCGTAGGTCGAGGCCTGCTGCGTGCCGATCCCGGTGCCGCTGGTGGCATTAGCCTGCGGGTCGAGATCGATCAACAGGGTGCGATGGCCGGACAGAGCCAGACAGGCGGCCAGATTGATGGCCGTAGTCGTCTTGCCCACGCCGCCCTTCTGATTGGCGATGGCGATGATTTTGCCCATGCTCGCGCTATGCCCTGGCTGCATCTTAGCAATGCAACCGGCCAAAATCCGCTGCGCCGAAAAAATGCGCCTACGGAAAATTGTTTAGCAACAGGTCAAGCGGGCCGCCCGGACGCTCTCCAAAGGGGGAGGGAGCTTGCCGGATCTGTATTGAGAGGGGGAGTATACAGAAGGCCCTGATCACCGCCTCGACCATCAATATAAGGCGGTCCACAGAGCCCGTCAAGAGATTATACTAATCCGATGAAAACGTGCCGCAATAAAGTCACAAATTACATATAAACAAATACTTAACCATTAGACAACAAAGCTAGCAAAGCCCCAAAAGACAGACTCGTCGTCACAAAGATAAAAACGCCCAAACCCAAACCGCGCAGCGAGCGTATCGAATCCGTAGTCCGCATCGGCAACTCCTTCCACTATCTTATATCGGCAGCCCAGCACCCGGAGGCCAATTTTTCCCCCCAAGGGCCGCAGCAGGCAAGAATTAGGCCTGGCAAGGCCCATATCCGCCCATTTACCGCACGGTGCAAAATACATGCCCAAATAAAAAAGCGCGGCGCACTGCCAGGAGTGCGCCGCGCTTGCGGAAACTGCTAAATAGGGAGGATTAGACGTCTGCGTGGGCGCGCAACCGGGCGTAAAAGCGCGGGTGGCGCAACTTGCTCAACGCGAGCTCCTTGATCTGGCGCACGCGTTCGCGGGTCAGCGCAAAGCGCACCCCGATCTGGTCGAGCGTCAGCGGGGGCTCGTTAAGCAGGCCAAAGTAGAGCCGCAGCACCTCTGCCTCGCGCTCGTTGAGACCGGATAGCGCGCAGTCGATATCCTCCCGGAGCGCAAAACCCAGGACCTCGTCTTCGGGAGTGAGCTCTTCGTTGCTCAGATAGTCGAGCAAACAGCGTTCCTCGCCGTCTTCAAAGGGGGCATCGAGCGAGCGGATAGGCTGGTTGTCAACCAGGGTCTGCTCGACCTTTTCCCGCGAAAAACCCAGGGTGTCGGCGACCTTGTCGAGGCTGGGCACCGGGCCGTCCTGCTGCAGGGCCTCGTAGGTGCGGGAAACCTTGGACAGCATGTCGAGGCGGTTGACCGGCACCCGCACCGTGGACTGCTCCATCAGTGCCTGCAGAATCGCCTGGCGAACCCACCACACGGCATAGGAGATAAACTTATAGCCCTTGGTCTCGTCGAAGCGCTCGGACGCAGTAATCAACCCCACGTTGCCAGCGCTGATCAACTCGACCAGCGCAAGCCCGCGATTCTGGTATTCCTTGGCGACTGACACCACAAAGCGGAGATTGGCCTCGACCAACTCGTTGCGGGCGAACTCATCGCCAGCGCGGATGCGCGCCGCCAGCTCGGCCTCCTCGACCGGAGCCAGGGGCGCGGATGCGGCAATGTCGTCCAGATAGCTCGCCAGCACCTGATCCCCCTCGCCGGGACGGACCTTCTTCTTTTGAGTGGTCTTGGTCTCTTTTTTAGTCACCATGCGCTGCCTCCTGCTCTGATGAAACGCCATCTATTCTCAAACATCTCGGCTGGAAAATGGTTCCCGACTTTTGCCCGTTGACACCGCCTGCGACGGACCGCTAATTGGCTGTATGCACACCCCCTTCACGCTATAGTAGTGTGCTCATCCACCCCCCTACTATATCGGGTACGACTCTCGCTGACACTGTGATCTACGACACATTGGCCCACAATACCGCTCCCGCCCCACCCCTTGCACCGGCACCGCGCGGCAAGCCTACGCACGCAAACCCGTTTCGCCCTATATTCTCTGCGCCCAATACCACTCACGCGACCGAGGCCCTGTGGATGACCAGACCTGCACCGTAGACCAGCTCAAAGACCAGATCCGCTGCTTCGTGCAAGAGCGCGACTGGGAGCAGTTCCACACCCCCAAAGACCTGGCCATCGGCCTCGCGATCGAGGCGGCGGAGGTGCTCGAACACTTCCGCTTCCAGAGCGAGACCGAAATTGCCGCAAAACTCGCCGAAGAGGCCTCCCTTAAGGATATCGGCCACGAACTAGCCGATGTTTTGTATTTTGTTCTGCTGATGTGCGACCGCTTCGGTCTCGACGCCGCGACAACCCTGCGCGAAAAGCTCGCTATTTCTGCCGCGCGCTATCCCGTCGCCCAGGCCCGCGGCAACAACCGCAAATACACCCAGCTGCCACACAAGGAGTCATGACAACGTGTCGAGTCTTGCCGAATTAGTGGAGGTGATGGCCAGGTTGCGGGCGCCCGACGGCTGTCCCTGGGACCGCGAACAAACCCACGCCAGCCTCAAACCCTATCTGCTCGAAGAGGCCTACGAGGCGCTGGAGGCCATCGACGCCAGCGACGACGACGAGTTGTGCAGCGAATTGGGCGACGTGCTGCTGCAGGTCGTCTTCCACGCCCAGATCGCGGCCGAGGAAGGCCGCTTCTCCATCGAGGAGGTCGGACGGGCCATCGTCGACAAACTCGTCCGCCGCCATCCCCACGTCTTTGCAGACGCCACCGTCGACGGGGCCGATCAGGTCCTGAAGAATTGGGAGCAAATCAAAAAAGAGGAGCGCCGCGAACAGGGCGCCGAGGCCCCCTCGCTGCTCGACGGCATCCCACCGCAACTGCCGGCCCTGATGCGCGCCCAGCGCATCCAGGCACGGGCGGCCAAACAGGGCTTCGACTGGGATCGCATCGACGGCCCTCTGGACAAGGTCGAGGAGGAATTCGCCGAACTGCGCCAGGCCTGCCAGCAAGGCGATGCCGCAGCGGTCGAGGACGAGTTCGGCGATTTGCTCTTCGCCATGGTCAACACCAGCCGCTTCCTCAACGTCGACTCCGAACAAGCGCTGAGAGCTGCAGTGGGAAAATTCGAGCGCCGCTTTCGCGCGCTCGAAACAAAGGTCGCGGCAAGCGGGCGCGAACTGTCCGATCTTTCGCTCGCAGCACTGGACGCCATCTGGGACGAGGTGAAGGAGGGCGAATAGTTCCGCGGCGCCGCGGTGCGAGCCGCACGCTCAGCGGTAGGCGATCTCGCGAATGTCGTCGCCGCGAAAACGCACCGTCTGGTCGTCGACGCGTTCGGCCCCCGGTTGCTGCACGGCGATATCCGCCTCGTCCGTGAAGAAAAAGCGCTTCTCCAGTTCAAAGGGGCCTTCCCACACCAGCGGCGGCCACGGCGCGGCCCGGTAGCTGGCCACCGCTTCCTGTATTTTTTCCTCGATCAGCGCCCGCGCCTTGGGCGCCGCCAGCGATATAGCCGAGCTGCGGCCCAGACCGACCTTGACCGCGGCGGTGACGATCTCGGGGATCAACTCTTCCGCTTCACGGCAGGCGGCCTCCTCGCCGCTCAAGAAAATCAGCGGCAATCCGAGCGCGCCGTTGTAGAGCGCGAATTGCGCGATCTCGCCGATGGGCCGTCCATTGAGCTTGTAGTAGTCGATCGACCGGCTGTTCTGGGTGTGGTTCTGGTTGCTGCGCGCGACGCCGGCCATCGCGTGTTGCCCGATCATCACGCAGACATCGCACGCGGCGACAAAGGGGTCGCGCACTTGACGCGGCGCCGGCGGACGCCCATGCAAAAGCCGCGCCTCCGGGTGGATATCCTCAAAGGACAGGCCACCAGGGCCGTGCCCGTCGACCACCAGTACATCCTCGGCGCCGGCGGCCAACAGACCCGACACGGCAGCGTTGACCTCGGCGGTGGCCAGGCGCCGGGTCTGCTCGTAGTAGCGACCGTCAGCGCGCGACTGGTCGGCCAGCGAAGCGATGCCGGCCACGCCCTCTACATCTGTGCCCACCAGCACGTTCACGGCTGTACCTCGTCGCGATAGTCCATTTCCTTTTTCCTTTCCCAGCGGTACTGGTCGGCGGGTTTCACCTCCTTGGCCCACTGGTCGATCAACAGCCGGTCGGCGCGGCGCGACCGCATCCTACGCGCTATTGCCTCCGGATCCCAGCCGGCCAGCACCTCGCGCTCGAGCGCGGCGCGAATTTCGGCGCAGGCCGGATCTCTGGCGCAGTCGCGCAATTCGTCGGGATCCTCGCGCAAATTGAACAGCTGTGGCTCCATGCCATGGTAGTAGTTGAGCTTCCACTCGTCGCGGCGCACCATGCGGTGGTAGTGGCCCTCGTCGAGGCAATACTCGGAAAAAGCTACATCCTCCCAGTCAGTGGCTGCACCTTGCAGCACGCCCAGCACATTGCGCCCGCGCGCGTGCGGCAGCGCCGGGCACTCTAGCGCCGCCAGCATCGTCGCGTTGATATCGAGACTGCTCATCACGCGCTCGCAGCGCGCACCAGCGGGCAAATGCCCCGGCCAGCAGAGAATCGCCGGCACCTTGACCGAACGCTCGTAAAAGGTGCGCTTGGACCACAGACCGTGCTCGCCCACCTGCTCGCCGTGGTCCGAGGTATAGACGACCAGCGTATTCTCCGCAAGGCCGTTGTCGCGCAGCGCCTGGAGCACCTGGCCGATCATCGCGTCGAGGCGCGTCACCAGCGCCCAGTAGGCGGCGCGAGCGTTGAGCACCTGCTCCTCACTCGCGCCGTCCCAGCCCGAATGCCGCCGCCACCACTGTAGAAAGGGATGGACCTGGTCGTCGAGAGGCCGCGGATGTGCCGGAGGATTGATCCGCGAACGGTATTTGACATAATCTTCTCTGCGCGCGATAAAGGGCATATGCGGCAGCATATAGCCGAGCGAGAGCGAAAACGGCCCGGCCATCTGACCCGCCCTCCTTTGCACGCCCAGGCGATCGAGCCAGTGCACCGCCGCAGCGGTGACGACCTCGTCATGGACCTGATAGCCGCTCTGCCCGGCGCCGGCTCTGGTCAGCGTCGATAGCGCATCGCCGGGAGCGCCGCCCTCGGAATAATTGCCCGAGTGGTCGCCGACCAGGCGCTCGGCATAGCCGAGCAGTTGGTCGGGGCCGCGCGAATGCATCCGGCCGATCAGCGTCGGGCAATAGCCGCCCGCGCCCATGGCATGGGCCAGTGTCGGCACGGCCGCAGGCAGCATATCGTGATTGGTCCAGACCCCGATATCGTGCGGATAGCGCCCGCTGAGCATCGCCATCCGCGATGACACGCAGACCGGCGCGGGACAGTAGACCTCGGAACACAGGACCCCGCGCGCGGCGANGTCGTCGAGGTGCGGCGTCGCGACCAGCGGGTCGCCATAACAGCGCAGCACCTGCGGTGCGTGCTGGTCGGAATGAATGTAGAGCAGATTCGCTCGCTCGCTCATAGCGCGTATTGCTCCAGTACTGCGCGATCGATCTCGATGCCCAATCCCGGTCCCTGCGGCACCGCTACCGCACCGTCAGCCATGCCTATCGGCTCGCGCGCCAATTCGCTGCGCAATTTGTTTTCGGTCATGTCGAACTCCAGTAGCGACGGCTCCGGCACCAGGCCCTGCGGGTGGTCGGGGATCGTCGCCTGCCAGTGCAATGTCGCCGCCAGCCGTATCGCCGTGCCCCACATGTGCGGCAATACCCGCACCCCATTGGCGCTGGCCATGGCCTGGATCTTGANGCACTCGGAAAAACCGCCGGCGATGCTGATATCGGGCTGGACGATGTCGAGGCAGCGTTTTTGCAGCGGATCGCGAAAAGCCCAGCGGCCTTCGAGTTGCTCGCCGCCGGCAATCCGCANCGGCAGCTTGTCTCTGATTTCGCGATAGCCCTCNATCTCATCGGGCGCGACCGGCTCTTCGTACCAGTAGAGATCGCAGTCGGCGATGCGATAGCCGACNGCGAGCGCAGTGCCTACATCGTAGGCGCAATTGGCATCGACGGCCAGCAGTATATCGGGGCCGATCGCCTCGCGCACTGCGCGCACGATGCGTTCGTCGCAGGCCGCGCCGTAGCCGATCTTCATCTTCACCGCCNCAAAGCCCATATCGACATAGCCCCGCGCCTCGTCGCGCAGCGCCGCCGCGTGGTCGGCCCCCTCCATCTTGAACAAACCACTGGCATAGGCCGGNACCGCATCGCGGCACGCCCCGCCGATCAGCTGGTAAATCGGCTGCCCCAGCNCCTTGCCGGCAATATCCCANAACGCGATGTCGACCGCGCTGATCGCCGCGATATCCCCCTTGCCGAAGGCGTTGAGCCCATTCCATATAGGTTCGCGATCAAATGGGTCTTTGCCGATCACATGATGGTCCAGAGACCGCCGCGAAGGCATTCGCGTCGCCTCTCCCCAGCCACTGATCCCCGCATCGGTCACCACCTCCACCACACTCGCCGTGCGCGCGCGATTCCACATCCGCGAGTTGGCGAAAGGCACCGCCACCGGATAACTCAAAGCATAGGTATGTACCGCAGTAATCTTCACCATGCACCTCGCTGCATAAGCCGTNATATTACNACCATAAATCGCCCGCTAACGGAGACCGGANCAGGGTCAGCCCATCCACCGCGCAAGATTGAGCACACCNAGCCGATGCCCGTTCGCAAAGTACAGATCGTCGCCTACAACCGGCCCCGCGACGCTGAACCCCCCATCCTCCCGCACCACCTCCTCGACCGCAAAACGCTGCGAATCGAATCTGTACNCACAGGAACTGGTACACCCGAAAAACATCCCGTTATCCACCGCCTGTAACCCCAGATCCAGCGCCCGCCCCTCCGGCAACCCCACTCGCGCCCCGAACTCGCACCGCTCCGGATCAAACGCAAACAGCTCGGCCCCATCCGCGCCGCCCACCACCGTGCCGTAGAGTCTCCCGTCCGTTCCCGTCACCAGCGCATTAAACGCCGTGACCTCACGGTCCATTGTGCCCTCCCACAGCTTCTCCGCCGCCGCGCAGTCCCACAGAAACAACACCGCCTGCGCCACTCGCGGCTGGGTGCCGCTGCCACCGGCGATGTTCGTGCCCACCGCGATGATGTCCCGGCCCGGTACCCGCGCCAGCACATAGCAGCTGGCCTCGCCGGCGATGCCGTAGTAGGCCTCCTTCTCACCACTCTCCGGTGCGTACCAGGCCAGCGGTCCCCCCCAACGGCCATAATCGGGCAGCGAGGCGGTCCAGATCCGCCCCAGCGGTCCGGCCAGCGTCGCCCGCGGCCGGTAGGACAATTCGTCGATGCGCCCGACATCGCGCGGATTGGCCTCGTCGTCTTCGCCGAAGCGATAGGGGCGGGCGGGGTCGTAGACCGAAATCCGCGCCGCCGGGTACGACGAGATGTATATCTTGCCGTCGAGATTGGCCATCGAATAGGCCTCTCCCTTAGACAGCGAACACACCCCCAAATCGACTATGTCCCCCGCNACCGGGTCGTAGCGAAAAAAATGNTCCGGCAGTACGCTGGAGCCGTAGACCAGGCCGTCGGGACCCGCGTGCAGGCAAAAGATATCGGTGCCGGCGGCCTCGTANTCNAGGGGCAAGGNAGCGACCGCACCGNNGGGATGCTCNATCTCGACGGTGCGGTGGATATCCTCGNCCGCGTCGGCAAAGCGGAAGCGGCGACCGTCGGGCAACTCNGTCGGCANCCGNTGCGGCGCCGGCAACTTATCGACGGGAATGNCCTGCATGCCCGCAACGCGAAAATCGCCGGCGCTGGATTCGATATATAGCGCGCCGTCGTCTCCTCTAAACAGCGACAACGCCCCCTCGCCTCTGTCCACCACCGGCCCCACCACCCGCTTCTCGCCGCTGTGCGGGTCGAAGACCGCCACGTGCGGCCGGGTCTGGGCGATAAAACAGGCGACGGTGCCATCGACATTGACGAGAGGATAGTTGTACATATCGACCTCGTCCATGCGCCCGTAACGCTCGAATTCGCCCGCCGCNGGGTCGTAGCACGTCAGATCCGCCGTGCCGTAGCTGCCGATCCACAACCGGCCCGCGTCGTCCTCGTCGATGCGGCAGGGAAANATCGCCGCCGCACCATTGATCTGCCCCAGATCGACCAGCCCGTCCACAACCGGGTCGAAACAGAACAGNTGCCCCGAGTGCGCTGCGCCGATATAGAGCCGGCCGTCGCGGCCCANATGNACCGCGGTCGTGTAATTGGATTCNGGNACCGCNACCGTNNANTGGCGCGCCGCGCCGGTTGCCGGATNGATCTGCAGCACGAAGAAATTGGNGGCCTGCTGCGACATCGTCGCATAGAGGCAGGCCGCGCCGCAGCGGTCGCGGCCCGGGTAGAGCTGGGCCCGATTGACCGCGCGCACCGGCACGCCGATCTGGCTGATGGCAGAGGGCGTGCCCATCGCGTTCACATCNCGAATGTTTGAGGAGGCGGTATCCGANCACATCCCGCGGCAATCGCCGGANCCGACGTAAGTCGCGGATTAATCCGTGCTNGGAGGAAGGTAAGTGAATGCCTTGTCGGTCTGGTTAGTTATGACGAGACCGGAGTGCTCGGCGCCGAAACAATCCTTTTCGTCTAGAGCTTGCAATATTCCGGGAACCGCGTCTTTGCCAATTATCATATAACAAGCCTCGCGCGCAACCGGCTTCGCGCCACGANCCTGCTCGGCGGAATTACTGGGATTGATCTGTTTCAACTTTGCGATCGAGGCACCGGCCGCACCGGCAGCCATAGCCGCACCAACGAGTTCGTCCCCGCTACCCTCATTGCAAATCAGACAGAAATCCACGAGGTTAGTAAGATAATTACGCTCATTACGGGTATCACTGAGATCAACCCGTTGCCGCCAGTCTGTGTCGCCTAAGATACCATCCAGAGCCACAATGATCTGTTCGATGCTCGCCGCCGCGTGCAAAATGCCGCGATTAACGTCCATATTNAGNTGCGCCTGATTAAGCGGAAACATGTATATGAAACCTTTGCCCGGCTGATCAAGTTGGCCAGCTTCAATCATACCATTAAATAAGATATCGGCATCTGGTGTTGACGTGATAGTCCAGATCAACTCCTTGTCCGCCGGAATCGTTATTCTTAACAAGCTCATCTTATCACGAACACCAAGCCCCGTACCAAAGGTCACGCTGGGCACGCAAGCACCAGTGTCGAGCGCCACTCGACCGACCGGATTGCCTTGGCCTCTTTGAACAATGCAGCAAATCCCGGTCACATCACTTGCTGTGTTGATAATGGGCAGGCCTTCGACGGAAACCTGATTGACATAGCTGGCATTTTCAGCATTGGGCAATTCCACCGCTGAAGAGCACACCGAACCTCGACCGGGCAAATCGAGTCTACCTACTTGTACAATCAACGCGATCACTTGATCCTCGGTCTNAGTTGGCACCAAAAACGAAAGGATTTCCACCGGATCGTCGACTATTCTGGTCCCTCCGAAAAATCCGCCCTCTTCAACCACAGGCGAACGCGCAGTTTCAACCAGCATCGAATTGACGCCGATGTTGGCGAGGGCTTCAATTATGTCCCCGCTGAGAGAGCGGAATATACTCGCGGTTATTCTGGAAATCGCCATGAAATCGCTCCTCANGTTTTGGGAATATCGAGTTGGGCAGCCGGAGCCTGGCCAGCCTGCAGCGTTTTCTTGCGCCGAGAGTTAACGACTAATCCGACACAGAGCACCGACAGAATTGGACACACCGAAGCCATGGACAAAATACCAAAGCCCTCGACGACGCCAACCTCTCCGCCNATTCCCAGGCCCATCGCCAAAACGAGCGGTACGGTGATAGGGCCCGTCGTAACACCGGCGCTATCCCAGCCGATGTTGACAAATTCCTCCGTGGATAGCCTTGTGACAAACAGCAGTAAGACATANGGGGGACCACACATCATGATGAGCGGAATATCGAACATTATTTTCGCCACCCCGAAGGCAATGCCAAAGGCGACGCCTATCGCCACCGCCTGCATCAACAGCGATTTCTTGAACGTGCCCACAGTCAACTCTTCGACGGTCGCACCAAGTGCATTCAGCGCCGGTTCGGCCATTGTCGCACCATAACCCAAAATGAACGCGAAAATAAGGACNACTAGAATACCGNCCAGACCACCCTCTCCACCGTATAGCGGACCCAGTGTNGGAANATACTGGTANCTACCATGCGCTGGATCGTAGTCGNCGGCGGCGTAGGGAATCGTTTTNTAAACCTCGTCCTTGGATACGGTGAGAAACTCTCTCTTTTCTCCACTCGGNGTAATGGCGGTCTGCACTACGGAAGGGTCGAAATCAGNGATCGCGGTCTTCTCGTCGGGTAGCTGCACGCTTTTATAAGCGGCCGGAATCTTCGATCCGATCTGATCCCCGAGTTTGGTCAACCCTAGTTCGATGCCGACACTGAAGATTCCCATGCCAATTACGGCGAAGCCTAGACCCAAAAAGGTCTCGTCAGCCCGCGGTAGACGCTCGCGTAGGAGGATCCATAACACGAGCAACATCGGCACGCCCAGTAGTCCGATCGCCTGGACACCCATCTTGAGGTTACGGAGAAGAATCTGCCCCATGCCCTCCGCATCGACCGAGTCCCCGGCGGCACGTTGACGTAAATCTTTTATCTCAGCTTCGGCCGCACTGCGACGCTGTGACGACAACACGGCAAGATAAGCCGCTTGCGTCTCCTGGTCGGTATTGGCAACCAGATAAGCCAATTTCTCCGACTCGCTTTCGAAGAGATACGATGTTTTCTCGTGTGCGAAAAATCGCGCTGGCTGGGAGTCGGGGTCTGGGACCTGGCCCACATAGTAGCTTCCAAGCAGCAGCACCGTAATGATCGGAAACAAAGAGGCTAGTGTCACTACGCCGAATCCCGAAGCCCCGCCGTCGGAATCTCCGATCATGCGCGAAATGCCGATGCCCAGAGCCAGTACGAGCGGCACCGTCACCGGACCGGTGGTGACTGCGCCGCAATCCCAGGCCAAGCCTGCAAGATGGAGAAAATTTTCGCTGAGAAAACACGCCGCCGCAGTCACCGCGGTCAACGAGCCGACCAGAACGTAGATGAAAGGCTTCAGTGACCAACCGTACTTGAAGCGCATCATGCCAAACATCACCGCGATGCCCACGCCGGCGCCAACGCTCTTTACGAGCACGTCGGATGCCTTGTTGAGCAGTAAATAGAGGAGCGGCGCCTCCCAAGCCTTTACCGAACTCCCGGCCGCCTGCAGGACCCCGATCGCGGGTTCGGCCAGCGTGGCCAGAAACCCAAGCCCAAGCGCAAACAGCAACATGACGGGCACTGATTGCTTCTGCGGCAATTTTACGCCCACAATTTCCCCAAGGGGCATCAAGCCCAGGACCAAGCCCTCCATAAAGAAGGTGAGCCCGACCACGACCAGCGCGATGCCGATCGCTATTACCGAGGCATCATAAATCGCGATGCCCAGTACGAATGTCTGAAACAAGAGCAGGTAGGTGATAATGAGCCAGACCGCTTTCACCTGCTCCAGTACCCGATCGCGCACATACGGCCCGATCATGCCCAATGCTTGGGAGAACGTTACCTTGACTTTACCCGTGGTCTGCTGACCCCGCTGCGCCATTAGATGCCTCCTGTGAGAATAACCGCTTCCCGCTGCACGAACCCGCCCGCTTTCTGCATACTCAAACCGCTGTTATCCACCCCCTGCGAATTGTGCTGTAAATCGATCACTTCATCGCCATTGGACCGAGTGGCTCTCCATAGGCTACTGTCCATAGGCTACTGATAGATATTCG
>PBOD01000216.1 GCA_002724215.1 Gemmatimonadota bacterium | reverse complement strand
TGCTCCAAGGCCTTTGTCGACTACTCCACGTCCGGCCTGGAACAGACCCGCCGCATACTGGCTGAGTTGCGCGCGAGCGATTCCCATGAAGTCGTCCTCTGCCGGGACATCACATGGAGAGAGGAAATGGATCCCGTTGAAGAGTTAGTGGCATTTGACCGCGAGACAGTAGCGAATATTAAGGCCGTCGAGCGGCGGATCGGCGAGGAGGCCTTGGCCGCCGGGCACGCGATCCGCGACGTGCGGGTCTATCGGGTGTTGATGCCCTGGGTCGGCACCAAGCGCTGGGACGGGTCGGCGGAGGGCTTTACCTTCGCGGAGTTCGAAACCGACCAGGGGCTAGTGGGGATTGCGGAGGGAGCGAATTCGGAGGTTGACGCGCTAAAGGCCAAAGTGATGGGGAAGAATCCCTTCGACCCGGCGATTCGCTCGGATATGGGCTTGGCCTATTGGGATCTGGCCGGCAAGATCGCGGGCAAGCCGCTCGGGCGCTACTTGCACGAGCTATTCGAATTGCCGACGTCGCTTTCTGAACGGGTGCCGATCTCGGCGTATACGTGGTACAGCTTTCCCGACCTCAACGGCGAAAACGCCGTTACGTTCGAGAGTTATCCCGAGTATTTGCAGGGCATCATTCGCGAGCACGGCTTCCACAATATCAAGCTGTCGATGTGCGACTTCGAGCCGCACCGCTACGTCGAGCTGGTGCACAACGTGCGCGCGGCGGTGGGGCCGGATGTCGATATCCGCGTCGATCCGCACGCCTCGTGGGGCGAAGCACAGGCGCTGCGCTTTATGCGCGGGGTGGAGGATTGCCATATCGAGTGGATCGAGGAGCCGGTGGGCGGCCGCTTCGACCACATCTTCCGCGCCGGCCACCGGCTGCGGCTGATGAGCCCGATTCCCATCTCGTCGCACGCCTGGCTGCCACCGCTGGTCAAAAGGCCCGACGACCGCGGCCGCTACGGCGACGGGACCCTAGACGCGTCGCTGGACGTCGGTGCGCTGCGGCGCTGGCAGCCGGCTGATATCTCCGCGCCCGACGCCTATGCCGGCCCGCTGGCGCTCAAGCGCCACTACGACGCGGCGCGCTTTATGGGTATGGGCATCGGTATGCACAGTGCTTACGAATTGGGACCGGCTATGGCGATCCGCCTGCACATCGCGGCCTTCGCTTTCCCCTATGAAATACCGTACCACATCGTCTGGGGGCGCGACCGCGCCTTTCCACCCTTTTCTTCGCACGCGCTAGACGCGCATTACAACCAATGGGAGGGCGACGTTATTAAGGGCGGCAAGATGGTCTACGACCAGGGTTTCCTGGCGGTGCCCACTGGGCCGGGGTTGGGCGTCGAGCTAGACCGCGAGCTGCTGGCGCACTATGCTTTTAGCGAAGAAAAAGCCACGGCTCACACTCGCCATATAGAACGGATTCGCGCCACGCACCTCGATGCCCTGGGTTGGCAGGTGGGGCGCGATGGCTGGCGGCGCTACAAGAAATAAGGGAGACAACCATGAAATTGGGTTTGAAATTCGGTCTCGAGACGCTGACCAAGGAGAATCTGCAATTCGCGCAGCAGATGGGCGTCACCCATATCGTAGTACACGGTCCGCAGCTGGGCGACGCGGGGGTGTTGGACTATTTCGAAATGCTGCGCATGAAGAAATTCGTCGACTCGTTCGGCCTGGAGCTGTGCGCGATTGAGAACTTGCCCGGCGACCATATGCATCCAATCACCCACGCCACCCCCGAGCGCGACGCGCAGCTAGACAAGATCTGCACCTCGATCGAGAATATGGGCAAGGTCGGCATCCCGATCCTCGGCTATTACTTCAGCTTGGCCGGCGTTTCGGGGCACTGGCGTGCCTATGGCAGCGGCGGCGGGCGCGGTGACGCTGGGCTCAAGAGTTTCGACTACGACTTGGTCAAGGATGCGCCACCAATCGTCGATGAATCGGTGTCTGTCGAGGAGATGTGGGCGCGCATGGCCTACTTTTTGGAAAGGGTGGTGCCGGTGGCCGAAAACGCTGGGGTCAAGCTCGCCGCGCACCAGGATGATCCTCCGGCGGAAAGCCTGTTTGGCACCGGGCGGCTGCTGACCAACCACGACGCCATGCAGCGCCTAATCGACCTGGTGCCGAGCGAGTGCAACGGGCTGGAGTTCTGCCAGGGGACGGTGGCGGAGATGGGGCCGGAGAAGACGATTGAGGCGGTGAGTCGTTTCGCCGGGCAGGGCAAGATCTTCTACGTGCACTTCCGCAATGTGCGTGGCGGTTTCCCCAAGTTCGACGAGGTCTTTATAGACGAGGGCGATGTCAATATGATCGCGGCGCTCAAGGCGTATCGCGATGCTGGGTACGACGGGGTGATTACGCCGGATCATACGCCGCGGGTGGTGGGGGATGAGGGGTATGGGCATCGGGGGCGGGCGTTTGCGCTGGGGTATATTCGGGCGGGGATGCAGGCGTTGGAGTTGTTGGATTAGGGGTGGTGGGATGGTTGGGATGGTTGGGATGGTTGGGTGGGGCCGTTAGATATAAGGCTGCGTCTTACGCTGCGGCTCGGGGGTCGGACGCCGGGCCAAACAGGGCCGGCCTGGGGCTAGCTGCGGAGCGTCGCCCGAACAAAGTGCCCTGGACGGGCACCTGCGCGGGGAGCATTGAGGGGCGCTCTACCTTCAGACATGGGCCTTGACAGAATTTGGCCCGGCATCCGACCCCCGAGCCTCCGCTCCAAGGGCGGAGAAGCTCCTTCCTTTTAAAAGAGGGGGGAGGGGAGTATGACTCACCCTCTCCCCCCTCCCAATTCAACAATGGGATGTCCCTTTGAAGGCGGAGGGGGTGAGTGGGGTGGTAGGGGGCGACTGGGGGGCGGAACGCAGGCCCGTGTGATGTGGCTTGCCTCAAGCCCCGCCGCGCTCACCCCCGTAGCCACCCCCAGCAAACGCGTTCCATCAATTCAACGCATGACAATAGTAGCGTCCCTGGTAGTACGCCGAAAAAAAATGGACCAACAATGGATGCTCGATCGGGTCTACAGTGGTGGCTTTTTCCAGGTTTTCCTCCGCCACGTAGGTCGTCGACTCCGAGCGATCAACCAGTATGTGGTACCAGGGCTGATCGCGCGAAGGCTGGGTGCGATTGCCGTGGTACCATTGGTCGTCGGCACGGCAATGGGGGTCGAAAGAGACGATGACGCCGCGATAGTTGTATTTGCGGTGGTGGACGATGGCGCCGATGGGCCACTTGACCTTCATATCAGTAGATGACGGGGACGGCGCGGCGAATGCGCTGCTGGCGGGCGTCGCCGGCGATGTGGAGTTCGAGCAAGTAGAGACCGGGCGGTACCAGCGCGCCCGAGCGGTTGCGGCCGTCCCAGGCGAGGCGTTGTGCGCCGGCGGTGACTGTGACCGACTGTTCGGCGTGCAGATGTCCGGCCAGATCGTAGATCTGCAGCTGCAGGGGTCGCGGCGCCAAGACGTTGACCACGTCGGCGCGGACGGCCACCTCGTCGTTGACGCCGTCGCCATTGGGCGTCAGCACTGCGTTGGTGAATTCGACGTTGAGGAGCATGTCGCCGGCGACGGGGAGGCCGACGATATTGGTACTGCTGGCGACGCGGTCGGTGGCGTCGCCGGAATCGACCCGCTGGCGGCTGGTCGTGCGCGCATCCTGTATAAAGAGGGCAAAGGGCGTTGATTGCTGGAAGATTCGCGCAGTGAAGCGCAGTTCGACGAGGTCGGCGTCGCCGAGTGGCCGCGGAAAGGTCACCGCGAAGCCCGCCGCAGTCGACGCGGTTTCCACCGGCACCGGATCGTCGTTGACCAGGGCTTGGGCGAAGTCCACCCGGGTCGGCGCTTCGAGGTGCAGGCGGTCGAAGCCGCCAGTCCGGGTGTCGCGCGGGCGGAAGAACAGGCTGAATTGACTTTCGGCGCCCGGGACGACCCGGGTGGGAAAGATTTCGCTGACGGCGCTGCTGGAAAGGGGGTCGCTGAACTCGAGCTTGAGCTCGTCGAGTGCGGGCGCGGCATGCGGGTTGTCGGTGACCATCCGCACCTGCAACTGGGCGTAGCGTCGGGGCGAGGGCGACTGGAACTCCTGCCCGGCAAAGGCGTAGATCTTGCTCCACGGACTCCAGTCGCCGCCAATGATCTGGAGAGTGTCGATCGGGCCCTTGAAGCTGGGGATCAACTTGTCGTAGCGCCTCGGGGTGACTTCCTTGCCGTTTTTGTCGTAATAGGTGAGGCGGTTTTCGACCTCGTTGCCCGAGCGGCTGCGGATCTTGAGCCGGGTATCGGGCGGGATGTCGGCGCGCCAGGCGACCGCGTCGAAGCTTCTGGGGCGCTGCAGGTCGATGATATGCGAACTGAATTCGAGTTCGTGCGGGAAACCCTCGCCGAAGACCTGAAGTTCCTCGGCGAAACCGCGATAGGCGCGGCGGTTATTGACCTCCCAACTCTTCCACAACACGCGGATAAAGCGGGTCGGCACCAGCCCGAATTCGTGGGTGGCAGCGCCGGTGATCCGCCGGGTGCGGTCGCTGGCGGTGTCGGAATAGTGCTTGCGCCAGATCAGCGAGCCATCGGGGGCCAGCGAGCCGTCGGAAGTGAGTACTTCGTAGAAGTTGAACCCGAAGGAACGCAAGGTGACGAAGAAGTCGATCGTGCGGCCGCTGCCGGCGGTAATGCCGCCGCCGGGACGGGCGACTACGCCGCCGATGATTTTGAGCTTGTCGACGAAGTAGGTTGCGCCGAGGTCCATAACGATGTGCGAGAATACGTCTCGCTCGGCCTGGATGGTGCGCCGTACGAACCAGCGGGTCGAGAGGTCGCCGTCGATAAAAACCCGGGCGTTGCCGAGGGGGATGAGGTCCTGGGTGACGAAAGCATCGAGCACGACTTCGAGGCGGCCGCCGCGTTCGAGCATACCCAGCGCCAGGTTGTCGCCCAGTGCCTCGACCTCGATTTCGAGCAGGCGGGTGCCGGGGGCGAGGGTCAGCAGGTCGAGGCGCACGTACTGGATCGGCGTGTGGAAAGGTTGGTCCAGTTCGTAGGTGATCTCGTGGCGGGTATTCTCCTTGAAGCGCTCGCGTCGGCGGTAGATCACCGTGTCCGGAATGGGGTTATCGACCTCGTCGACGGCGTGCTCGCCGGTCGATAGGAGCAGTGCAAAGAGCTCGGGAGCGGGGCCTTGCGGATCGAAGATCAATTTGATGCGGCGGGCGGAAACGCCGCGGCCAAGGTCTACTTCCAGGGTCCAATCCACGGCGGGATCGGCAGGATTCGGGCTCCAGCCGGTGGCTGGGGCGCCGTCCATGACCAGCAGTGCGTCGCGGGAGTTGGTACCGGCGTGGCGAATGCCGCCGCCGAAGGCCAGGGCATTGCCGGCGGCATTGATATCGCGGCGCACGGCGATGGGGCGCAACGCGCCCTGCGGCGTCAGTTCGACGGTGCCGGGCAATTGCCAGGCCCGCCAGTCGCGGGGGTTGGCGAAGCGAATTTCATCCGCGCCGGCTGGCAGCGGCTGCCGCAGCAGGGCGCAAGCGACCGCGGGCAAAAAAAAGTAGAGGTGCCTCATAGAGGGCATCCAATCTCGGTGCGGGCCGGAGATGATACTGCACTGCTCCAACGATAGAACGCTGTGCGGCGGCGGGCAAGCGCGTCACATTAGAATGCGAGTGTGTCGAAGTCCTCGTAGTGGTGGAAACTGGGGTTGGTCAGTGGGGCGGTCGAGGAGTGTTCGGGATTGTCGAGTCCGCCGTTGTAGTTGTAGCGGCAGACCGCGAATTGCCAGGTCGCGCCGGCAGCAGGTATGCCCGGGCTAGCGAACGCCGCCCAGGGGATACAGAGTTCGACGCACCAGAATCCATCGCAGACGTCCACGCGCTTGGTGGCGCCGCTGCTGGGGGCGATGACGTCGTCCCAGGATACCGCGCCGGCCTGGAAGCGGGCGCGGTCGGGGATATGGATATCCATGATGAAGTCGTTGGGGGTCACGTGTAGTTCCCAGTAGTCAGTGCGGTCGACACCGGGCTTGACGAAGAATTCGGCGACATCGCCCAGGGTCCACATTTTCTGGTCGTCGGCGGTGGCGGTGGAAAAGATGTCGCTGTCGATGTAGCGGGTGTAGAAGCTCAAACCTTCTGCGGCGGCGCCGACGAAGGCCACTCCGGCTTCGGCGGGCATCGCGTCGGGGGCGAGCCAGTGCTGGCGCAGCGGCAGCGGCGTGCAGTCGCGGTATTTTTCCGGGTGCTTAGCCCCGCAGTCTGAGAGGCTGCCGGCGACGCGCGGACACGGGATGGACATAGCATTTTCCTTTCGGTGCCAGGGGGCGAGGCCTTAGCGAAACTGATCCAAATCTCCTCTAAATTCCAGTCCCAATATTTCGCGGGCTTCCCTGGTGTTGCAGTACTGATCGGCCTCGGCCGCGCCGGCCATGTGCAGGACCTGGAAGCCGAGATCATCCTTTTCAATCGCCAGGCGGCAGGCCTCGGCCAGGTCGTGGCGGCAGACCAGTCCGGTGCCCCAACTGCCGGCTTCGAGCGTCGCGTCGTATTTGGAGAGGCGCAGGCGGCTGTCGATGATCGAGCAGGGGCGCAGCACGGCGATAGAGGTGCCGTAGGCGTCGTGGAACTGGCGGCACATCTCCTCCTGCAGGCGCTTGCTGACGGCGTAGAGCGAGGCGTCGGGACGGCGGACGTCGGCGGAGAAGAAAATCCCGCGGGGGTGTTCGACATGGCAGGAGCCGATGTGGACGATGCGGTCGATGCCATGATGGCGGGCGGCTTCGAGCACGTTCCACAGGCCCTTGAGATTTATTTGGAACGGGCCGAGGTCGTTCTTGTCGTGACTGCCGAAGTAGACGGCGGTGTGGATCAGGGCGTCCATGCCGCTGAGGGCGCGGTCGACGCTGTCGTAGTCGGAGATGTCGCTGTGGACGATCTCGCCGCCGGACCAGGGGCCGGCTTTTTCCCAGGCCTGGGGGCCATAGTCGCAGGCGCGGATCTGGTGGTGACTCGCGAGGTTTTCGAGGACCGCGCGGCCGACCCAGCCGGCGGCGCCGAAGACGGCTACTTTCATAGAGATGCTCCGCGTATCGGGTTGGGCGTAAGCTTTGGCAATGGCGGCGGTGCTGTCAAGGCGGGCTTGTGGCCACAAGCCCGGTCGCTGAAGTCGCCGACCGACGGCTGGGTGATGCCAATGGCCCAATAGCGGGTGCGCGGCGCATCTACCTATACACAGATCCACGGGTATTTTTTACATTCGTCAATATGACCGACGAAACAACCCGCGTCGCCGCCGTGGCGATGCACAGCGATATGGGCGCCTGGGCTGCTAATCTCGCCGCGGTGGAAAATTGGTGCCGCAGGGCGCGCGAGCGTGGCGCGGAGTTCGCGCTTTTCCCTGAGGAGTGCATCACTGGTTCGCTCAACAAGTCAGATCTCGACTTGGCAGCGGCGCGGGAGATCGTCCGTGCCGCCGAGGCCGAGACTCGCTTTCGCCTCGAGGCCCTGTGCCGCGAGTTGGAAATGACGGTGGTCGTCGGGACCATCGAGTCGGCTGGCGACCGTTTTGCCAATAGCGCGCTGGTCGTCGGGCCGACGGGCTATCTGGCGACCTACACCAAGCTGCATTTGCCCAATGCCGACGAGAAGGCGTGGTTTGTCGCCGGGGAGCGATTTCCAGTCGTCACCTCCCAGGGTTGGACCTTCGGCGTCGGGATTTGCTACGACCTGCGATTTCCCGAGATTTTTCGCACTGCCGCGCAGCACGGCGCCGACTTCTTCCTGTTGCCCGTGGGCGGCAGCGGCGGCGGGTCGGGCCCCGGGCAGGTGCAGTATCACAAGCAGCTGGCGATGCAGTTGATGCCTGCCCGCGCGGTGGACAACGCACTTTATATCTTCTATGCCAACCAGGCTGGTGCCAGCGGCAACGCACATTTTCCCGGTTTCACGCTGGTGGTCGATCCACAGGGTGCACTCGTCGATGAGTATCTGGCTGGCGAAGGCATGACAGTGACCGAGGTGTCGCGCGCGGCGATCGCACGGGCGCGGCGCTCGGGATGCTACACCGCGGCCGAAACGCGGCCCGAAATCTATGCCGGCGCGCGGCGGGTCGGGGGCTGAGGCGCGGTCCGGCTGGGCAGCGACCCTGTGCGGGTTGCCCGCACAGTAGAAATGGGCTAGCCGGCGTAGATCCCTGCGCCCGGGGCGCGTCAGGGCAGGTCGCGGCCCAGGAGCATGGCCACAAACTGTCGCTGCAAGGTGCGGTTGAGCGAACGGTTGACGACGTATTGCGCGGGGCGTTGCGGTGCGGTCGGGTCGTATTCTATACCCCACAGCGGTGCGGTGGTATGGGGCAGCATGGCGTAGCGGATGTCGCCGATAAAGTGCCCGTCGGGCGGGTAGCGCACGGCCAGGCCCTGGGCGAAGGTGACAAAGCGCCGGGCGTCGTTGCGGATTTGCTGCGACGGCAGGTCGCTCGCGGGGTCGAAGAGGGGCAGATTGGCACCGGGATAGATCCGGTGGGGCTCGCCGAGGCGGATGGCATCGACCTGGACGCGATCGCCCATGGTGTAGAGCGCGCGCCACAGCATGAGATTGCCGACGGTCGGTTTGACCAGCAGACGCTCGGGCACGTGGCCGCGCGAAAGGGCCAGCTCGTAGGCGGCGGTGGCGGCGCGGTGGTGCTGGACCGCGCCGAAGATCAGATAGGCCATTGCCAGCACCAGACCCTGGCGCATGGGCAGCTTGCGGATCAGGCCGATGAGCAGGGGCACCAGTAGCGCGAGGGTGAAGATCGGGTCGACGATGGCAATGATGCTCCAGGCCATCGGTGTAGTGGAGAAGGGCCAGAGCAGGTGGGTGCCGTAGCTGGTGCAGGTNTCGAGCAGCCCNCCGGTGCCGTAGCCGAGCAAGGCATAGCGGTAGAGTGCGCCGGGTGAGATCCGCTGGCGCAAAAAGGGCCAGAGCAAGAGNGCGNCGAGGGCCGCGCCGATGGGAATAAAGACCAGGGCATGGCTGAAATGGCGGTGGTATTCGAGTTGCAACAGGGGATCGNTGGCGCTGCGGATCAGCGCGTCGGCATCGGGNAGCAGGCCGGCGCTCAGCCCGACCAGTGCGGCCGGGCGCGCGTGCTGCGGCTTGCAAAAGGCCTGGGCNCAGGCGGCGCCGGCGATGCCCTGGGTAACGATATCCATACAGGGCAAAGAAAAGCGGTCCACCGCATCGCGACAAGCGATCTCGCGCGCTGTTCAGTGGCGGTNGACGATCGCGGCCGCCGCGCTGGCCTTTGCAATCGGCATAGACCTGTTCTGCCGGATGTCTACTGCAATCGTGCACCTTGTTCCGGATGCCTACTGGAATGCGCCACGCTCTATGTGCGCGCCGAGCGCTGGGCAGACGCCCGAGCCGATCTGCTCTCCGCTCTGGCATGCGCTGTGGCTGATTGGCAACAAAGACAGCTGGCGCAAGAATACGCCTCCGGCATTGCTGGNCGCAACCCCTGAAACCAAAGGAGCAAGATGGCAGAGCACACATTCGATATGCAACCTGTTGAGGTGCCGCCGGCCGTTCTGAGCGGCCTCAAGACCATTCCCACTGCCACGGTCTACAATGCCGTGCGCTACTACGGCTCGCCGGCNATGGTCTGCGAGGGCGTGCTGCGCTTGACGCCGGGTGAGCGTTTTGCCGCCCGTGCCCGCACCTTGCGCTTTTTGCCGATCCGGCCCGACTTGCTGGCCGAGGTCAGCAAGGGCGAGGAGTCGCCGGAATATCTGGCGATGGGGCGCTGCGGCCCGGGCGACGCGCTGGTGGTGGATCTAATGGGCAATACCCGCGACGTGGTCGGCGGCGATGTCAAGCTGCTGCAACTGGCGATGAACAGGGCCGACGGCGTGGTGATCGACGGGGCGATTCGCGATCTGGATNTAGTGCTCGACGAGGACTACGGGCTGACCGTTTATGCCAGGGCGCGCAGTTTTCACGGCAATCCCGAAACGCGGGCGGCCGAAGAAAATGTGCAGATCCAGTGCGGCGGTGCGTTGGTGCGCCCTGGAGACGTGCTGGTTGGTGACGGCGATGGGGTACTGGTGGTGCCCTCGTGGATGGCGCAGGCGGTNCTGGATTGGGCGATNGAGCACGAGGGGGTGGAGAATTACATCAAGGAGAAGATTCGTGCCGAGGGGGTGAGGCCGGGCAAGTACTACCCGCCGACCGAGGAGATGAAAGCAGAGTGGCAGCGGGTGCAGGCGGAGCGCGGGGGATAGATGCAGGTCGAGCACATCATCTTTCTGATCCACCCCTGCTGCTACGAGCCGCTGACGCCCGCTGAGGTCGCGCGCGACAATCTGCAGTTTTACGTCGAGCTGGAGCGCAAAGTAAAGACGAGATGGCTCGAGGCNCTGGCCGAGAGACCGCAGCGCACTCTGCTGGTGCAGTTGGGCGGGCCAAAGGATTTGAGCGATCAGGCGGTGGCGCACCTGGGCGCGGCNGCGGTGTTTTATCCGCGCACCGAGTTTCCGGCCGATGGGGNNCTGGACGAATACTATCGCCGCCTGGCNGCGGATTTCAACGCGCATCTGTCCGCCCACAACCTGCAATTCGATCGGCAAACCGCCACGTCTGAATTGTGGGGCGAGTCCTTCGAGGGNTGCGTGCCGGGTTATGGTGGTGCTTTCGCCGAATATCTGGGTTTGCAGCAGGCGCCGCGCATGCGCTTNGAGATGACGGTCTACGATTCGCGTTTNTTACACGGGGTCGTCCGCTATGAGGTGATTCCGCTCGCCGGCTCNGATGTNGAGGCCTGGCTGTTCCAGTGCGGCGATGGCACGGCGGCGGCGATGTTCCAGGCGCGNAGGACGGCGCAGTGGATCGACGAGCGGCGCGTGCACCTCGCATTGGATGATCGGCGGATTCAAGTATGCACCAAACTGGGCCATACATTGTGGCCAGAGACACCTTGGGAGAAGGGCAAGGCCGAGGCGGTGCGGCCCTATAGCATGGCGCTGAAAGATTGCATCTGGCGCTGGGTGCGGTCAGTGGAGATGCCGTACGGGGCGTTTCGGGTGGCGATAGGGGCGGCCCGCATTACAAAGTAAGGTGGGTAATGAGCAGGCGCAGTCGCCCTTGTCTCCGCCACGCTGTGGGGGCGGCGAGAAAATCAATCGGAGATCGAAACTCCACGACCTGTTGTTTTTCCAGTGCAATTGCATTAACGTGGAAGTCCTGTACACTCTGAAACAGAATCCTCCTTTCCCGACCGGTTTGGGGTGATTCATACGATCCTCGGATCGAGGCCGGAATCGAGCTGCCACTCGGTTCCGGTTTTCTATTTTGCATAATATATTGATTAAGTGAATGAGAGTCAAAGCATTCTGTCACGGCAGGGTAACGGCTGCGCTGATAAAAACCGCTAGGCGCAAATTATGTAGGTGCAGTCGCTCGAAAGCCG
>PBOD01000215.1 GCA_002724215.1 Gemmatimonadota bacterium | reverse complement strand
AAAACTATGCGCGAACCGCTGCTCGCGGGCGAATATCGTCTCCGGGTAGAGGACTTCAATATTACCGCCTATCAATGGCGGAACATTAACGATCCAGGCGCCATCGCGCGCGTGCTGCGACAGCCATAGCTCAGCCTGTTCGCGTGTATCCTCACCCGACAGCAGCGCGCGCGTCTGCAGCGAGGAGTAGAGCGGTTCGATCAATAGCACGACCGCGCCCAGCGCGACCAGCCAGCGGCGACCGCAAATCGCCCAGCGCGCGCACCACAGGGCACAGAGAGGTGCCAGAGGCAAGGCATAGCGCATAAAAACCGATTCAGCGGCCACCAGCAGCGCCGCAAAGGCGGCCGTCGCCGCCACTAACACCCACTCCTCCCGGCTCTTACGTGGCCACGCGCACGCTATGACTGCCGCCAACAATCCGATCAGACCTATTCCGTAGCCGAGGGCATAGCGTAGATAATACCAGCCCGAGGCCATATCCGCCTTCGCCTCCTCCGACATTAGATGAACACGCCCCATCAGAGCCAGATCTTCAAGAGCTGCGCCTACATCGAGCAGTACATAGGGAGACGTACAGGCAAAAGTTGCTAGAGCCAATCCGCCGCTCAGCCACAGACCGCGATCTCGCAATGTCGGTGTGCGAAGCCAGCATGCTAGGGCCAGTGGCAGGCATACCATCGCCGCAGGATATTTCGTCGCCCCGGCCAGCCCAGCGCCGACTCCAGCCAACGCGTAGTCTATACATCGACCACGCTGTAAAACTCGGATCGCACCATAAACCGCCAACGCGATCCACCAAGCCGCCGGGCTATCTGTAGTCGCCAGATGCGCAAAACGGACGGAAAGAGGCATGACGGCGAAGAATACCCCGGCCAACAACCCCGCCAGCACTCCGTATATTCGCCGACCCGTGGCCGCGACCACAACGGCCGTAGCGGCCGACAATACTGCATTGAACGCCCGCGCGATCGCCAACAGGTCACCCCCGTCGACGAAGAACCGATAGGCGATAAACGCACTCATCGGCTCGTTATGCCAAAACAAGAAATACAGATAGTACAGCGCCGAGCACAGATATATGTGTAACGTCGGATATATGAAGAAGTGGGGATTGAGATCGCCGCTCCATAGCTTGAGCGGATTAAGCAGGAAGACCCGTTCGTCGATATGCGTCCACTCGGGGGACGGTACCGGCCAGCGCAACCACAGGGCACCAAGCAACAGCAGGCCCATACTAGGCCACCACGCCTTTTCGGCCAGTCTCAAAGATGCCCCTCCAATAATCGGCGCACCGCGCCAGCGCGCTCGGTATCTGGGTCCAACGAGATGGCCCGTTCATACAGCCCGCGGGCCTCGGCGCTGCGCCCATCCTGCCGATGGATATCGCCCAGCAAATAGAGGGCTTCGACATCGTCGGGCGCCGTGCTCAGAGCCAACGCCAGCGCCGCGAGCACCGAGTCGGGCGCGGCGGTCTGCACATGCACTTTGGCCATATTAAAGGCAACCCCCGCCAGGTTCGCATCGAGCGCCAGTGCCCTGCGATAGGCCGCCAGTGCTTGCTCCCAGGCGCTGCGGCTAAAATACACATTGCCCAACCCCTGCCAGGCGCCGGCCAATGCCGGATCCGCGTCGCGCGCGCGCATAAAGGCCACCTCTGCCGCGTCCAATTCGCCGGCACCATAGTGCAGGTTGCCCATATTGAAGTGGGCTTCCGCGTAGTCCGGGTCCAGCACCAGGGCCCGCTGCAGGTATTCGCGCGCCGCACTCAGACGGCCCTGCCGCGCGTAGGCCACACCCAGGTTCTGATACAAGCCCGGACGGTCGTCTTTGAAGGTTAGCGCCTGCTCCCACAGGTGGGTCGCCCGCGGCCATTGCCCCAACTTTTCAGCCGCTACGCCGAAGGTGAAAAAGTACGCACAGAGATAGTCGGCGGTGAGGAAATGGTCGAGCGCGAGTGGGCCCTGCCACAGCGCCTGATAGCGATCTACGACCCCCTGCCAGTCACCCGCCGCCACCTGGCTTTCGCCGCGCGCGATATCGTGCAATACGGCGAAAAAGCGACTGCCCGGCATACTCGCCCCCACCTGCGCCAGCCGAATCCGCCCGGCGCGGATATGCGGTCCCGTGCGCTCGACGGCAGAAAAATTGCCGATGGGCGCGAAATACCAGTCGATCGCCTCATATATCCCCGCACCCCCTGGAGCGAACGCCGTTTCCCAGACACAGCGCCGCAATAGCGAATCCACAGCGGCATCGGGTGTGGCGCGGATAGCCGGATGGGTGTACTGCAAGACGATCGCATCCCCCTGCGGTTTTCCACCTGCTATTTGATCAGCGAAGGCACCGGGACCAGGGCTGGGAAAGAGCGGCGGCAAATCCGCTCTCGCCGCCAGGGCGGCATAAACCGCCAGTAACTCCTCCTCGCCATAGCTGGCGCGAAAGCGCTTTTCGCGGGCGTAGACCTCGTTTGGCCGCAGCAGCGAGATATTGCCCGTGCGAGGGGGAACGTCGATGATCCAGGCGCCGTCGGGCGCTCGCTGCGCCAACCAGCGCTCCGCCTGTGCCCGCGTATCCTCCCCCGCCAACAGCGCCCGCGTCTGCAGCGAGGCGTAGAGCGGCTCAGCCGCCAAAGCCGCCACTGCCGCCAGGGCGAAAACTGGCCGCAGACCGGAGAGGGGACGCAGCCACAACAGTGTGGCCAGCGGCGCCAGCGGCATGGCATAGCGCATAAAGGTCGACTCGGCGATCAACAGCAAACCGCCACAACCCACCAGCGCCAGCCCGACCACCCGCTCCTCCGGCCGCCACCGACTGGGCCGCCACAATAGCGCTACCCCCGTGGCCAGAAGTCCCAACAATCCCAAGCCATAGCGCAATCCATACCCCAGATAGTACACCCACGACGACATCGTCGGCGCCGCCGCGCTCTCGAGGAACAGGTGCTGCTCGCCCATTGCCGTCAGATCGGTCCAGGCGCGGTCGAAATCGAGCAGGGCGAAAGGAGATGCCGCGGCAAAAACCGCCAGCGCGCAGCCGCCAGCCGCGAGCAAATCGCGCCACCGGCCCCGCCCCAGACACGCAGCCGCGACGGCTACTGCAACGATCGCCGCGGGATATTTCGTCGCGCCCGCCAAACCGACTAGAACTCCGGCCAGCAGCGCGTCGCGACGGCGACCATCCTGGGAGAAGCGCACCGCAAACAAAACGGCGGCGACCAACCACAACACCGCCGGCACATCGGTAATCGCCAGATGTGCGAAGCGCACCGACAGCGGCAACACCGCCGCCAGTACCCCGGCCACCACGCCCATGCCAGCGCCGTAGACCCTCCGCGCAACAAGCGCCACCAGTGTGACCGTCGCCGCCGAGAGAATGGAGTTGCAGCCGCGGGTTATGGCGATCAGAGCGCTGCCATCAACGAAATAGTGGTAGGCGAGGAAATCAGTGCGCGATTCGGATCCGAGCAGGTAATAGAGATAGTACAGACCCGATGTCAGATAAAAGTGCAGCGTCGGATAGTTGAAAAAGTGGGGGTTGAAGTCACCGCCCCAGAAGCCGAGCGGATGCAGCACGAATGCCCGCTCGTCCACGTGCAACCACTGCGGCCCCGGCCATGGCCAGCGCAACAGCAACGCGAAAGCGAAGATCGCCCCCTGTATCAGGGCCCAATAACGGCGGGTAGCGGAAAGAAAATCGGCGGGCAATGACAGCATGCCCCAAAGGAAAGCAGGCGGGGCGGATAATTCAAGCGGGCGGCCTTAGTTGTCGCCGTAGAGAGCAACCGTGCCTTTGGCGACCCTGGCCTTGCGTTCCTCTTCGGGCATATCCTCAAGACAGCCCATATCGCTATAAAACTGCGCGTCGTAGTCGCGAGTCTTGACCACCACGGGCATCGGCACGGCGTGCCCGAGAATCAACGCCTGCTGCTTGGAGTCGAGGCTAGCCAACACGCTGCGCAGACCATCGGTACCGCTGACGCCGGTGAGCACAGCCTGGATGTCCTTCTCGTCGTTGAGCAGCGCGGTGATGCGGGTGCCAATCTGCGACAAGACCTCGTCATCGATGCTCGACGGCCGCTGATCGACCACCAGCAAGGAGACGTAATACTTGCGCATCTCGCGAGCGATGGTGCCGAAGATGGTCTGCCTGGCGGCGGTCGGGTTGAGAAATTTATGCGCCTCTTCTATGGTGATCATCAATTGGCGCGGCTGGTCTTCGGTGCGCTGCGTGGCGTAGAAGCGCTCGCTCTTTTTAACGTACATCTCATGGATGCGCCGGGCGATGATATTGGCCACCAGCAAGTAGCAGAGCATGCTGGTTTGCTGCCCGAATTCCAGCACGACGTTGATGCCCTTGTCGAGGTATTCCATGATCCGGTCGACCACATCGCCGTCGGTGAGTTTGGAGACCATAAAAGGGAAGTTCTCGAGCCTTTTGAGCTTGCGGTGCAAAGCGACTAGCGAGCCGGCGTGGGCGCCTATTTCGCGTGCGAATTCCTCCACGTCCGGCCCCTCCAAAGCCAGCAGCGTGCGCAGCCAGCGATCTTTGTAGATAGCGTAGACCAGATAGGCGGACTCGACGGCGGTGGGATTGAGCTTGAGCTCGTCCTGCAGCGGAGCGATATCCTCGACGGTGATCTGATCGTAGGAGATATAGACCTCGTGGTCGGGCTGCACGCCGCGGGCGCGGGTCGACTGCGGGTCGAGCGAAAAGATGGCAACGCGCTCGCCAAAGAGCTGCTTGAGCCCCTTGACGAAGGTCGATGACGAGCCGTTCTCCTTCATCGCCTTGAAGCCGTACTCGTTGTGCATGTCGAAAATGAGATTGACGGCTTTGTCGAAGTGAATCAAGCCGCACAGGGCCAAGCGGGTGAGAAAGGATTTTCCAGTACCCGTTTTGCCGAAGATGCCGTTGGAGCGCTCGGCGAAGCGGATCATGTCGAGGCAGACCTCGGTGTCCATATCGAGGGGATTGCCGATACTGAAAAAGCGCCCCTCAGGATCGCCCTCCTTGCCGAAGATCTTGGCCACGTCGTGCTCCATGGCCTCCTGTACTTCGGAGAAGTGGCTGGGAATGGCCTTGACCGGCCGCGGCCCCTCCTCGTCGGCGGCGGCCTTGGGCATCATCAGCATCGGCCGGAGCGAGACGATATTGTAGGTGCTGGTCCCGGCCAGGACTTTGCGCAACAACTCATCCTCGACGCCCGGCGGGTGCAGGAGGACTTCCTGGTTGTTGGCGTCCAGCCGCATATCGGTGACCATTGAGAAGAAATCGTTCTTGTCGCCCTCAATCACCACAAACTTGCCGGCCTTCATGTCCTCGACATTCTGTTCGGCGTCGAGCTTCATCTCCAGCCCCTCGACCAGCGAGCCCCTGGTAATCACCCCGATCTGCTGACCCCGCGTCGGCGCCGCCGACGCGCCATTGCCCTTGCTTTTGGCCATATCAGTTGGCCGCCCTTCTAATGACCGAACTCAGCCGGTCGTAGTCGTCGGCCATCAGCCGCGATAGTTCCTTGCCCATCCGCACCAAATAGGCGCGCGAGTGGGCGTGGGCGCGCAGCGTGTGGCGTAGCACCGCGATCAGCAGCTCATCGGTGGGGATCTTGGCGGTATTGAGAATGCTGCGCAAATAATCGTCGGTGCGGGTGAAAGCCTTGACCTCCGCGTCGGTACAAAAGTGGACGAAGCTGTGGATCCGGGCCGGTTGCGGCGGCAAAATCTGCACCGGCTCGTCGCCGTCGATATAGCCGATGACCAGCGCCTGAAACTCAGTGCGCAACAGCTCGAAAATCTGCGGCTGCTCCATGCGCAGCTCCTGCTCGGTCTTACCGTAGGCAGTGGGGCGGCGATTGGGCTCTAGCGAGTGCGTAAAGACATTGAAGACAATCCCCACCACCGGCATATCCCCCTCGACGCGAATAAACTGCCCGAACGACGGCGCGCCGTGCAACTCGCGCGCCTCGGCGATCAACTCGGTGGTGCTACTCTCGACAATTTCGCCCACGTAATCGCGCTCGGGACCAACGTCATCGGCCTCGGACATAAAGCGACTCAAGGGACCGGGCTTTCTCTCTTTGACAGTTTCCACTCTGACCATCTCTCCTAGATACCGGCGTAGCGTTTCTTGAAACTCTTGGTCGATACGCTGGTCCGGATGTCGTTTTTGACGAAGGTGTCCCGCAAGAATCGGTAAAAGGTATCGCGGTCGGCGCCGCGGACCACCGCCCGCTCATGCGCTTCGGACAGGGCCACCGGATAGCCCTGCCCCTTTTCGGCCTGGTCGCAAATGCTGGCGTGGACCAGGTCGAGCAAATCGGGATCGCTGGCGACCCACTCGGGCACTTCGACCCGGCCAATTTCNGCACCGACGTGAGCGTAGAAATAGTAAATGTGATGTGGGCCGTATTCATCGAGGATCTTGGAGCNACTGCGGTAGAGCGGAGTGCGNTGGCCGGGGCTCAGAACCCGCTGTAGCAGCACCGCGTCGTTGAGNCCTTCGAGCGGGCTGCAGGGCAATCCGTGCCCGCGCCACAAATCGCCCTGCAGCGCGCCGATCTCGTCGGCGGAGAAACCATGCTGGTTTTCGGGCTGGTAGGGGCAGCGGTCGCAGTCGGCCGCCGCTAGCGGGCACAGACCCAGCTTGAGCGAATTGATCAGCTCCTGGCTGCCCGGCTGGCTGATATAGCCAGCCACCGGCAGGCGCTGGTCGCGCAATGCGTCCATTGCATCGAGCGTGGCCTTGAGATAGGCCTCTTTGAAGTCCTGCGGCTTCCCCTCGAGATTCCATAGGATCAGGGTACCGTCGCTCAGCGCCAGCGTCCGGTGCCCCTCGGCCCGAGACGCCAGCGCCAAATCGGCCAGTTCGGTGAATTCCATCAGACCGCGCTTGAAGCCGACCAATTCGCGGTTCATAAACATGCGCCGACCGCCCCATTCCTCGAAGACCTCCTCCTCGCGGTAGTAGAGGGTCGGCTTGCTCGACATCAGCGGCTTCTCACCGGTACCGTAGTGCAGCAGGATGTAGCCGATATTGATCAGGAAGCAGGACGACACTTCGTGGCGGTCGGGGAAGATCTGCGAGCCATCGGTGGCGGCGATGCTGATCTCGCGCGGCCGCTCGGGCCGATCTACCCCTCCTCCGAAGCCGGCGGCCAAACCCGGCAGCAGCCAGGAGGTGCGACTCTTGTCGATCTTCTCAGCCAGTACCGCCCACTCCGGCGTCCAGCGCCGGTACTCGGCCAGCGCCAATTCGAGCTTGGCGCGAAAATCCTCCTGCACCAGGCGCTCGTCGGCAACCATATTGTCGATCTGAGTCTTTACGGCGTAAAGGTCCAACATGGCGTTAGCGGATGCCTTTCGCACGATTTTGGATTTGCCCCGCGCCAGCGCGGCGCTGCGGGAGCGCAAACCGGGCATGGTTTATTCCGCCTCTTCCCACGTCTCGCCCCCGTCGGTTGAAAAGCGCGTCCGGACCCGCCAGGATGCGAAATCATCGACGAGATCGGCCGCAGCAGTGGCGGCGATATATGCCCCGACCTCACCACTGCCATCGGGACGATTGGTCTCGACGCGAATCTCGACGAAATCGACGGCACCCGCGAGCATCTCGACCGCCTGGCGCTGCACGGCGAAGATCCGGCGCTCCAGCGCCGCGCGCTCGAGATCGCGGACCCGAAAACGCAACCGCAGGCGGTCCAGATCCTCGTCGAAATCAACGCCGTAAAAACGGCCGTATTTGTCGTTGACCATCTCTTTGAGCCGGGGCAGGACGTCGTGCAAGGGCGAAACCGGCTCGGCGGCGCTGGCTTGCTCGACCTCTTCTTCCTCGACCTCAAAGCCCTCCAGCGAAGGGCCCCATACCCACCCTTCAACCCGAAAGCGCACCCACTCGCCGTCCTGGCCAATCTGCTCAATCTCGGTGCCCTTGAGCAGCGTGCCCAGTTTGGAGCCATTGGGCGCGGCGCGAAAATTCTCGACGCTGGGCTCGATCACCCAGAGGTTATCTAAGCGCTTCTTGGCCGCCACGGCGCCAAGCGCCAAGGCCAGCACCAGCACCGCGGCCACAAACGGGGTTTTAGAGTATCGAGACATAGTAGTATTGGCGACCGCCGCCGGCGACCGAACCATCGCGCAACCGACAGACCAGCCCCAGGCGCTGCAGTGCATTGAGGCGGTTGCAGACGATATTGACGTTTTTATCGAGTGCCTCGGACAGCTCGGCTGAGGTAGCGCACTTGCGCGCCAATAGCACGTCGAGCGCCTCGCGCATCGGCCGCTTGAGCGCGCCGAGCAACTCCACCTGCTCCTCGGCGCGGTATAGCACGGCCAGTTCGCGCAATTGCAATACGGCCTCTATGGTCTCGCGCACCGAGGTATTGGCTTGGGCAATATAGACAAAACGGCTGCCCAACTCGCCGCTGCGCAAGCGCAGCAAGAGCTTGTTGAGCATTTCGTCGGCACAGGACACGTCCATAAACGAGACCTGGCTGAAATCGAGCGGCGTGGCCGAGTTGTCGGGCCCGCGCAAGAGGTGCGCCATCAGGTCTGCGAGCAATTCCGCGCCCTTGGGCCGACCGCTGAGGATGCCCTGTTCCGCGGCGAAGCAATAGGGCGGCGCCGTGCCGATGGCCTGTCGTGCTTCGCGTTCTTCTACGACTGAATCCATTGTCGCATCTCTTTATTAAATACCTGAACAGAAAGCAGCTTAACTGAATTCAATTAATGAAAATTAAGGGGTTTCCTCCCAAGCTGTCAAGCAGTTTTACCGCCAACCAAACACAAAATAATCGATATCAGCCGAGGAATACACCTACATAATGGGGCATAAAGGCTACTCGCCGCCCTCGAGCAGGATGCTGAGCCCAACATAGCCCACCAGTACGACCAGGGCGATCACTACGGCTAACCCCAGCAGCAAAAAAGGCTCGTAGCGGGGCGGCTTAGGCGGCTGGTGCCGCTCGCCAAACACCGGCTCAGGCTCCGTCGCGCTGATATAGCGCGATGGCGATTTGCGTACCGGGAAAGTGGGTCGACACGTGCTCCCAATGGCGTTGGCCGCGAATGTAGACGCGCGTGTCCCCCGAGCGGATGTGCAGCGAGCCATTGTAGCGATTGCAGATCTGGTTGACGATATAGAGCCCCAGGCCGCGGGTGGTATCGCGCGAAAAGTGCTTTCTGAGCGAGTTGGTAATGGCCTGGCCGTGCGACCATGCGGCCGATTCGTAGCGAACGGAGAGGCTCTTCTTGATGCCGATGCCCAGGTCGCCCACCCCGATGACCACGTATTTCCTACCCGCCCGCGGATCGGTATACCGCTGCGCCGTCAAATAGCCCCAATTCTCGCTGTGGTCGAGAATATTGTGGCACAGTTCGGCCACCACGTTTTTGAACTGGCTGATTTCGACCTCGGTATAGCGCAATTCCTCCGCCAGAATCGCCTCGACCCGCTGACCAATCTTGCCCAACACGGCTTCGACATCGACCCGTTCTTCGATGCGGGTGATCTCCAATAGCGCCTCGCTGGCGGTCTTTTCGCGCTCCTGATCGACCAATAGCGCCGGTCCGATCAAATCGATGCCATCTACGGCTTCGGCAAAGCGCACTCGGCCCAGATAGGTGCGCAGGGCATAGGACACAGGCAAGTGGAAGGCCACCCGCTGGGCCAGCGTGCGCCCGTAGCGAGCCAGCAGGCACAGCGCCAAAAGGCCATAGGGATCGATAAAATGCAGAGCGCGCAAATCGATTTCCAGGTCTTCCCCAGGGGCGGCCCCGTGGGCGTAGCCGAGAAATTCGACGATCAGATCATCGGCGGTGCGCGGTGTGAGTTTGTCGGTCTGTAGAGTCAGTGCCACTGCTATTCACATTGACTTTAAACTGTATTTTAGGTAGTTTAAGTCTTATTATAATAAGGTGGATGACGTGTATTTGGACGATATGCCCCACCCGTCCGCCTAGCTGCCGCACTATGCCGTGCCCCGCTTAGCTACCATCAGGCCATGGACATGGATCGAGACGCTCTCGCCCAGACCATTCTGAATCTGGAAAACGGACTCGTCGAACCCGTC
>PBOD01000214.1 GCA_002724215.1 Gemmatimonadota bacterium | reverse complement strand
GGGCAGGCGCAGTTGCGGTTGGGCCGCGATGAAGAGGCGGCATACAATTTTGCGGCCGTGATCGCGGCGGACACCACAGTTGTCGCGGCCTATAATGGCCTGGGCGTGGCCTATACCCGGCTGGGCAAGTACGAAGAGGCGACCGAGATCCTGCGCCGCGCGATGCACGTGGATCTGCTCTACCCGGAGATCCACTACAATCTGGCGCAGGCCTACAAGAAGCAGGGCAAGGAGCGGGAGAGCGAGGTGGCGATGAATGCTTTCGAGCGCATCGACGCCTATGGCGACGATATCCGGCGCTGGAAAACCATTCTCGCGGGCAATCCCCAGGACGCGCTGGCGCGCTTCGAGATGGGCCGGATCTACGCCCGGCTGGGCATTGCAGAGGCCGCGGTCGAGGAGTTTCAGCGCGCGCTGCGGGTCAATCCCGNNCANGCCCCGNCNTGGCAGGGNNTNGGCANTGCCTACGCCCGGCTCNAGCGNATNGANGAAGCCATCGTNGCCTANCGCAAGGCGCTGGCGNAGGACGACGGNTACGNGCTGGCNTGGTACAATCTCGGCAACGCCCANATGGTCAGGGGCGATNTNGNCGNGGCGCGNAAAGCCTTTGCGGCGGCNCTCGAACGNCAGGTGGNCTATGCCGACGCCCACCATGCTCTCGGGGGGGTAGAATTGCGCGCTGGCGCGCCCGCGGCGGCGCTCGAACACTTCCGTGCTGCACTGGAGGCNGATCCCAACTACGCCAGGTCGCATTACGGGTTGGCGATGGCCTACCGTGATTTGGGGGATTCGCTGCGCTCGGTGGCGGCGCTGGAGACGTTTAAGAAAATGCAGGGTGAAGGGCCGACAAAGTGATATCGCCGTTGGAAAATAGGCCTGCGCTAAAGCACCTTGCGGGGTATATGGCCGCCGCCGCCGGCTTCTTCGTCCTACTCGCGCTCTCGTCGCGGCTGGTGGGGCCGGATGTCTCGCAACCGCCGCCGGCGCGAGCGCCCGCTGAGNTCGCCGCCATCGAAAAAATTCGCGATGTCAATCTCGACTACGACGACCCCCCGGTATTGCACCGCCAGGTGAACTACGCGGAGGGGGAGAGCGCCGCGTGGTTTCCCAAAGGCGAGGCGCCGGTCCTCGCCGACCTGGTCGCAGCAGGCCANCTGCCACCGGTCACCGAGCGGGTGGGCGCAGAGCCGGCGGTGATGGCGGGGGTCGAGGGGATCGGNCGCTACGGCGGCACCTGGATGCGGATCGCGCGCACGCCGTCTGAAGTGCGCTGGATCGGCTATCGCGGTGCCGGCGCCACTCTGGTGCGCTTTTCGCCCTATGGCGAGCCGCTGATGCCGCACGTGGCCAAGAGCTATACCGTTTCGGCGGACAACCGGGAGTTCGTCTTCGAATTGCGGCGCGGCATGAAGTGGTCCGATGGGCATCCCTTTACCGCCGATGACATTCTCTACTGGTGGGAGCGCGAGGCCAACGATCCGGCGGTGTGGTCGCAGCCACCGGAATTGATGCGCATTCGCGGTCGCTCGGGTTGGGTCGAGAAGCTCGGCGACTACCGGGTCAAGTTCGCGTTCCCCGAGCCGAATAGTCTGTTTTTGGCCAAGCTGGCGCGNGGGTTAGAGGTGGCCAATTGTCCGGCCCATTATTTGGCGCAATACCACCCTACGGTCGGCGACCCCGACAAGATCGCGCGGTGGATGGAGGCGCGGAAGCTGCCGGGCAAGCTGGCGGTCTACACCGACGTCAAGAATTTCCTCAACCCCGAACACCCGCGTATATGGCCCTGGCTCTATCGCACCTACAAGGCGACGCCGCCGCAGACCGCGGTGCGCAACCCTTATTATTGGGTNGTGGATACACAGGGCAATCAGCTGCCCTATATCGACCGCCTGCTGTTCAAGCAGCGCTCGGCCGATATGATTCACCTGGCGCTGACCAATGGCGAGGCGTCAATGCAGTGGCAGTGGGACCTGGCCAAGTCCTACACCCTGGCGATGGAACAGCGCGAGGCCGGCGGCTTCGACGTCTATCACTGGTTCGCCGGCGAGAATTTGTTCGTGGTCTACCCCAATATCAACCGCCGCGTCGATCGCACCCGTCCCGAAACCGCGCACAAGGCCGCGCTGCTGGGCGACAAGCGCTTCCGTCGCGCGTTGTCGCTGGCGATCAATCGCCAGGCGATCATCGACGCCGACTACAATGGTCAGAGCGTGCCCTCGGCCATAGCCCCGGANCCGGGCACGNCGTATTACGAGCCTTCGCTGTACAAGAGCTATGTCGACTACGATCCCGGGCGCGCGGACCATTTGCTCGATGAGATCGGGTTGACGCAAAGAGATAGCGAGGGTTTCCGCACCTTCGCCGANGGCACGNNGATGGTGTTCTANNTGAGTCTGTCCAGCGACGACACCGGCATCGGTCCGTCGCAGTTTATCGTNGACGATTGGGCNGCGGTNGGNGTNCGGGTGCTAATCCGCAACGANAGCCGGGCGCTGTGGNCNACCAANGCCCAGGCNCTGGANCACGATTTCAACGCCTGGTCGGGCAATGGCAATTTTCCCGCCATGTCGCCCGAGGCCTATGTGCCGATAGAAAACTGTGGCTTCGCCCGGGGNTTCGCCCGCTGGTACGCGCGCGGCGGACTCTACGGCCCGATTCCGCCGGAGCAGGCCGGCGGNTGCGTCGAGCCGCCCCTGGGCCACCCACTGCGCCGGGCGCAAGAGCTCTACGACCGCTACCGCGCCGCGGCGACGCCCGAGGACCAGCACGCGATCTTCAGGGAGATTCTCAAGATTGCGGCCGACAATGTGTGGCATTTTAATATCGCCTCGCCGCAGCCGACGCTGATCGTGGTCAAGGACGACTTTCGCAANGTNCCGCGCAAGGCTATCCANACCTATCTGATGCTATCTCCGGCTAANGCCGGCATTGAGACCTATTTCCANGAGCGGCCCCGCGACTCGCCCGGTGCNATCGCGCAAATAAAGGCGGCGATACTTGAGCCGACGCTCCCGCCCGACGCGCCCGCCGGCGCGGTAAACGAGACCGAATCGGGTTTGANGCTAGGCGCGGTGATCCGCTATATGCTGGCTGGCATAGCACTAATGCTATTAGCTATGGTCGCGCTGCGGCATCCCTATATCGGCCGGCGGCTGCTGATCATGGTGCCGACGCTGATCATTATTTCGCTGGTGACGTTTTTCATTATACAGTTGCCGCCCGGCGATTTCCTCAGCGTGCGCATCATGCAATTGCAGCTGGAGGGCAACGAACAGGCGNTGGAGGAGATCNCCGAGCTGGAGAAGCTATTCTCGATGCGNGACCCGGTGGCCACGCAATACGCGCGCTGGCTGGGGNTGCCGTGGTTTNTCAGCTTCGACGAGAAGGACGAAGGGCTGTTGCAGGGCCATATGGGTCGCTCGATGGANGANCGCCGCGCGGTCAACGATATCGTCGGNGACCGCGTCCTGCTGACCTTCCTTATCTCGNTGGGCACGATCNTCTTTACCTGGGCGCTGGCGATCCCCATCGGCATCTATTCGGCGGTGCGGCAATATTCGATCGGCGATTATATCCTGACCTTTATCGGCTTTATTGGCATGTGNGTGCCGGGCTTTTTGCTGGCGCTATTGCTGATTTACGCCAGCGGCGAATTGTTCGGAGTGCGCGTCACCGGGCTGTTCTCGAGCCAGTACGGCGCCCAGCCGGAGTGGACCTGGGGTAAGGTCGCCGACCTGTTGGGGCATATCTGGGTGCCGGTTGTGGTGCTTGGTGTAGGTGGCACCGCCAGCATGATTCGCATCATGCGCGCCAATTTGCTGGATGAGCTGAAGAAGCCGTATGTGGTCACTGCCCGTGCCAAGGGTATGCGACCGATGAAACTGCTCTTCAAATACCCGGTGCGCNTGGCGCTCAATCCCTTCGTATCCGGCATCGGCGGCCTGTTTCCGCAACTGGTGTCGGGCGGTGCGATTGTCAGCATCGTCATGAGCCTGCCGACGGTGGGGCCGCTGATGCTGTCGGCGCTGATGAGCGAGGATATGTTCCTGGCCGGGTCGATGCTGATGGTGCTGAGTATACTGGGCGTACTGGGGACTTTAGCCAGCGATCTGTTGCTGCTATGGCTAGATCCGCGCATCCGCTTCGGAGGTGGTGAGCGATGAGCGCGCAAGACGGCCAGCAGGTATTAGGCGGCCTATCGCAGAAGGAACTCATCTGGCGGGCTTTTACCCGCCACCGCCTGGCGATGGCCAGCTTTTACCTGCTGGCGGTGATGTACACCCTGGCGCTGTGCTGCGAATTTTTCGCCCCCTACGCGCCGGGTTGGAAGAATCTGGAATATTCCTACTGCCCGCCGCAGCCGTTGCGCTTCGACTTCGAACACGGGTTGCACGTGCGTGGGATGACGCGTTTTATCGATCCGGTTACTCTCAAGAAAAACTACGTCGAAAACCCCGACGACATCATTCCTTTCGGTTTCTTTGTCAAGGGACAGCCCTATGCACTGCTTGGGCTATTGCCGGCCGAGCGGCACTTTGTCGGCATTGAGAGATGGGATGCGGAAGACGCGCCGCCCTTCTTTATTCTCGGTGCCGACCGCTATGGACGCGATATCCTCAGCCGCATCATCTACGGCACCCGCATCTCGCTGTCGGTGGGCGTGGTGGCGATTGTGGTCACCTTTATTCTCGGCATCGTCATCGGCGGAATTTCCGGCTATGTCGGCGGGCGCACCGACAACTTGATCCAACGCTCGATCGAGATCATCAACGCCTTCCCACAGCTGCCGTTGTGGCTGGCGCTGGGGGCGTCGATGCCGGCCGAATGGTCGCCACTGCGGACCTATTTCGCGATCACCATCGTCTTGAGTTTGCTGAGCTGGACGGGGCTGGCACGGGTGGTGCGGGGGAAACTGTTGTCGCTGCGCGAGGAGGATTTCGCCGTGGCCGCTCGGCTTTTGGGCGCGGGCCACGGTCGCGTGATGTTCCGCCACCTGCTGCCTGGTTTTACCAGTCATATCATTGTGGTGTTGACGCTGACGGTGCCGGCGATGATTCTCGGCGAGACCTCGTTGAGCTTCCTCGGGCTGGGTTTGCGCCCACCGGTGGTGAGCTGGGGGGTGATGTTGCAGGACTGTATGCAAATGGAAGTGGTGGCCAATTATCCCTGGTTGCTATTCCCGCTGTTTTTCATCGTCATCACGGTACTCTGCTTTAACTTTGTCGGCGACGGCATGCGCGACGCCGCCGATCCTTACGCATCGCGATGAGCAAAGCATGGCCGAAGTAGCCGACAACGTACTGGAAATCGAGGACCTGCGCGTCTACTTCTATACCGAAGAGGGCGAGGTGCGGGCGGTCGATGGGGTCACTTTCGCGATCCCGCGCGGTGCCATTGTCGGCCTGGTGGGCGAAAGCGGCTGCGGCAAGTCGGTTACCAGCTATTCCGTACTGCGGCTGATCCAGCCGCCCGGTGAGATCGTCGGCGGGTCGATTCGCTTTAACCCGCAGGCGGGCGAGTCGGTCGATATTACTAAACTCGATGAGCAGGCCGATGCGCTCTTCGATCTACGCGGCGGATCGATCAGCATGATTTTTCAGGAGCCGATGACCGCGCTCAGCCCGGTACATACGGTAGGCGACCAGATCTGCGAGGCGATTATGCTGCACGGGGAAGAGAGCCCCGAACAGGCCGAGGAGATTGCCGCCGAGATGCTGGACAAGGTGGGCATTCCCAATCCCCGTAGCCGCCTGGCGCAATATCCCTTCGAGATGAGCGGCGGCATGCGGCAGCGCGTGGTGATCGCCATGGCCCTGGCCTGCGCCCCGGAAATGCTGATCGCCGACGAGCCGACCACCGCGCTGGACGTGACCATTCAGGCGCAGATCATCCGTCTGATCAAGAGCCTGCAGCGGGATCTGGGTACGTCGACCCTGCTGATCACGCACGATTTAGGTGTAGTAGCGCAGCTGGTCGATTATATCGCGGTGATGTATTTGGGCCGCATCGTCGAGCAGGGCGACGTTAGAACGGTGATGAAGGACCCGCGCCACCCCTATACGATGGGGTTGTTAGAGTCGCTGCCGAGTCTGGCGCTGGGCAAGGAGCGCCTGCCGTCGATTGAGGGCAGCGTGCCTTCGCTTGCAGAGCGGCCGCCGGGCTGCCCGTTCCACCCCCGCTGCCCGCACGCCGAGCCGGGCGTGTGCGACCAGGGTGAGCCGCCGGAGCTGCGTTCGGTGGGAGAAGGACGGTTGGCGGCTTGTATCCGCCTGGAAGAAATCCACGGGGTGAGCCCATGAGCGAGCCCTTGCTGCAGGTGAAAAACCTGCACAAGCACTTTCCCGTTTTCGGCCAGGGCTTGATGCGCCGGCAGGTCGGCCTAGTCAAGGCGGTCGACGACGTGAGTTTCGATCTGATGCCGGGCGAGACGCTGGGGCTAGTGGGTGAGAGCGGCTGCGGTAAGACGACTACCGGCCGGACTATTTTACGCGCGTTAGACCCCACCGCCGGCGAGGTGCTGTTTCGCGACGGCGACGAAAATATCGATCTGACGCGACTGACCGCGCGCGAGCTCAAGCCGCTCAGGACCCAGATGCAGATGATCTTTCAGGACCCCTTTGCCAGCCTCAACCCGCGGATGACCGTCGGCGATATCGTCGGCG
>PBOD01000213.1 GCA_002724215.1 Gemmatimonadota bacterium | reverse complement strand
GTCAATGGACATTTGGCCGATCGCGTCGACGGAATAATCGACCACTACAAGCATCTGGCAATAGACGACCTCGAGGATGCAGAGCGGGCAAGCCTGCCCGCAAAAGATCCGGCACTCTTCCCTTCGGCCCTCGGCGAAGACGAGGAAAGCACCGATCAAGGACCCGTTGCGCTCTCCTTGGACGACCTGATCGAACACATGGAGGACAGCGCGGGCGATGCCCTGGCTAAGACCGATCTCAACGACATCGATACGGTAATAAGCTCTACTTCCGAAGCGCCACCGGCAGAGGATTTCGCCCAGGACCAACAGCCGGACGACCGCAGGGAGAATAACCTCGACCCCGAGGCCCGACCAGAGCAAGAAGACGGCGACTTGCAAGAAGGCAACGCCGAAGAACTCTTCGCGGCAGCCGCGCCCAACCCCAGCCCTCAGGAGCCAACCGATCCTCCCGCCCAGACCCCGGGTCTGCCCGCGGGCAATGCCGATGAACTTTTCACAGGCCCCAACGCCGTTTCTGTGCCCCCACATAAACGGCGCCGCAGAAAGGGGCCCAGCGGCGAATCGGCGACAAAAATCCGCAGTCGCCAAGAAACCACTCCCCTCTCACCCAGCGCCAAATACAACATTTTCGCCGAGCAAGCCGATCTCGACGCCCTGCTGCTCAACATGAACATCGACCTCCCCGCGCAGGACAAGGTCCAGTTGGGTCACTTGCGCAAACAAAAGCTGGAGAGCGGATCGGTGGCAGCGTTGCAAAGCAATGAGGAAGCCCAGGGCAAATATCTGCTCATCCCGCGCTTTACCCGCTTTATCTACGAAGGCACGGTTTACAATTGCACGGTAAAAAACCTGGCGCGGACCTTTATCTCCGTATTCGCTGATATCAAGGAACTGATGCAGTACAAGAGCCACGCCTTCCTCAATGGCGAAATGCCCGAGATGGGCTGGGGCATCGTGCCAATAGAACCCCCGCCCGCTACGCTGGATAAAAGCTACATGGAACAGACGCAATATCTGCGCCTGATCGCGACTACGGTGGGCGTCCCCTCCCATATGGTACGGCGCCGGACCCTGGTCGAAGCGATCTACGATATTATCGTCGGCCAACTGGCATTGGACACCCCCCCGCAGAGCAAGACCCTCGATTGGACCGCCACCGGTCCCAGCAAAACGGATTTCATTTGCGTCGGCCTCTCTGAACAAGGTCTGCGGCTACGCCACCTCAATCGCACCCAGCGCAATCAGGCCTTGGGCCTATGCCCCAATTGGTAAGGGTTTTATATTAGTTAGCATCAAGCCCTTCACCCTTGCATAGGTTTGCCCTTGGACAATACGCAAAGCCCCTTTCTAATGGCCTGCTCCGGCCAGGTGCCGGATACTACCCCGATTTGGATCATGCGGCAAGCCGGCCGCATCCTGCAACCTTATCGCGAGTTGCGCCGCCAACACGGTTCGATCAGCACGCTTTTCAATAGCCCCGAATTGGCGGCCGACATTACCCTGATGCCGATTGATCTGCTCGGTGTCGATGCCGCCATACTCTTCACTGATCTCACAACCCCCCTCGCGGCACTCGGTTGCGATTTCACCTATGATCCCGGCCCGGTATTCGCGCGTCCCGTACGCACCGCAGCGGAAGTAGCTGCCCTCAGGGAAGTCGATTCGGAAACCGATCTGGGTTTCGTCCTCGAAACGGTGCGCCTGGTCCGCGGGCGGCTCCCCGCCTCTGTGCCGCTGATTGGTTATGCCGGCGGTCCCTTCACGCTGGCGGCGTGGCTGGTCGAGGGGCACAGTTCCAAAGACTTCCCCGCCCTGCGCGGGATGTTGCACGCCGACCCCGGCCTCGCCCACGGCCTCTTCGAGCGACTGACCGACCTAGTTTGCAACTACCTCGAGGCCCAGATTCGAGCAGGTGCCCAGGCCGTGCAAATCTTCGACACCTCCATCGGCCTATTATCACCCGAGCAATACGACACCTTTGCCCTGCCCTACTTGCAGCGCATTTGTAAACACCTAGCCCCGCTCGCGGTCCCCATCATTTACTTTCCCCTCGCCGCCGCTCAATCCCTCAGCCATTTCAGCCAGGTCGGTGCAAACGCCTTAAGCGTCGATTGGCGCACAGACCTCGACGCTGCCCGCGCCAGCTTCGGCGCCAACCGACCGCTACAGGGCAACCTCGACCCCTGTGCACTATACGGGACGGAGGAAAATCTCATTGCCGCCGTACGGCGGATACTCGCACAATCCGAGGGCCAGCCACACATTTTCAATTTGGGGCACGGCGTATTCCCGGACACCCCCTATGCAATGGTCAAACTGTTGGTAGAGACCGTGCACGAATTTTCGAGGAAGTAAATTATGGAAGGTCAAGAAAGGGGCATGACGCGGCGGCACACCTTCTTTTGCATCGACAGAGAACGCCACACCGCCGCTTCCAAGGTCATCGATGCGCAGCCGAAGGAGATTGATATTTTCGGTGCAATGGTGCGCGGCTGGATCATCACGACTGAAGAACCGGCAATCGACAAAATCATCCCCCTGGACGAATCGACCCAGGGGGAGGTGCTCAACCACGACCCAGAATGACTAGCTAGCGCGCATTTTCCCAGGAAAACTTCGCTTCCAACCAAGTGCCAATTTCGCGCGGCGGGTCGTCCCAACTCTCGCCCGGGCCGATAAAGCGGCCCCTGATATCGGTCCGCGCGTCGAAACCCGACCACAAAACCGGGAAGTCGTCCCGGATCAGCTCCTCCAGCTGGTCGCCAATACCCCGGGCATGATACGATATGACTTCCTCGGCCTCGGCCTTACCCACCTCTTCCGTCAAGTGCTTGGCCATGCCGCTGCTGGCTACAAAAGTAAACTCGATGGCCGCTTCTTCGGTCAGCGCGAGGTCGATCCGGTACGCCGGATAACTCAGCTTTAACCCCAATACCGCCAACTGCAGTTTGAGCCAATCCGCCTCCGTTACGGTGCGGGTGGTGTTGAGGTCGCCCCAGCTGAGTTCGGCCCGGGCTGGGGCAGCGACCGTCAGTGCTGCGAGCAAGACCACTGCGAAGCATCTCAACAACATAGCTTCTCCACCTTTAAACAAAAGCGAGAGCTGGCCGCGCGGCCAGCCCTCGTATTTGGAATCTTCATCGCAGAAGTTCAGACTGTAGGCGCAAAATTCTGTTCGATAAAACGCACTATATCCCGGAAGGAAACAAAACCGACGGGGCGGTCGTCTTCATCGACGAGGGGCACGTGCCGAAACCCGTGGATGCTCATCAGGTGCAGGGCGTGCTGTATCGCCGCGTCGGCTTTGAGCGCGGTGGGACGGCCCGTCATCAAACTCTCGACGGTAATATGTTCGAGTTCTCGAATCAGCCCGGCGACGCGATAGAGCACGTCGCGCTCAGTGAAAATACCGACCAATTTTCCATCGTACCCGGTAATCAGCACACAGCCCACATTGCGCCCCTTGAGCAGGGATATTATCTCAGCCAGCGACGTATCGGGGGCGGCACAGACGGGCGTCTTGGGCTCAAGCACAGCCAGCGGCTCAGTGAGAACCTCCTGGTATTCGGCACTGCCCCAATCCCGGTACTCCTCGCTCAGGCTCTGCCCGCACTCCGCGCAGGTCTCTACACCCGATATATTGTCGTGAGAACACGAAGGACAGATCAACGTGCTTCCTTTCGCTAATCGACGACCCAGGTATCTCCCGCACTAAACAGGGAATTCAGGTCTCCGATCCCCCCTTTGGCGGCGATGGCCGCATCGACCTGGTCGGTGAGCATCTCGGTGTAGGACGGCCGCTCGATCGCGCGCAGGACGCCGAAGGGCAGGGGCATCGCGGGATATTCCATGCGACTGAGCATATAGGCATAGCTGGCGTTACCGCGATCTTCGCGATGTACCACCAATTCGTCCTCAGGCATGCCGATGCCCAGCGTCACTACCTCGGGCTCGGTGCCATTCATGCGAATGCCCTTGGCGCGGTCTTTGCCAAAAATCAGCGGCTCGCCCTCTTCGAGGAAGACGATATTGTCGTCGCGGACATCGGAGTCGGTTGTGTGGTCCCAGGCCCCGGGGTTAAGCACCACGCAATTCTGGTAAATCTCGACGAAAGCCGCCCCCTTGTGCTCTGCGGCGCGGCGCAGGACCTCGCTCAGGTGTTTGGTATTGGTATCCTGGGTCCGGGCGACAAAGGTGGCCTCGGCGCTCAATGCCACAGAAATGGGGTTGAGCGGATAGTCGATCGAGCCCATCGGGGTCGACTTAGTGCGGTGCCCCTGCAGCGAGGTCGGCGAATATTGCCCCTTGGTCAGGCCGTAAATGCGATTGTTAAAGAGGATGATCTTCAGATCGACATTGCGGCGCAGACAGTGCAGCAGATGGTTGCCCCCTATCGACAGGCCGTCGCCATCACCAGTGATGACCCAGACGCTGAGGTCGGGATTGGCAGCTTTGATTCCGGTAGCGAGGGTCGGAGCCCGACCGTGGATCGAGTGGATGCCGTAAGTATTCATGTAATAGGGGAAACGGCTCGAGCAGCCGATCCCCGAAACGAATACGATATTCTCTCGCGGAACCCCGACTTCGGGCAGGACTTTCTGCATCTGGGCCAGGATCGCATAGTCGCCGCAGCCGGGGCACCAGCGCACCTCCTGATCGGAGACGAAATCCTTACGGGTTAATTTCGAATCTACTACGGCTTCTGACATAACATATCTTCCTTCCGCTATTAACCCAGTACTTCGCGGATCTTATCGGCCACTTCCCTGATCTGGAACGGTCGGCCTTGGACTTTGTTCAAATTAACGACGCGCACCGGAAAGTGGCCCTGCAGCAAAAAGGACAACTGACCGAGATTCAATTCCGGGACCAGCACCTGCTTGTAGCGGCCGAGGACATTGCCCAGATTGCGCGGAAAGGGATTGAGGTAACGCAGGTGCCCACGAGCGACTTCCAGCCCCTCAGCCTGGACTTCTTCCACCGCGGCGCGGATGGCCCCGTAGGTGCCGCCCCAACCCAACACCAGCAGATCGCCCTGATCCGGGCCGCTTATCTCGAGTTCCGGAATGTGACTGGCGATACCGGCAACCTTGGCAGCCCGCGTGCGCACGATGTGTTCGTGGTCTTCGGGGGCGTAGGATACATTGCCCGTTACATCCTGCTTACCCAGGCCGCCGATACGGTGCTCAAGGCCGGGCGTCCCCGGCACGACCCAGGGCCGAGCCAGTGTCTCGGGATCGCGCATATAGGGCTGATAACCGTCGGGATCGGTGCGAAAAACCGCGTCGATCGGCGCGATCGATTCCGGGTCGGGGATCTTCCAGGGTTCGGAATTATTGGCGACGTAGCCGTCGGAGAGCAGAAAGACGGGCGTCATATAGCGGATGGCAATGCGGAAGGCCTCAACCATCATCTCGAAGCACTCCACCGGCGTGGCCGGGGCAATGACCGGAACCGGCGACTCGCCATTGCGCCCGAAGAGTACTTCGAGCAAGTCGGCCTGTTCGGTCTTGGTAGGCAAGCCGGTGCTGGGGCCGCCGCGTTGGACATTGACCACGACGAGGGGCAATTCCATCACCACGGCCAGATTGATCGCCTCGCTCTTGAGCGCGATGCCCGGGCCGCTGCTGGCGGTGGCGGCGAGCGCGCCGGCGAAGGCCGCGCCGATCACCGACCCCATCGCCGCAATCTCGTCTTCGGCCTGGAAGGTACGCACATCGAAATGCTTCAGGGCCGAGAGCCCTTCGAGGATGGTGCTGGCCGGGGTAATTGGATAGGAACCGTAGAACAGTGGCTTGTCGGCCTTTTGCGCAGCGGTAACCATGCCCAGCACTACGGCCTCGTTGCCGGTGATGCGCTTGTAGACTCCCGGTTCGACTACCTCCCGGCTCGGAACATTGATCCGGGTCTGGAAAGTCTCGGCCGTTTCGCCGTAATAATAGCCCGCCTTGAGGGCCTTGGTGGTGGATTCGACGACCTCGGGCTTGCTGGCAAATTTGCTGGCGAAAAATTTGAGGGTATAATCAATCGGGCGATCGAACATCCAGAAGACCAACCCGAGGGCGAAGGCATTTTTGCACTTGTCCTTGGCCTGGTTGCTCATTCCCTCGACTTCTTCCAGCGCGTTGCGGGTCAGCGTCGTCAGCGGCACCTGGTGCAGATCGTAGCCATCGAGGCTCCCGTCCTCGAGGGGATTGGCCTCATAACCGGCTTTGCGCAACCCGTTGCGGGTAAAGGGATCGGTATTGACGATTATGGTCCCACCCGGGTCGAGATCGGGCAAATTAGCCTTGAGGGCGGCGGGATTCATCGCCACCAGGACCTGTGGCGAATCGCCGGCAGTATACAGTTCGCTGGAGGAGAAGTTGACCTGGTAACCGCTCAGGCCCGGGATCGTCCCGGCCGGGGCGCGGATCTCGGCGGGAATATCGGGAAAAGTACTTACGTCGTTGCCTAATACTGCCGAAGTATTGGTAAACTGGTCGCCGGTCAACTGCATGCCGTCGCCCGAGTCGCCGGAAAAAACGATGACGACGGATTGGCGCTGCTGGCTGTCGAGGTCTTGCTTCGCAGCAGGCGCTGATGAGGCCATTGTTTCGGCCATTGCGCGCGATTCTCCTTTTAGGAAGAAGGGTAGGGAATTTGCAAGCGCATCTCAGGCCCCTTCTTTGGTGTGAGCGATGCGCTCGGGATCGGGGGGCAGGTTGTAAATATCCTGCGGAAACTCGTCGGTGAGGAAACGGATTATTTCGTGCTGGGGGAGGTTGCCCTCAATGGCGCCGGCATCATCTACAATCGGGACGTTGCGATAGTGTCCAGCGTTCATCAACTGCAGGGCTTTGCTGATGGGTTGTTGTGCGGTCAGGGTCTGCGGACAGGCGGTCATCAATGCGGAAATCGGACGGCACCACGTGTCGGGGTTGTCGGTAACTTTGATAAGTGCATCGCGCTCAGTAAAGATGCCGGCCAGTTTGCCAGCTGATTCTACGAGGACCGCGCTGACACGGGTCTCGCGCATCTTCTTCAGGACTTCGGCGACCGATGCATCGACACCGCAGGTGATAAAACCGCCCAGATCGAGCCGGCCGATCTCCCGCTCTCGCAATTTATTGACTATAGCCATGCCAAAGCCCCAGTGGCAGTGCCGAGAAAAAACGACGTAAGCCGAATGATATACCTTCACTTACCGCAATAAAGAAAATACCGACAAATACCCCGTACCGCAAGCTAATCCGCACTCATTTGATCCCTTTTGCCCCAGGCATTAGCGCTATGTGATCGGCTGCGGCCACGATCGCCTCGTGCTGGTCGGCAACGATGGCCGTTGCGCCTCTTTTGACCAGTTCCCGCAGGGCATAAATCGTGTCGGCAAGATCAGCCGGATGGTCGCCTCCGGCCGGATTATCGACTAGGACCCAGGTCCGGGTAGAAGCCCGCGTCCATTCGACCGACAACCGCAATCGCAACCACTCGCCCTCTTCCAAATCCCGGCAATCCCGGCCCAAGACCACATTGCCCAGACCGCACCGTTCCGCTGCCGCCAGTCGCTCGTGCACCTTGGCGACGCGGGCGAAGTGACGGCTGGCCCTGGCGATACTCATCGCCAGCACATCGGCGATGCCGACCCCCCGCAGCGTGATTTCGGCAATCTCATCGCGGTATTTGCGCCCTCCACAGGCCTCGCACAACTGCGAAATATCCTCTAAAAATTCCAGATCAAAATAGTGACGGCCCGATCCTTCACAGCGAGTGCAACGGCCTCCCGGCCGATCGAGTAGAAAGTGCTCGCGCCCATAACCACCCGACTGGGCCGCCGGCGCTGCGGCATAGAGATCGGCGATGGCGGCAAATACCCCCAATTCATCCAGCACCGTGCGCCGGGATCTCCGCGCTGACAATTCAACTACGCGGTTGTTCCGGCCGGCTCCGCTCGTCTCGTAGGTATTTTTTCGCCCCTTGAGAATAGGCACCACCACCTCGTGCATCACGCGCGTCTTACCCGCGCCCGATGGCCCGCTCAGACAATTGAAAGCGCCGATTCTAAATTCGAGTTGCAATACCCCCAATGCACCGGTGCCGCCGATCGACAGGGCGGCATCGGCGGCACCATGCCGCCCGGCGGTCGGCATGGTGTCTTCTGGCACCCAGGCACCCTCTACGCGTTGTGGACTGCCCGCCGCGAAAGACCAGACCACCTCGGCCCGAGCGAGCAAGTGCGGATCGTGGTCGAGGAGCAGAACGGTGTTGCCCCGCGCGGCCAACCGCGCGATCCCGTCGCCCATTGCTTGCGCCCTTTGGCGATCTAGCGCAAGCCCCAAGCCCTCGCATATATAGAGTATGCCCGTCAAACCACTGCAGAGCGCGGCGGCGAGTTGTAAGCGCTGCCACTCCCCGGCCGATAGTGAATCGAGCGGGCGATCTAATCCCAATCCCCCCACACCCAGCCGCATGGCTTCCGCCAAATTATCCCGCAGCTTCTCCCCCGCAACGCCCGCTCCCAGTTTGTGGATGGCAAAGGATTGCAAATCCGCCAGGGGCTGGTGCCGCAATTCAACAAGCGAATGGCCGTGCAATAAGACCCGGCAGTCTCCAGCGCTATGGTTGGCTAGATCTTGGGGCGAAAATTCTTCGTAGCGGCGCCCGCAGTCATCACAGGTGGGTTGCTGGTTGAATGTCAGTAATTTCCCCTTGCCGACATCCTGCACCAGAGTCAATCCCAGCGCAATAGAACGAGCCGTCCTCACCGCTTCTAAAAAGCGCACGCTGCCCTCTGCCTGCGCCTGCAAGCGATCGACCACCACGCGCACCTCAGCCGACTCCCCCGGATTTTCGGGTGCATCGTCTAAGCGCATAACCTCACCACCAACCTGCACGCGTAAAAATCCTGCCCGGCGCAGTTCGGCCCATAGCGACGGCCAATCGCCCCCCTGGCGCAACGGCAGGGGGGCCAGTATCAAACAGCGGTTCTCCGCAAAGTGCTCGGCCACCGCGGCTTCTACCTCCGCAGCCTGGAAACTCCGGCACACCCCACCACAGCCGCCGCAGTGGAGTACTCCCTGGTCGAGAACGAGTTGAGCTAAAATCTGATCCAATTGCAAACAATCGCCCACGGTGCGGCCACGGCGTTCGCGACCGAGATAGATCGCTGGCGGTAGACCCGAAACCTCATCCACATCGACCTGGCCGACGCCACTCAAGCCTTCGCGTTCGACAGGCGCCAGCGCTTGCATATAGCGGCGCCTGCTCTCGCCGTAGAGCACCTCCATTGCCATCGCGCGCCGCCCGCTGCCCGCCCGGCCCACAAAGCCGACAACCGTGCCCAGAGGCAGGTCCAAGCCGGCTGCGGCCAATCCACCCGCGCGGGCGCCCCTTATCTTTATCTGTTGTTTCATCGTCGGCCAGTCGCCCCGATTATGGAATCTATTTTGGCCCGCAAACGCTCGTCGCCCGGATACGCCCTCTTCAAGTGGCTCCAGTGTTTTTCCGCCGCCGCCAGGCGACCGAGACGAGACAGCGCCGCCCCGCGGCGATAGTGGGCTTTGGCATGCCCCGGATCCAACTCGATCGCACGGGCGAAGGCCCTTTCCGCCCCTAGGTCATCGCCGGTTTTCACCAGGGCGAGTCCCGTATTGAAGTAGGCTCGCACATAGTCGGAGTCGGCCGCCAGCGCCCGCTGGTAGTATTGCAGCGCCTGTCCATACTGGGCCAGCCGATAGTGGCTCAAGCCCAGATTGTTGTACAATTCCGGACCCGCCATTCCCGCTGCGACCACGGCGACAAAGGCATCTATAGCGCCGCGATAATCCCCTGCCGTATATAGCGCCAACCCCCGCTCAGCTGCCGGGTGCGGGCTGGGCCGCTCAGCGTACAAGCTATTCAAACCCGCCCGCGCTGGGGCGAATGCAGGATCGATGCGCAGCGCTTGTAGATACATTTCGGCGGCGCGCTCATCATCTCCTCGCCGTTGGTACAAGGTGCCGAAATTATAGTAATCCACCCTTTTCAGCGTCAGGCGAGCCGCATCGGCATCTTTGTAGTTTACCGGTATGGCAATCAACGCCGCCAGCAAGACAGACCGGACCAAGGGCGGGTAGTTCCCCCTGGCGAGACAATTGGCCCCGGCCCATAACCAGCGGGCGGCATAGAGCAGAATTACCGTGACTGCGGGTAGGCGATACTCCGAAGAAACGAAAAAGACCATGCAACCGGCTAGATAGACCAGTAGATAGAGATCCAACAAAACCGCGCGATCACCCCTGGCGCTTAGGATCCAGTTGGCCACCGCCATTGGCACCAGAATCCACCACCCGATAACGAGCCAGCGCAATAGTGGCACGAAATCTTTAGCCATATATATGCTGAGGTTGTTCTGCGCCTCGACCGAATTCCAGAACATATAGAATTTGCGGCCGAGCAACTGCAGATAGGCCACTGGGTTTTCCCATGCGTAGCCCAAGCCCTGCCACAACCAGTAGCGAGAGGCCATACCCGGAGTCATCTTTTTGCCCGTCCGGGCCGAGGCTTCGCTTATAAAGGCCGCGCGTTCGAGATCGGGTTCGGCACTGGGGAGGAAATCGACCTGGGCGTAGATTCCGTTGGCGCCTGGGTGGTTGCCGACGTAGAAATTCATGCCCGCGGATGAAGTCGTCAGCAACCACTCCCCGCCCACCGCAAAGTTGCGGACGATGACCGCCACCACCACCAACCCGCACCCCGCGCCAATTCGCCCCCAGCGGCACAGCCCAGGCCACCCCGCCCGCCACGCGTACCAGCCCCCTAACACCACCACATAGAGCAGAACTAAAGGCCGGGCCGTCGCCGACACGCCGAAGGCCAAACCCGCGGCCCAAAGCCAACGCGGCGATCCGCTTTCTCGCGAGCGCAATAGCGCGTAGAGCCCCACCAGGTTGAGGCAGGTGATGGGCGACGCTGTCAGCAGCGCGCCGTCGTAAAAAACATAGGGACCGTAAAACGCCGCCAAGCCCGCTGCAATCAGGCCGACCTGACGCCGCCACAACTGGGTCCCGATCTCGTAGAGCATATAACAGCCCATAGCCCCCAACAGGGCCTGAACCATTCCGACCGCCCAGTATTCAAACCCGAACACCGCGTAGATCGCGGCCATGAAATAGGGGTAGAGCGGATTCATAAAGAACGGTTCGTCGCCCAACCCATCCCCCGCGGCGATCTCACGGGCTCGACGGTCGTAGAATTCCGAGTCGATGAGCAGGACTTCGAAAAGAGGTGTTCCCAGGGCGAGGTGCAGATAGGCCAGACGGACTGCTACCGCCGCTATTATGATAGCCGGTAGTGTATGGGCGGCACCTCTCCATTTCACGGCTGCAGGGCCCAGTAATGGAAAGAGACGATCGGGCGCAAATCGCCGCCCTGGTGGATGGGTACGGTCTCGATTTCGATCGGTCCCCCGGTCGCGGATTTATCCAGGGCGGCGATTGGCTGATCCAACCATTGGCGGCCGCGGCCCCCAGGCAGATCGACCGTGGCCACGCGATGGCCATTGACGATGAGGTCGAAGTGTTGGGCAACCCCAGTGACGGTGCGGATCACCAGGCGCGCCGGCTTGCCGGCTTCTAGTTCCATGCGGAAGCGCTCGCCGCCAGTAACGGTGCGTCCACCATCTGTGAACGAACCGTCCGCCGCGGGCAATGACAGCAGCAAATTGGCCTCCTCGTCGCCCGGCAACCGCACCCACGACTGATAACGATGTCGTTTTTCACTCGCCAGATCCGCGATATCGAGCGCATCAACTACCCTCCATCCCCCCGCGACTCCATCCCGCGGCATATCGGCCTGTCCCACTGCATCCCAATCCACTGCGTAGAGTACCTTCTCCGCGTCGATGATCGAAGGTTCTAGAATCCTGATCCTGTGGACCGGACGCAGGAATCCGCCATCGGGAAAGTTGAACCAGTTGGGAAAGATCGCCAAATACTGGGGGCGGCGCTGGGCCGGCAGGGCTTGTAACGCCTCGAATATCGAACCGCTGCCGTGGCGCCAGGGGCCGCTAAACCCGGCCGATGTCAGCCCCACTAGATCGACCGTTTGCCGCTGACCGAAATAGCGTTGGGCACCGGCGTCGTTGATGCCAATTCGGGCGTCAGGGGGCAGGCTCGCAGCAATAAAGCGGCCCATTTCGACCTGCTGATTGCGTATGTCGCTGCAATTTTCGCCATAGGCAACGGCAAAATACACCCCCGACATCACCCCCCAAAGCCCCCCCAGCACCGCCAAGCCCCAGGCCAATTTCTTGCCCCACATTCCCCCTTCCCGTACCAGGCGTCCCAAGGCCAGTCCGACGAAGAGGATGAAAAGCGGCATAAAGGGCTGCTGATAGCGATTGAAGTGGGCGTCGTATTCGACGAGTGTACAGGTCACCAGCACGCCGGCCAACAACCACGCACCCGCCAAAAGTGCAAAGCCGGGTCGTCGCGCGGCGACTTCGTCCCCTACCCGCAGACATAATTCCGCGACGAACAACAAAGCAGCGAAGGGCGCGAAGACCATCCGCCGGTAATTGCCGTCGTAGGCATACAGGTTCACGCTGGTCTGGTGGCCGAGCGACCCGGAGAGGATGCCCTTGAGGAATTCTGCGTAGTCAAAGAGCACCTCGCGCGCAATCTCCGGCCACGACCCGTGCGGGGCGGCAAAGCGCCACTTGGCCTCGACCCCAGCCCCCCCGGGCGCGCCGGTCACCCACCACAGCAAGGCTGCTTGGCCGGCGTACGCCGCCGCCGGCAGCCACCAGCGCCAGCCCATTGCCTCGCCCCTGGCCAGTCGCGCGTAGGCCTTGTAGCCGTAAAGCACTAAGGCCAGGACTATGCCCTCGGGTCGCGCCAGCACCATCAGCGCCGCCGCCCAAGAAGTGCGGGGATCGCCGCGCTGGTGCAGATAGAGGGTCAGCAGAATGGCAAAGCTGAACAAGCCAATTTCCATGCCGCTGGCGTAGCCCCAGAGCAACGGGCCACACAGCAGGAACAACAGCACCGAAACTCGGCCGCCGAAAGATCCGGCCAAAGCGCCGCCCAACGCCAATACCAGATGCGCGCTCAAACCCAATAAGCCGCAACCCAGTACCAACGCGTATACCGCGATCGTCATCCCGTCGAGACCGAGGATGAAGCCGGGCACCAGCAATAGCATATACAACAGACTGGTCGCCCCCGCCGTGGGCATATCGCCTATATTGTATTGCAAAAAATGGCCAGCCGCGGCCTGGCGAGCGTACTGGAAATAGATAAAGGCGTCGTCCAGCGGCAGCGACAATCGCCCCCCGGTGTGGTAGAGCATAGAGGCCAGATAGACCAGCTGCCAGAAAAAGACCAGCCCCCAGATGATGTAGTAATCGGATTTGTGCGGATTCATAGGCTCGAGTTCTCAGACATCGCGTACCAATATACGCTGAATCTTCAGCGTCAGCACAGGCATCCCATAGACAGTTTATGAGGAGATGTTGCCATGCGTTTGCTAGTGCCCATCGCATTTTTGGTTTCGCTCTCACAGCCCCCGGCTGCGGCGACGACCTTTGACCATTCGGCCTACGACCAGGTCCTCCGGCGCCATGTCAGTTCCGAGGGCCTGGTCGCCTACGCGGCCCTGCATACCGATCGCAGCGGCCTCGACGCCTATGTCGACAGCCTCGCCCGTTACAGCCCGGATAGCGATCCTGCGCTATTCCCCGACCGCGACCACGAATTGGCCTACTGGATTAATGCCTACAACGCCTTCGTTCTGCGCGGCGTTATCGACGCCTATCCCATCGCCAGCGTCAAAGACGCCTTCCTCTTCAGCGGCTTCTTCAACCGGCAGGAGTTTGTCGCCGGGGGCAAAAAACTAACGCTCGACAACATAGAAAATGACATCATCCGACCGCGCTACCGAGACCCCCGCATCCACTTCGCGGTCAATTGTGCCGCAATCAGTTGTCCCATTCTCGAAAATCGGGCATTCGGCGGTCCCGACCTCAACGCCCGCTTGGAAAAGGCACTCGCCCGCTTCGCTGCCGATCCTCGCCATGTCAGCCGCGAGGGGTCCGCGCTCTACCTGTCCAAAATCCTGGATTGGTACGGAGATGATTTTTCCAACTGGTTCCCGCCCCAGCGCCCCAACCCCGCTACGCGTCCGACCATAGTCAACTATCTCTACCCCTACCTACCGGCTGAGATCGCCCAAGACCTCACCGGCGATGCCATCGAGGTTACCTACCGCGACTACGACTGGGCTTTGAATGAGGCCAAAGCAAAGGGGAGCCCTCCACTGATTGAGGACTCCCCGTAAATTTGTGACATTGCCACTAGGCGAAAAAGGGATTATGCGCCCTTTCCTCCCCCACCGTAGTGGCGGGTCCGTGCCCGGGAAATAGCAGCGACTTTTCATCGAGGCCCAACACTTTCTCCCCCACCGCCTGGTGCTGCTGGCGATAGTTGTCGAGGCTGCGCGTGCCCCCGAGCGAACCGGCAAAGAGGGCATCGCCGACGAAGGCGGCTTCGGCGTGGATCAGGCTGACCCCCCCCTGAGTATGGCCCGGCGTCGCGCGGATCTCAAAACGCAAATTCCCGATCGCGATCACCTCCCCCTCGCGGAGTTCCCCTTCGATCTTATTGGCCAATCCGCCGATCAACGCCAAGTCGCCGCCATTGATAAGTGCCGGCGCATCGGTGGCCTGGCATATTTCCGACAGGGCACCGATGTGGTCCTGGTGCCCGTGGGTTAATAGCACCTGCTCAATGTCCAGACCCGTCGCCTCAATATTGCGCAATATCTTCTCGGGATCGAAGCCGGGATCTATGACCGCCCCCTTGCCCGTTTCGCTGCATCCAACGACGTAGCCATTAATCAAAAAACCGCTCCCCAACACCATCATCTCCACCACCCCGCCACTTATCGAACGACCGCTGGGATAGAGGGGAAAAAACTGTTTGGTCGCGCTTCTGAGCAATTTTTCGCGGTGCAGACCGAGCACTGCGGCCAGGCGCTCAATCACCCCCTGATCTGGCGTGAGTGCGCAGTCTTCAATCCGGCCCAAATCCTCCAGCGCCAGACCGACTTTGCCCGCCACATCCGCCGACTCCATCTCCTGGCCGCGCCGAGCCTTGCCGACGATATCGCCGAATTCATCCTCTAACTGTGTGTACATTGTACTCCAGATCAGCTATAAGGTCAGTTTGACTCGTCTCGGGGAGCTTGCGCCCCTTGCCCCGGTTGCCACAACACATCGGTCGCGCCCCCGTCATTGGCCGCCCGGGCCATGACGAAGAGCAAATCGGAAAGTCGGTTTAAATACTCTACCACCGCCCCCCCGACCGGCTCTTCCGCCGCCAGGCGCCAGACTTCGCGCTCCGCCCGGCGGCACACCGTCCGCCCCAGATGCAACCAGGCGGCCGCCTCAGAGCCACCCGGCAAGACAAAACTCTTCAGCGGCTGCAAGTCGCCGTTGATGCGGTCGATCTGTCGTTCGAGATATTGGACGTGCTCGGGTTGCACGCGGAGTTTGTCGCCCTCCTGCTCGTCAGGGTCGGGAGGCACGCAGAGATCCGCACCCAAATCGAAGAGGTCATTCTGCACCCGGGTCAACACTTCGGCGCAGGACGCGGTGGCCAAGCGGATCATACCGATAATGGCATTCAATTCGTCGATGCAACCATAGGCCTCGATGCGCAAACTGGTCTTGGCCACCTGGCTCATATCCCCGAGCCGCGTCTGGCCCCCGTCACCGGTCCGGGTATAAATTCTCGATAGCGTAACCATGCTCCTACATTAGGCACTGGCGCACGGTCCCGCCAGTCTAGCTCAGAAATACGTCGCAGCGCTAAAGAGCAGAGCGGCCCCCTGGACTTGGTTGTTGAGTGGATCCAGCGACTTGTCGCGCTGGTAGTCGAGCTTGAACACCGAATCTTCGCTGGGGCGAAAATTCAAACCAAAGGTCAATCGCCGCTGGCTATCGCCAGCCGCATCGGCGTCAAAGTCGATCCGCCCGTAGCGGAAAATCCCGGTAAAAACGGAGTTGGGCAGCGCCGGAATCCGACCGCGTCCGAAATGGGCATTGGCCTGCAAGTAGACCCCCGTCTGGCTCCCCTGCAGCAAGGCGGTTTCCAGCGGCACGTCGATTGAGGCACTGGCGTATTCGCCCAGCAGTTCGAATCGGCGCCAGTGGGCATCCCAATCTAGCGCCCAGATCGAAACATCGCGCCTGGCATCGATCGCCAGGCCGTCGGCTTCCCAGATATTGTAGGGACCGGTGTGGAGCGAGAAACCCAGTTCGGCATAGGACCCGGGGCTGATCGCCAGGCGCCCCACCCAAGATGGCCTGTTATTGTTATCCGCCCAGTTCCCGCTGCCTGCGGGAATGCGCGTGCCTTCGCCAGCGCCGCCGATAACTCCGTCGTCAAAGCCATTCACCCCGTAGATCTCATAGGCAATGCGGGCGTTGGCAGAGGGATAAAATGCGCCGTAAAATCCCATCCCGGCTTCCGATAGCGCCGTGCCAATAATTTCCGTGCTGACCAGAGGTCGGTCGGTCAGGTCGTTGGCGGGACTGTCGTGCGCCAAATTAAAGCGCCCCAGCGGGGAGAGTATGACGCCACCCCGGAAAGTCAGAGCGGGGTGGATCTCGAAATCCAGGGCGGCGATCTCCAGTTTTATCTCCTCACCCCCCTCTTCAATCTCAATTTCTGAAGCCACGCGCAGCCGGTCGGAAACCGGAGTATAGGTAAACAGGTTAAAGCGCTTGGCTTCAAAGGTAATCTCTTCGGTAATCCCGTCGGAGCGCCCATAGCGGAAGTGCACCTCAGTATAGCCCCCCAAACGGGTTTTCCCGAGCTGACCTTGCACAAAAGGCTTATCCCCAATTCCGCCCTCAACCAGTGGTCGTCTATCGCTGGCCGATGCTGATCCGACGGCGCCAATAGCCAGGACCACGCCCGCTACAACAACCTTCCTGAAGCACATCAACTTACTCCTTTATATATCTGCTACAGAGACAATTACATACCCATCAAGCCTGTGGACTTCATAGGTCTGCAAGGGCTTCTGCGCCGGCCCCCGAACCACCGCTCCACGCCGGTCAAAGGTCGAGCCATGACAAGGACAGACCAGAAAATCACCACCCGGCCGGACCTGGCATCCCAGATGGCTACAGGTCATGCTCAGCGCCGACAATTCCCCGTCGGCACCCCGCATCAGCACGATGTCTGCAGAGGCTCCCGGCGCCCGAATCCGTATGGCCCCCCGCTCCAGCAGGGCCGCCTCAATCTCAGTACCGTCCAGCCGCAGGTTTTTCTGTTGAATCGCCGCGTTATAGGTCGGTATTCCCGCACAGCCCACGATCCCCACCACCCCCACACCCATATGACAGAGGGCCCGTCTTCTATCCATCACAGCGACTTAACGAATTCGACTACGGCTGCTTGTCCGGCGGCGCCAAGGGCTTCATAGCTCTGCTGCGCCGCTGCCGCTTCCCCCCCGTGTAGGCGGATAGCCTCGTCCACCGAGCGCGCCCGGCCATCGTGGAGATAAAATTCCTGGCCATTGAGGAAATCGCCGACCAGACGCGTACCCCACAGCGGAGTTGTGCGCCACTCGCTGCCACTGGCGTCCCCATCCGGCCGATTATCTGCCAAACCGGGGCCCATATCGTGCAATAGCAAATCCGAGTAGAGATGGGCATCGACCTCGCTCAGTTCGGGTATGGGATTTTTTCCAGTGCGCATCATCGGCACGTGGCAATTTGCACAACCAATCTCGGCAAATAGCGTTTCGCCGCGCTGCACCTGGGCGCTTTGTTCGCCTCGGGCCGGCGGCTGCAGCAAGCGCACATACAGTGCAGTCAGCAGCACCGTCGCAGCCGGTATTTCTGGATCGGCGACCAGGTCGCCCATAGCCATGCCGCCTCCGGATTGCGGATGGGCGTTTTCGACCGGAATAAAGTCGTTAGTGATGCCCATGTCCTGTTGATAAGCGGCGGCGACCTGCTCAATCAGCGAAGTCACCTGGGCCTTGCGCGAAAACCGGCCCAACTGCAATTCGCTGCCGCCGCCGACGTGATGGGCGGGAACGAATTCGGGCGGCATAACCCAATTGGGACGACCGGAGATACCGTCCCCATCCTCATCGTCGGGATCGGCATGGGCCAGAATCGTTGCCACCGGTATCGCCTCGATAAGGCCCACGCCAAAGACCGGAGGAGGCATGCGGAACGACAAGTCCACCCCACCGGGCACCTGTTCCGGGGCAATGCCTGGAATGGACTTATCCTGGTGTTGCGGTCCGCCGATGTCTACCGCCAGATCGCCGCCGCCGGCTAAAGCGGAAAAAACCCATTTCCGGCGTGCCCCGCCCATCGCCCGGATGGCATCCTTCACAGGCAATATTATTGAAAATCGGCCCCAAACCCTCTGCGACGGTAAAAGCCTTTTCGAAATTTTCATCGCCCTCGACAAAGGCCGCGTTTAAATCGTGCCCGATACCATCTAAGGGCGATTCGAAATCATCGCCAGCCGGCGGGGTAGAGGTCATGATGGTATCACAGCCCATCAATAATATTAATCCGACATAGCCCCCCAGGCGAATGGAATGCCCCGTGCGCTTCATGCGAGAACCTCCCAATTCAATTTTTTAATTAGCTTGGACTTGAAAATAATTTAGACAAAGCTAAATTTCAAGTCAAGAAGAGCTATACCCATCCGCTTCAACGCCCATCGGGTCGAGTGAATTTCAGCTCTCCATCTCAGCGGTTGCGCTGGGCCTTGCGTCGGAGGTAGACCGAGTAGAGTAAGAGTAGGACCACGAAGGCCACCATACCGGCCACCCCGCCATAGCCACTGCTATCCCTGTGCTTCTGCTCGACTTTTAGGCGGCCCCTCAATTTTTCGTAGCGATCGCTCGGGGCCAGTTTTTCGGCCACTTGCAGGGCTTTTTCAGCCTCGCTGAAGCGCTCCTGCTGGATGAGTAGATTGATGTGGTTATAGTGGGCTTCGACGAAGGAAGGAGCCATCCTCTTGGCGATGGCGAATTGCTTTGCGGCCTGTTGTTCCTTGCCCAGTTTCTGATAGGACGAGCCCAGGCCATTGCGGGCCATGGCGGCATAGCGAGCGGAATCTTGCTCGAGGTTTTTGGCGGCTTTTGCCGCCTTGATAAATTGCGTATGGGCGCGCGCATATTCCTCTTGCGCGTGGTAGGCCAGCGCCGAGTTGTAGAGGGCGGCGTACAGCTCCCCATCCCGCTTCAACGCTCGTTTATAATAAGCCTGCGCCTTGGTGAGATCCTGCTCGACCCCCTCGCCCACATGGTACTGGCGACCTTGCTCGAATAGCTCCTCCGCCGTCTGCGCCCAGACCTGCGCCACCGACAGTGCAAACGCAATGGCAAGGAGCAAGACGCGGGCAGCCATGGTCAAAAGGTGCCATTGGCCAATCGCAACGAGACCAAGCCGGCAATGGCCAGGACCGCGACAGCCCCTCCAAACACCAGCCTCCCCCATCGGCGGGGGCATTGCCCGTCCGGCACCGCAACGCGCTCCCGCCGCGACGCCGGGAGGCCCAGACGCCCCGACCCCACCTGCAATTGCGGAGATTTTTGCTGGATATAGCGCGCCATGCCCTCGTAGATACGGTGGATGCTGGAGGTGTTTTTAGCTTCGTCATAATCGGCCAGGTGCGACAGCGGGACCCATTGTACCGGATCGACATCCATGACGATGGGAAATTCGATTTGCGCTTTTACCCGGGCCTGATCGTATCCGAGCAAGCGCACGTAATAGCGCAAACGGCAGCGGTCGAAGTCAACCAGACAACAGCGGTAGCCCACCTGGCCGAGTTGGCGCAACCCGTCCTCGACAACGCGCAATTTGCCCAGGTCGCGCTCTTCGCGCGCCGAGACCAGCTGTGCACGCAGTGCCTTGACGGTGGTCTCGGCCCCTTTATTCATTGCTTGCCCCGCTATGACCCTGGCCGGTTATCAATTTCCAGGGATGTTCACTGATTTCGCGCACGGCCTTGGAGGCAGCGTGGAGATTGGTCAAAGTCGAATCGAGTTCGGCTTCTTTGTAGGCCACCATCCGATCCACACGCTGCAACACCTGGTCCAGCCGCGCGACGGCCTGGCGCAGCGATTGTAGCGACTGGCGCACGTCCTGCTGGCTACCCACAACCAGTGTGTCGGCGTGCTGCATGGTTGTATTCAACTGGTCGGCACTCATCTGCAAACCCGCCAATACCCCCTCGACACCTGGTCCCATCGTCTCGAGCAACACGCGGGTAGCCACCAAAAGGCTATCGGCACTCTGCGCCACCTGGTCCAGGCTGCTGGCGACCAGGTGACTGCTATCGCCCAGACGCCCCAACTTATAACCCAGATCCGCGCGGCGAATGCTCTCACCAGCGCCGCCCAGTTTGTGGGCCATCTCGGTCAGACTGGCCACCAGCTCTTTCATGCCCAGCGCGTCGCGCCCCTTAATGCGGGCACCGGCAGGCAATGCACTACTGGTGGCCTGGCTGACGTCGAGGTGGATAAAGGTGTCGCCGACCAGCCCGCTACTGCGTATTTCGGCGATCGCGCCGGCGGGGACGGGATATTCTTTTCTGATCCCCATGACGACCCGAAAATATGCCGCACCCGGTGCGGGCTGTGGTTCGAAAGTCACATCGAGCACCTGGCCGATGGTAAAACCACGCAGCTTGACCTGGGTTGCCTCGCTTAAATTGTTGATGGTGTTGAATTCGGCAACAATCTCATAGCGTTCGACCTCATCTTGCTGGAATAGCAGCAGCCAGGCAAAAAAGAACAGAGCCGCCAGGACGAAAGCGCCCACCAGTGCTTGTCCGCTCCACTTTTCGTGCAATTTTCTACCTTCCGCTATACCTTTAAACCCTGTGGCCACCAGCCAGTTCGGCCCGCACCCATGGATGGTCGCAGGCCGCCAATGCATCCGCGTCCCCCAGCAACCTGATGCGGCCATCTGCCAATAAATAAAACGCGTCGGCGCGCTCGAGATAAGGTTGCAACCAGGTCGTGGCAATCAAGCGCGTCTGTGCTGCCCCCTCACACAACCGATCGACGACGCGCTGCGACGCCCCAACGCCCAAACCGATGGTCGGATCGTCGGCCAATAGAATATCCACTTCGGCGACGCGGGTCCGCGCCAGTTCTGCATAGACGCGTTCTTCTAGGTTCAGCGCTACCGGTCGCAGCCCGGGTTGTGCCAGGTGCTCGATACCGAGATCTTCCAGCACCGCCTGGCAACGCGCTGCGACCTGATCGACGCGCAAGCCGCTGGTCCCATAGGCCAGAGCCAGGCCGATATTGCGCCTGATGTCCATATTCTCAATTAGACCGCCAGCGCCCTTGATCAGGCCCATCGAACGCCGCATGGCCTGCAAGTCCCCGGAGCCCAGGTCGAAAATCGATGCGCCGCGGACCTCGACAATGCCCCCGATCTCGGCCCTGTCTTCGCGCTGGTAACCCGGCAAGCCCAGAAGCAACCGCAACAAGGACGACTTGCCACAGCCGGTCTCGCCCATCACCACCCCTGTCGCACCGACCGGAAGAGCGAGATTCGCTCCATCCAGGATGCGCTCGCCGCCAAGCGACAACGAGACGTCGCGCAATGCGATGGCCGTCGTCACCGCCCCTCAGATCCAATAGAAAAGGGCGGAAATTACCGCACTCGATACGAAGACGAAAAACATCGCCTGAATCACCCCGGAGCGCGCCACCATCGGCACCTCGAATATCGCGCGGCGGGCCCGCAAGCCGTGATAGCAGGTAAAGAGCGCGGCGACCCCGCCGAAGAGCAGGCCTTTGGACAGACTAATATAGAGATCGAGCGGGGCCAGTGAATCGAAAATATACTGCAAATACAGGGAAAAGGGCATGGTCAGTTCCGTACTGGCGACCAAAAACCCGCCGACCAGGGCGATGACATCGAAAAAGACAATCATGCAGAACATCGAAATCATACAACCCAATACCCTAGGAACGACCAGAAAGTGATAGATGTCCACTCCCATCGCCTCCAGCGTCTCGACCTCGCCGCTGATGCGATTGGTCGCCATCTCGGTAGCCATAGCCGAACCCGACCGGGTAATGACGACCATAGCAGTAATTATAGGCCCCAACTCGCGCACGATACTAATGACCAGAATTTGCCCGATCAGGGCATGGGCCCCGACCCCCTGCAATTGTGGCAAGGATTGGGCGATGACGACAAAACCGAGCAATAGCGACAGCAGCCCGAGAAAGGGCATGGCCTCGACGCCGGTAAAATAAATCTGCTGGGTCGCAATGCGAAAAGCGGAGCGAAAACCCTGGCGCCTGAAAAATTGGATCAGGGCGATAAATACGACGACTGAAAATTCGAACAGCCGCCAGGCGTTAACCGCATTGCCGACGACAACCCGGCCAACACTTTGAGCGATATTGAGCATGACCGTCATATCGCCCCTCAATCGCCTCCAATCCGCGCCTTATCCAATCTGGCCTCTACGGCGGCGACGGCGGCGTGGTCGCCCTCGCCGCGATAGACTGCCAGTGCCTCTTCCAGGCAGCCCAGCCCCTGATTCAAATCGGCGTCTTGCCGCTCGTCACCCCCCGCAAGGTAAATCTCGCCCAGCCCCAACAGGCACTGCGCCCGGCCCAAGCGGTCGCCCAATTCCCGGTAGAGCCCCAGCGCGCGGCGGAGCGACTCGAAGGCCGACCACAGCACGGCCTCGTCTCCATGACCAACCAGCGCCAGTTGCACATCACCCAGACGCTGACACACAGCGGCGATAGCGGGTTTATCCCCCTGCTCCTCGTACAATTCGAGCGCCCGCAACCCCGCGCGCAACCCCTTGCGCAAATGCTCTTCTTCGCCCTGGCTGCCATAAGCCCGCGACAACTTGTCCTGGTAGCGCGCCATCGCCCGGTCGTCACCCAGATCGACGTAGATAGACAGGGCATTGCGATAGTGCCGCACGGCCTTTTCTCGCGCCTGATCCCGGTCGAATGCGGCCAATTGCATCTGCACATCCCCCAGCCGGCCCTGCGCCTGGGCCTGCCCCACCGCATCGCCGCAGCGCTCGTAGAGCGCCCGCGCCCTCTCCATGTACTCCCGCCCCAACTCGAAGTGGTCACAGCCCGATTCCTCCAGTCCCAGGTAGGCTTCCCCCAAACTGAGGCAAATATCGGCGCGCCGCGACCAATCCTCCCCGCGCTCGTAAAACAGCAACGCTTCTTCCAATAGCGGGATGGCGTCGCAGTAGTTGCCGGGGTCTGCAACCGCCATGTCCAGGTAGGCCATACCCATATTGTTCTGCACCACGGCCACCCCTTCCGCTTCTCGGGCCTGCTGAAAACCCGCGAGGGCGACCGTGTAAAAATCCAATGCCCTGCGGTGGGGTTGGGCAATAACCGCCCCGCTTAGCCGCTGGTTGATATTGCCCAACAGCGCGTAATGGGCCGGTTGCGTCGCAGNCGTTTGCTCCAGNGCATCTTCGGCCCAACGCAAGAGCGGCAGGACTTCGCTTTCCNGCCCTTGTTCCTGAATGCGNTCGAGGTGGGCGTCGAGCACTCTGAGCNTCTGATCGACATCGCGCCGCTGGGCCAAATCCAATAGCACCGTTGCCGCATCGANATCCACTGGCTCGGGCGCTTGCAGCGCCGGGGCTTCGGGCNGGNTCACAGGCGTGGATTTTCGCGCAAAGAGTCGCCGCAATACGTCCATAGTCAGGCCAGGCANCAACGGGGTGGCAAACCCCTCTTGTATTAGTAGCTCATTGAAAACAATGGATTTGCTTTATGGTACAAAAGGTGCCAAGGAAGCGCAAGCGGTCNGGCCCATTACCCATTGCGCACAACGCTGATTACATTAGCTGCCATGCTCCTATCGCGCGCCCATACCCGCTATTTTGTCGCCGGNCTCTGCACACTCGGCCCCTGGGTGGGCAGTCCGCTNNCCACCCAGGCCACGACACCGGTAATCGAGCGCATTGATATCATCGGCANCGAGCGCACCGCGGCAAAGATCATTCGCCGCGAATTGCTCTTTGCCGAAGGCGAAGTCGTCGATTCNACCGCCTTGACCGAAACCGCACGCAATCTCCGCCGCCTCTCGTATATCGGNGAGGTCGATATACGGGTANNCGAGGACGGGGNGGTTGCCGTCGCCGTCGAAGACCTCTACTCGCGCGCACTAGGCCCGGTGATTGCGGGACATATCGACGAACTGACCCTGGGCGTGACCGCCCTCGACTACAATCTCTGCGGCCGCGGACAAAGCCTGCGCATCGCCGCGCAAAATAGCGCCATCTCTGGCTTCTGGACCGATGTGCACTTTGCCGAGCCCCGGCTTGGCGCCACGCGCCACGCCCTGACGGCGCAGATCGGCCTAGGGACCGAGGGCCACGCCCACTCGCTTGCACTTTCNCGCCCCTTTGCCACTTTGGCCGATCGCCGCGCCTATGGTCTCTCTCTCGCGACCGGCAAGTCGTTGCGCCGCCTGTACGCCGGCGGTGCGCTAAGACATAAATACTCCGACGCCCGCGACGCCGGACGGCTGTGGCTAGCGCGCTCCTATGGGGATACTATCAAGCTGCGACCTTCCCTNCACTTAAATTTTTCCCACCGCCGCTTCGCGCCCGCGACGGACTATACTTACGCCCCCGCCAACCGCAATCGCATCACGCTCAGCACCGGCCTGTTGATCTGGCGACCGGCCTACCGCCGCGATCGCTACATTCACGACCTGGGCCCACTGGAAGATATGCAAACGGGCAGCTGGCTAGCGCTGCGCTGGGGCTTCGCCCATTCGGCCCTCGGCTCAGACCGCACCTACTCCTTCTACCAGATCCATCTCGCTCCCAGATGGGAGCCCAGTCGCCGCAGCTATGGGCTGGTGACGCTGTTCGCCAATACCCGATTGGACGGGCGGGGTATTTACAATCTCTACGCACTGGGTTCCGCCGCGCTCTACGTCCGCGTGGGCCGATCCCATTCGGCGGCGGTGCGCCTATCGTGGGAAGCCCTACACCGCAGCGAGGACGCCGCCCAACTCCTCCTGGGCCTCGAACGCGGCCTGCGCGGTTTTGGCCCCAGGCACTTCGACGGCACCCGCCGTCTGCGGCTCAATATCGAGGCCCGTCCGACACTATACCGCCACGCCTGGTACACTCTGGCCGCGGCATTGTTTATCGATAGCGGAACCGCCTGGTCCCCAGCCAGCAGCCGGGCAGAATTAGCTCACACCCCCGGCGCGGGGCTGCGCATCGGCTTCCCCAANTTCTACAANACGCCANTACTGCGCGGCGATATCGCCATCGGCGGTGGTCAGGNACACTTTTCCGTGGGNATGGGACAGTATTTTTAGGGCGGCGCCAGTATNGCCCAGCNAATTCGCACTTGGGCATACAAAAAGCACAACCCCTTTGGGGCGCGCTTACAAGGCCGCTGCTGCGGAAAGTTTATTGCTGTGCGTAGACCTGCCGATGGTCGCAGTGGGGACAGACCTTAACGCTGGAACGCAAGACCTGCTGGCAGAATGGACAGGCTTTGCGCCCATCGAAGAGAAGTAGTACCAATGCCACCGGACCCAGCAATACACACATGGGCAGATAAGCCAGCAGCAGTCGCGCCCCGCCCTTTATCCCCGCCCCCACCAATACGACCGCCATACTGGCAACCCATATGATAATCAACTGAAAATATGTGAAGCCGGTCCATTCCATAATTTACCCGCTATGCAATTTAGCAAAATTAGTACCCGTATAATATACACGATCTTAAGACAAATGAAAACAACTATTTAACAATTTCACAGCTCCATGCTAGGGCAACTCAATTCTACCATATCTAGCTGTTTCATCCTACTTCAGGTCACGAGTTGCCCATATATTGCCCCAGCCCCTCATCTTATTTGCTGCTTTCTAGGGCGCATATGCCCCATACATATTATTATCGCGTGATTGCGACCAAAGCGTATCACTCTTTTTTATCTTTTGTGGTATCTCTTGAAAATCCCAGGCGTCTACATAGTATTGGTCTTCACCGCTGGACAGAGAAAGGAAAAGACGATGAAAAGGTTAATCCTCTGGGCGTTTGCCATGGCTGGGATTTCCGCTCCAGTAGCCGCGGCGCAAGAGCAGGCCAAAGCTACCTTTGCCGGAGGGTGCTTCTGGTGTATCGAGGCGCCCTTCGACAAAGTCGCGGGCGTGGTCTCGGCTATTTCCGGCTATACGGGAGGCCAGCGCGAAAATCCCACCTACAAAGAGGTGAGTTCGGGGATGACCGAGCATATCGAAGCAGTAGAGATCACTTTTGACCCTACAGCGGTATCCTATGGCGAGTTGCTGGCAACCTATTGGCGCCAATTCGACCCTACCGACGCCGGAGGGTCTTTCTACGATCGCGGGCACCAGTATACTTCGGCGATTTTTTATCACGACGAGGAACAACGCGCCCAGGCCGAGGCCAGCAAGCGGGAACTCGAGTCTTCGGGCCGCTTTGACAAACCCATTGTCACTGCGATACGACCGGCCCAGACCTTCTACCCGGCCGAAGCATACCATCAGGATTACCACGTCAAAAACGCAATACACTACCAGCGCTACCGGCGCGGCTCCGGCCGCGATCGCTTTATCGCCGCAAACTGGGGCCCCGCCCTGCCCGCCGATGGCAAATTCCGCAAGCCCCAACCGTCCGAACTGCGGGATCGCCTAACCGAGCTGCAATACCAGGTGACCCAGGAGGACGCCACCGAGCGGCCATTCCGCAACGAGTATTGGGATCACAAGGCTGCGGGTATCTACGTCGATATCGTCTCGGGCGAACCCCTGTTTAGCTCTACCCACAAGTTCAAGTCGGGCACGGGCTGGCCCAGCTTTTACCAACCGCTCGTAGCCGACCACATTGTCGAACACGTCGACGACTCGCTCTTTATGACACGCGTCGAAGTACGCAGCAAATACGCCGACTCGCACTTAGGGCACGTATTCGAAGACGGCCCTGCCCCGACGGGGCTGCGCTATTGCATCAATTCCGCCGCGCTGCGCTTTGTCGCCGCGGAAAATCTCGCCACCGAAGGCTACGGCGAATACGGCTACCTCTTCGATTAGGGGATCTGGCCCGGCGATTGACGGCGCCGGGCTAGATCCTATATTTGCTGCGAATTCCCCCAATATGTGCCGCCCTCCCCAGGCACCGGCTTGCAGCATGCCCACCCGACCCCCGGAGGGATACTATGACTCAGATCGGCACCCCCCTGTCGCCCACCGCAACCAAAGTCCTCATGTGCGGCTCCGGCGAATTAGGCAAGGAAGTCGTTATCGAATTGCAGCGCCTCGGCGTCGAAGTCGTAGCTGTCGACCGCTATGAAAATGCCCCCGCCATGCAGGTAGCGCACCGCTCGTACACCATCAGCATGCTCGACGGCGCGGCCCTGCGGCAAATTATAGAGACGGAAAAACCCGACCTGGTGGTACCAGAGATCGAAGCCATCGCCACCGATACGCTGATCGAGCTGGAATCCGAGGGCTTCCACATCATCCCCACCGCCCGCGCGACCCGGCTGACGATGAACCGCGAGGGCATCCGCCGCCTGGCCGCGGAGGAATTGGGCCTCAAGACTTCCCCCTACCGCTTTGCTTCCAACGAGGAGGACTACCAGGCGGCCGTAGCTGAGATCGGCCGTCCCTGCGTGGTCAAACCGATTATGAGTTCTTCCGGCAAGGGGCAGAGCACTGTGCGCGAGCAGGCCGACATCGAGAAGAGTTGGCATTACGCGCAGGAGGGCGGGCGGGCCGGGGCCGGCACCGTTATCGTCGAGGGCTTCGTTGATTTCGACTACGAAATCACACTGCTCACCGTCCGCCACGAGGGCGGCACCAGTTTTTGCGCACCCATCGGGCACGTGCAAATCGACGGCGACTACCGCGAGTCCTGGCAGCCGCAGCCGATGAGCGAAGCAGCGCGGCGCGAATCCGAGCACATCGCCCGCGCCATCACCGACGGGCTCGGTGGGCGCGGATTGTTCGGGGTGGAGCTATTCGTCAAGGGCGACGAAGTCTATTTTAGCGAAGTATCGCCCCGCCCGCACGACACCGGCATGGTCACCCTGATCTCACAAGATTTGTCGGAATTCGCCTTGCACGCCCGCGCCATACTGGGCTTGCCCATACCCAATATTCACCAACACGGCCCCTCCGCTTCCAGCGTGGTGCTAGTCGAAGGCCAGTCGCAACAAGTGCAATTCGGCAACCTGGATCAGGCGCTCGTCGAGCCCGACACCCAGCTCAGACTCTTCGGCAAACCCGAAGTCGAGGGAAAGCGCCGCATGGGCGTGGCCCTGGCCCGCGGTAGCGACCTCGAAGACGCGCTGGACAAAGCCCGTACGGCAGCAGCGGCGGTACACATCTCTCTCTAGGCCTTGCCATCCCCCTCGTGCCAGGACATGCCCTCGCCCCGTACCAGGCGCGAGCGGACTTCCTGGCGCCCGGGCCACTCAATGGGCAAATCTCCGTTTTCTACCATCAAATTGAGCGGATTAACCTTGGTCTTCAGCGGCAGATAGATCCGCTGTTTCTTGCGCGCCGACTCGAAGAGCCCCATCATCACCTCCTGCACTGCCCGGCCGCGCTCGCCGGCACTGATCGCGGTATCGACCTTGCCCTCGACCCAATCGATGGCATCCTGGCACTGGTGCGCCCAGCTATCGTGAAAGGGCGCTTCTATTTCCTGCCAACCCGCGGTCGATGCATTGATATAGCGCCCGGTGCCAAATTCGCAGTTGTAGCGCGCCGACGGCCCCTCTGGCATGTACATCGGCGCATCGGATGGCACTTCTTCGTCGGGCTTGCGACCAGTGCCCAAATCCATAAAGCCCTCGCTGCCGATCACCCGACATCCCTGACCCATGCCCGCGATCAGATTGCCCGCGATCAGTATACTCGCCCCATTGTCGCACTGGGCGATCCCCATACAGGCGTCTTCGGCGGGCAAGCCCCGCTCGACCAGGTCGGTGGTGCGTTCGACTCCCCCCATGATCCACTCGACTCCGGGCTCGTCCATGAGAAATAACGCCAGGCGGATATTGTGGGAATTGGTGTTGAGGATATTGCCGCCACAGCAAAGCTGGATCTGCTGGATCTCACCGATAACCCCCGCCCGCAGCAAGTCGCGGGCCTTGAGCCAGACGGCGTGGTGCGGCCGTTGGAAGGCGACGATCAACTTGACGTCGTTGCGGGCGCAGGCAGTCAGCATCTCGTCGGCTTCGCGCAAATCGACCGCCATTGGCTTCTGGCACAATATGGCCTTCGGCCGACGCGCGGCGGCGGCGATCACCATCTCGGCGTGCAATTGGTGCCAGGAACACACATCGACGAAATCGGGCTGCTCCCTGTCGAGCATTTCGCGATAATCGGCGTAGCGGCTCTGCTCCGGCACGGCGAAAAAATCCCCAAATTCGCGGCGCGCGTCCGGGTTGGTGTCGGCCAGCGCGCCAATGGCGGTTGGTTGGCCTGTGACCCCCAACCAACCGCGGGTGTGGACGCGGCCGATTATGCCACAGGCGATGATGGCAGTGCGGTATTTTGACATTTTTTGACTCCCGATCCGTGCGGTGTGCAATTGGCTTGGCGCAGCAATCTTAATAAAGTTCGCCGGCGCCGACCAGTCCCTCAAGATTCGAGACCAGTGCGGGGATCACTGGCCGATCCGCACCAATACCTTCCGCGCCGTCAAGGCAGTGATTAGCACGCCGATTCAATGGCAGATTCCCCTTTTCAAACTACGCCTATATTGTACATTTCTTTTTTCACCCATTCGCCCAAGCACCCTGTGCATTATGTCCTTTACTCAAACTTTCATAGCGCTCCTTCTCATCCAAGGCGCCCTACCACAACCCGTTCCCGGCCAAAAACAGGTGGCCCCAGTATTGCAAGGCACTGTGCGCCTCGATCCCTACGAGGTCACCAACCGCCAGATGGCTCACTTCCTCAATGAAATCGGCAATATTCCCATCCGCGGTATGCGCCTGGTCGAAGTAGGCAGCGCGCAATCTCTCATCGTCGTCCGCGATGGCGTCTTCGCGTCCCGGCCGAGCTTTGCCGACCATCCAGCCGTCGAAGTCACTTTCGCCGGCGCCCGCGCCTATTGCGAATGGGCCGGCAAGCGCCTGCCGACAGAGCGCGAATGGGAGCGAATTTGCAAGAGCGACCAGGGCCTAAAATACCCCTGGGGACGCGATTTCAACCCCCAGGATCCCGCGCATCTGCTGCTGGCCAATCTCAAGGGAAATGCCGACGGATACGATCGCACTGCTCCAGTCGGCAGCTTTCCCGCCGGTCGCACTACTGAGGGCATCTGGGACCTAGGCGGCAATGTATGGGAATGGACCGCCGGCCCCAACGACCAGCCCATACTGCGCGGCGGTTCGTGGGCCAATAGCCATCTCTACGCCCGCTGTGCCATCCGCGACGACCCCAATGATTCCCATACCTTTTTCAAGGGCAGCAGCACCGGTTTCCGCTGCATCACTGATTTGCAATGACCCCTCTCTCGATCCTAGTCCTGCTCGCCATCGGCTGCGCCCCGACAACGGAGTGGGTGCGGGAAAAGCACCCGCAAAGAGATTTGCTGATCGTGGAATATTCCGTCATCAGCGATGCCAATCCACCCATGCGACACGGCCCCTATCGCACGTTCTTTCCCGATGGCTCGTTGCGCGCAGAAGGCCAGTACGACCGGGGCGCTCGCCAAGGGCGCTGGACTTCCTACTATCCCGACGGGCAGTTGCGCAAAGTGAGCGTCTATCACACCGGCAAAGACCACGGCGAATGGTTCGCCTATCGCAACGATGGCCAGTTGCGCTGGAAGCGATCATTCAGCGAGGGGTACAAGCGCGGCGAATGGACTTATTACCACGCCAACGGCAATCTACAAAAGACCGAAAACTACATCGATGGCGTCCTGCACGGCCCGAGCCAAACCTATACCTCCGCTGGCCAACTCGCCGTTGCCGAACACTACTATAAGGGCAAGATCGAGGGCTTGCGCTACTTGTATCGACCATCCG
>PBOD01000212.1 GCA_002724215.1 Gemmatimonadota bacterium | reverse complement strand
TTATTGCTTTGCCTTGTGTTTTGCGTCTCCGTGCTGGCCCAGGAGGGCTATCGCTTGCAGGGGCGGCGGGTACTGGTCCAAGGCGCCGAGCAGTGGGCGGCCTGGCAGGCGCCGCTGGGCGTCCACGTTATCGAGCCCGACGGTACGGTGCGACCGCGCTTTTTGCGCGCCGATATCAACGCGGTGGCTGACGCTGACCTGTTCAGCCGGGTTGAAGTAGAGGGCGATACGCTCTACGGCGGGATTCGTCGAGCCGGCAGTAATTCCGAAGCGGCGGCAAATGTTATAGATGGCGACGAGCGTACGTTCTGGGAGCCCAACTTTGACGACGAGATCGAGAGCTGGTTCGTCGAAATCGACCTGGGGCGGGCGACGGTGGTGCAGCGGATCGCCGTGCGCTTCGCCGAGACTGGCGACCCCTTCCTCAAATTTCGCGTCATGATTTCGGACGGTCGCCAGGTCTTCGGTCGCAATCTGAGCAAGCAATTTTTTCGCATCGGTCAGATCACCCGGCCCAACAAGGATCAGCGCGAGTTCATCTTCGAGGTGGAGCCTATGCGCCCGGTGCCGGAGGGCGTAAGCGGTGAGTTGGTGCAATTCGTGCGGATCGACGCGACGGCCAGCGACGGCCCGCGCGGGGCGGAGGTCAGCGTCGAGGAATACGCCGCACTGGCTGCGGAAGACCAGGGGGCGATCGACCATTTTCGGGTGACGACCGCTGGTCGCGAGATCCCCGTCTTGTCCGATACCTACTTACTGCTGCCTGAGGCCGAGCGAGGACCGGTGCGCTACTATCGTCGCGAAAGGCCCCGCCTGGCTGAGGTTGAGGTGCTGGCGCTGGGTGACAATGTCGTCTCGCTGACCCAGCGNGCGCTCTTCGAGGACCAGGTGTTCTACTCCAACTTCCTGCGCCGCCAGCTCACCGACGGCCTGCATAGCTCGGCTTTCGACCTCAAAGTCTACGACCCGCTCANGGACGAAAACCAGCTCGCCGTCGATCTCGGCGCTAAGTACTGGCTCGATCGGGTGCGCCTGGTCAGCCCGCAGGATCCGCCGGTCGCCTACCAGATCCGCATCTCCGACGGCGCGCTCGACCCGGCNGGGCAACTGGTNTGGACCACCTTCGCCGAGCGCCTTAATCCCGAGGCCTTCCTNCAACTNGAGGAGGCCTTTCCCGCGCAGNAGGTCCGCCACATCGAGTTGCGGCGGCTCGACCTGGTCGGTTCGACCGCCGAACGCGCGAGGCTGAGCGAGGTGCAGGCCTATGGCGAGGGCTATGTCTCGGAGGTNGAGTTGACTTCGCCATTGGTCAAATTGGGGCAGACNCGTATTTTTTCCACCGTCGAGTGGCAGGGNCGCGCGCCGCCGGGCACGCGGCTCGAGGTNCGCACGCGCTCGGGNGACGATCTTTTGACGATTACCCANTACTTNGATCGTTTTGGTCGCGAGATNTCGGAGGAGCGCTGGGTCAATATCCGCAACGAGGACCACCGCGGCCCGGTGGTGGTGGAGGAATTCCCGGGGCCGCGCTGGAGCAACTGGAGCGAGATCTACAGCACCAGCGGCGAGTTGTTCAAGTCGCCCAGTCCGCGGCGGATGGCGCAGGTGCAGGTGCGGCTTACCAGCCGCGATCCGCTGCGCGCGGCGCATATCGACCGTTTGCAACTCAACTTCAGCGCGCCGCTGGTCGATCAGGCCACCGCTGAGNTNTGGCCGGTGCGCGGGCTCGAGCCGGGCAAGGACCACGAGTTTACCCTCTACTGGCGGCCGACCTTCGCCCCNGCCGACCCCGGCTTCGACAAGATGGTGCTGCGCTCCTCGGCCTCAGCGCCGCTAGAGCTGCTCTCGGTGCAGCGCGGNAGCGATCTGGCCTTGCGTCTGGGCGTNGGCNCGCCGCTGTGGCCGGGCGAAGTAGAGTTGCACCAGCCCGAGCCGAGCGCGCTGGAATTGAACTTGCCCGNTGTGGTGCGTGGCGGCGAAGCTATTTACGCCATTCACTTTCGCACTCGTATCTTTCTCAATAGCACAGTTTTTTCGCTCAACCTGGCCAATAGCCGCCGCCCCGACGTCGAGCAGACGGCCAGTGAGGGNGATGTTGGCACAGCGGCGCCGAGCCAGTCGCTGGTGGTGGTGGCCGATTTGCGCCAGGCCTCGCTATTGGCCGATCCNCAGCTTTCGCCGCGGGTCTTTACACCCAACGGCGATGGGATCAATGAGCGGACCGAATTGAGTTTTTCGGTCTTTCGCATGGAGGGGCCGGGCTCCTTTGATGCGGGCGTTTACGATTTGGCCGGTCGTCGGGTACGGGATCTGTCTTTCGCGCGACTCCGCGCTAGCGGNGAACACCGCATCACCTGGGACGGTCGCGACGACCGGGGCGAATTNCTCGAGCCGGGTTTATATCTGGTGCGCGTCGGATTTAGCGTCGATGCCGGCGCCGTGCAGCCCTTCACNGCAGCCGTGTCGCTGGTCTATTGAGGGCGCCTGTGACGAGACTTGCGATCATCGNAGTCCTGGCCCTGGTACAGGCGGCGGCGGGACAGTANCTNGCNCCNCTGGGCGGGGGGCGNCTGACGGGCGNTGGTAGCGCGGGTTTCGAGATGGCCTACGTTGCGCCGCAACTGCACAAGTGGTACGGGCCGCGCCAATTGCGCGAGACCTATGCCCAACCGTGGTACGCGCGCGATANTTTTTACGCTCGGGATGGCTACCGGCGCTATGTCGATCGCTTGCTGGAGGGCGCCGAGTGGTACGACAGCTTCGGCACTTCGCTGGGNCGNGGCTGGCTGGTCTACAACTGGACCCAGACCCAGCCCGCCGCNCAGGGCAGCCTGATCCGCAAGAGGCCGNNNNGNCNGAACGGCCGNAACGCCTACTCGGGCTTTTTNAGCCGNATGGTCATTGCCTCCGACGGCGANGGGCANGGGTCCTACCGGTTGATGGTTGGCGATCAGATCTACACNAGCTTCACGCCGCTGACCTTCTACAAGCCCCGCTTCAACGGCATGCGGCTCGACTACGCCGCCGACGCCTACCGCGCCAGCCTGATCCTGTCGCGGCCCAGCGAGCCCAATCGCGATATGCGCACCGATGTCACCCACGTGATGGGCGGCCACGCCGAATGGGATCCTGGCCCCGACCTGCGGCTCGGTATGACCTATATCAGCGTCCACAACGCCAACACCAAGGGCGATTTTGCCAGCGGCAACCCCATGCACGGGATTCTGACCTCGCGNCAGAACCAGGGGCTGCAGGATNTGTGGGTCAGCATACGAGATGATTCGCCGGCTGATGGAGGCGGTGGCCCCGTGGTGTTCGCGCACGATCTGGTAATGGTCGATACCAGCGGGCAGGAGATCCGCGCCAGCCAAATCGGTTTGTTGCCTTTCGTCGAGGGGGGGCGAACCGAGGGGAGTTCGCTGGTGGCCGACGGCTCCGAGCGCATCGTGCTGCACTATGATTTGCGGACTTTGGGCGACGGGACGCTGAGCTCGGTCGATTTGAAGCGCTCGGTAGTCGAACTATCGCTGGCCAACGACTACCGCGTCGAAATGGCCTCCGACCTGCAGACCGACGGCGAGCGCCGCAANCCCGAGCCGGTATTTCTCACCTTCGCCCGTGCCGCTGGCAATGTNGGCGACCGCAGCAATGGCACGGTATTACAGCTCGACTACGCGCTGCCGACCGCGATCGAGCTAGCCGGGGTCAACTGGCACCTGTCCCAGTGGAGGGGGTTATCGGCGATGGGNGAATTGGTCCTGAACCGCCGGCACGGCTTCTATCCTAGCCCCAATATTTCGCGCGGCTACCACGCCGTAGACGAAGCNAGCGCCGCCTATGCAANGCTGCGCTACCTGCNCGCGCCGTGGACCTTCTACGCTGAGGTTTTCTCGATCGACGACGCCTATGCGACGAGTTATTGGCTGACTGAAGCCAGCGGCATAATTCGCTATAAGGATCGCGTCCCCCAACTCTACGAACTGGTCGATGACGACGACGATTCCGACGCGGTGCCCGAATGGGAACGCCCGCTGCAGATCTCGGCCCCGGTGGTTTTTCCCGGCTACGACGAAAACGGCGACTTCATTTACGACCACAACCAGAACCGCAATTTTCAGCCCGACTACGCCGAGCCCTTTTTGCGCTTCCGCTCGGACCGACCGGAATTTCTCTTCGGGCTCGATATGAACCACAACGGCACGATCGACCGCTTCGAGGACGACGACTTGCCGGATTACCCCTTCCGCCGCGACCAGCGCGGCTTCAACGCCTACGTGCGGGTCGATGCCGGACCAGATATTGCGCTGACGCTTGGGCGTCAGCGCATCCGCCGCCTGGCCGGGGACGGACAGGCCCGCGCCTGGTACGGGCTGTGGACCTGGTCGCGCGACACGCCGCTGGGCCATCTGCGGATCTTCGAATACGGCGCCCTAGTCAAAGATGACATCCCCGATCCGATCAACCTGTGGTTTCAGCCGGTGGGCGCGGCGGGGCGGATGCGTCGGGTTGAGGATGATTTGCCCGCTCGCAACACCTGGAAGAACGAGCTCTATGCCGACTTTGCGCATCAGCTCGGCCGCGGCGTGCGCCTTTTGCACCGCGCTAAGTGGTCGCATTGGCGCCAGCGCGACGGCGCCGAGGAGGTGGCCGGCCGCGACGGCCGGGTCGATTCGGGCTTTCTGGGCGTGATCAACAAGGCGGAGTGGAGCATCCCGGTCGGGTTGGCGGTGCTCGAGCCGCGTTTTAAGAGCGAGTACCGCAAAATAACGCCGTTCAGTCGGCGGCTGCCGCAGGCGACAGTGCTGGAGGAAACCGTCTTCTTGATCTGGACCCAGCCGCTATTGGCCGAGACGGTGGGGCTGGCCTACTATCCGCGCTACGGGCGGCAGATTTTTAATACCGAATTGCAACTCGGCCTGGAATTGACCTGGTTGCGCTTGCTCGCTGGGGAATTACTCGACGGAACGGGCGACTTCAACGGCTGGACCGCAGTTGGCCAGTTCGTCAATCGGGTGGGTTATCAGGGCTATCAGCTGGCCATTCGCGCCGGGCTGCGCCTGGGCCAGCGGTCTTTTGCCGACGGCGATAGGCAGCGTACCAGCTTGTTTTTCCTCTCGATCAACGCGGGGCTCTAGACGATGCGCTGGATGGTAGCGATGGGGATATGGGCGCTGGCCTCGGCGACCGCCTGGGGCCAGCCGGTGCAGACCTTCACCATCGGCTTGGGCGGCGAGTCGTGGGAAAGCGGCGGCGCCAGCATCGACCCCGAGATCCTGCGCAAGGTCGGGTCGCGGACCGTGGCCGATACGACCAACACGCCCGAGGACGCCATCGAATTCGTCCATCGCCGCGGCTGGATAAGTCCGCTCTTTTTCGACCCGGAGGTCAATATCGCCTCGCGCGTATTGCTTGAAAGGGGCAAGATTTCCGCCCCGAACTCGCTGCACGAGGCGCGATCAATCGTCAACCGCTGGCTCGAGGGCACGGTCAATGGCGACCACGAGGCTGCCTACCAGCGCAAGCCGACGCTGACTTTTCCCGACGCCAACGCCAATGGGATCTGGATCATCCTCGACTTCGGCATCCTCACCGGGATCCACCGGGTGCGTTTCTACCCGCGCAATGCCCTCGTTGAGACGCCGTCCGCGCCCTTCCACGACGACTTTATGCGCGGCTATGAGCTGTGGGTCAACGAGCGCCAGACCAATACCGCGCAAAACGCGCCCGACTTCCTGATAGTGCGCCAGGCGCGCAACGAAGAAGCGATAGTCGATCTGCCGGTGCCGTCACAATACGTGCGGCTGGTCAAGTTGCGCTCGATCGCGGTAACGCCCTTTGAGATCGACGAAATCGAGGTGTACGGCACGGGCTATTTGAGCGAGGCGGTTTACTATACCGATCTGATCGATCTGGGCGGGCGGGCGACAGTGGGGCGGGCGCGGTGGACGGAGCGCGCGGTAGGTGGAGCGTCTTTTTCGAGTGTCTCGGTGCGGGTCCGCACGGGCAATGACGACACGCCAGTGCTCTACCGCCGCGACGGCATCGGCGAGTTTGGCGATCCCTTTATCATTGAGGTTACGGGGGAAGAATACCACCAGTTAGAGCGCTTTGAGCAAGCCCCGTTGGTCGATGATGAGGAGAACTGGAGTCCGTGGAAATCGGCCGAAAACGGCGCCCTGGTTACTGCACCCGGCCCGCGGTCCTACATACAATTCCGTCTCGATTTCAAAGGGCGCATATTCGACACCCGGCAGGTGGCGCGTCTGCAATTCGACTATCTGCAACCGCCGATCGCCGATACGCTGCGCGCCGAGGTCTTCCCACGGCTGGCTGAGGCCGAAAAGCCGGCGACCTTCCGCTATGCGGTGCGGTTGCGGTCCGCGGGGCCGGTGCGCGGCTACGATCGGCTGGAGGTCGATACCAACATACAGGTAGCCGAAATCCGCGGTCTGCAGATCAATGGCCGGCCGACCGAATTTGAGGTGGTCGAAAACAAGCCTGAGCTCTTCACTCTCGAGTTCCCGCTGATTGACGGCGATGGCGACCTGCTCGAGTTCACCTTTGACCTGCCGATTTTTCGCTTCGGCTCGACTTTTTCGGGTCGGGCCTTCAACAGCCGTTGGCCGCAGGTGCCGCAGATTCTCGAGCCGGGCAATGCCATCGCCTTCGGTCCAGAGGACATCGACGAGTTGTCGGGGCTGTCGGTGGCCATACCGCGCTCGCAGGTCGGCCAACTGTTGGGTGAGATCGCGCTGTCGCCCCGCGTACTCACGCCCAACGGCGACGGAGTCAATGACGAAATGGAGATATTCTTCAACCTATTGCAGTTGACACTGCCGACCCCGGTGGCGTTCGAGATATACGATTTAGCTGGTCGCAAGGTACAGACGGTCTTCGCCGAGGACCATCGCCTGGGGCCGGCCCTCCACCGCTGGGACGGCCGGAGCATGGACGGGAAGCTATTGGCGCCCGGCCTTTACGTGTGGGTGCTGAGGGTGGAGGCCGACGCCTTCGCGGAGCGGCACTGCGGGACGATTGGAGTGGCGTATTGAAATTGTGGATTGGCAATAAGCGGTCTCGCTTCCTCAGGGCCTTGTTGTGCTTGCCGCTGCTGGCAGGGGTGCTCGATGCCCAAGATTACGGGGCGCGGTTGGGTACGGTTAAACGCGGCGGCAAGGTTTCATTCGAGCCGCGGGGTCCGGGTGTGCTCTTCGACGCGCTCGATCCGGTCGTGCACAAATGGTACGTTCCACAGGAGCTCTACGCCGAATACGGCTGGGACCAGCGCGGATACGACAACTACGCCCGCAATCTCTATCAGCGCTACGTCTCGACCGCGCTGGAGGGCGAGTATTTTTACGATATTTACGGCAACTACCTGATGCGCGGCTGGCTGATCTACGACTGGCGCCAGGAGAATCCGCAGCCCTTCGGCAGCGCGGTGGAAAAGTCGGGCCGCTTTAGCGGCTGGTTCTCCAACCTAGTGGTTGCCTCCGATCACAAGGGCCAGTACCACTACGCGATCACCGTCAGCAATCAGATCCGCACCACGCTGACGCCGATGACCTTCGCCAAACCGCTTTTCGATGGGCTGCAGTGGGACTTCCTTTCGGATAAATACGCGGCGACGCTAATCCTGTCGCGGGTCAGCGACCCCGGTGTCTCGGGCGCCAACCCCCAGCAGCGCACCGACAACACCAATCTCGTTGGCGGCCGCGTCGAGGTACAGGTCGGCGACTTTGCCAAGGTCGGCGGCACCTTTGTCAACGCGCACCAGGCGCACACGCAGTTGGAAGCCTTTGGCGGAGATATGTTCAAGGGGGCGCTGACCGGGCCGCAGAATTTTGCCAGCATCACTCGAATCGACGTGCGGATCTCCGATGATTCTCCGGAAGATGGCACCGGCGGTGGGGCGCTCTTTGCCAGCGATATCGCGATATACGACATCGAGGGCAACGAGATCCGCGGTGCGGAGATCGGCTTCCGCCCGCTGATCGAAGGTGGCTTCCAGCGCCGGGGTTATCTCGCCGCCGACGGTAACGAGCAGATCGTCATCAGCTACGACTTCAACGATCGTTCCTACGCTGGCCCGGATCTGGCCGACATCGAGCGCGTCACTGTCGAACTGGTAGTGGCCAACGATTATCGCATTGAAGTAGCCTCCGATCAGCAGGGAGTGTACCTGCCGTTTTTACAGGCCTCGGGCAATGTCAAGGACAACTCCAACCAGCGGGTAGTGGTTTTCGACTACGGCTTGCCCACCGCCAACCAGATCGCCGGCTTTACGCTCGAAGTTGACGACCTGGCTGGCTTCCAGGCCTATGCCGAGGTCAATGTCAACCAGCAATACCGTCAATATCCCAACCCCGGACTAGATCGCCATCACATCGCCGCGGAGCAGGCGACGGCCTGGCTCTGCAACGCCTCGCAGCAGTCCTATCCGCTATTCGCCTTCGCTGAAGCCTTTGATGTCAGCCCGCGCTATTCGACCTCGGTGGTGACCGTCGATCGCGAGGGGGCGGTAGAGTTTGACAACGATTTTCGGCGCTACGAGTTCGTCGATGATAACGACGACCAGGACCGTCGACCCGACTGGCGGCGCCGGGGTTGGGAGGCGGGAGACCGGGAGATCTTCCCGGGCTGGGACGAGAACAACGATTTTATTTCCGACTTCAACCAGAACGACAACGAAGACAGCCCCAACCTCATCCCCGATTACGAGGAGCCCTTCCTGCGCTTCCACACCGATCGGCCCGAATTTCTCTACGGGTTGGACATGAACCACAACGGCTGGATCGATCGCTTTGAAAACGACGACGAAGCGGATCTTCCCTACCAGCGCGATCGTCGCGGCTACAATATCTACGGCGGGACCCACCTCGGGCCCGAGGGGCGCGTGACCCTGGGCCAGCAGCGGGTCCACCAGATATCAGACAAGCGGCGCAATCTGGCGACCTATTTGATTGTGGCGTTCGATCGGGACCAGCCCGGCTGGGGGCGATTGGCGCTATTTCAGGATCTGCGCAGGGTCCAGGACACCATTCGCGACGATCTCTTCCAGTGGCTGCAATTGCCCAATACGCGCGGCGGGATGCGCTTGGTCACCGACCCGCTGGCCGCGCCCGACACCTGGATCAACACCACTTGGTTGGGGCTGGATGTGAAACGCATACGCGGACTCGGGCTCAATGCCAAATTCAAGTGGCAGTGGCACCACCAACTTGGCGAGCAGGTGGCACTGGAATTGAGCGATTTGCGTCAGGACGCCTATTTCGCCGGGTTGATCGGCAAGGCCGAATACAGCTTCAACCTCGGGCGGGCGACACTGGTGCCGCGGTGGAAGAGCGAATTGCGCCATCAAGCCGATGTGCAGTTGTCGGTTCCCAGGCGCAGCGAGTGGACGCACTTGCTGTCGGGCCTATTGCGCTTTCCGGCTTTCCGCAGCAGTTTTGTCGAAACGGGCGTGGAATACGAGATTTTCCAGCAGCGCCGCACGCCTACGCCACCCGGTGCCCTCGATAGCTTCAAGGGGTTGGTCACCACGGCGCAACTGAGCAATTTATCCGAGTACCAGGGCTATCGTCTAACCACGGTCCTGGGCTTTGAGGTGGCTCGGCGGCGCTTTGAATTTGACGAGGTGGAAACGCGATCCAGGGGCTTTGTCACTATTTATGCTGGAGTCGAATGAGTCGTCCCTTAAGGTGTTAATATTCAAATGGTTATACTTCTTTCGGGATCTACTGATCTTGACAAAAGAGATCAAATTTTTCATTGACAGCCCCGGCGATTTAAAGTAAAATGGCTTTAGCTCTATTAGAGATCTAATGAGTCGTATAATATATAGCTTGACACACTTTGGGTCATTGGTTATCATACTGCCCAATAATATTTGAAAAACACTAAGGAACAGATAAAAAGAGCGTTAGTAGGCCCCCTGTTTGTTACACTAACGCTAGAGTTAGTAATGGGTTTAGTTGCTGCGATACACGCGCATCAACCCCAGGGAGTCGCCTACAGAGCTTTTCAGTTCCCCGATCATCTAACTCCGGTAATTGACGGGAATTTAGATGATTGGGATATGGTGGACGATTCGTACGAGATTGCGACGGGTCAATTTCGCGATCTGATCAATCCCGATGGCGAGGCGATCGATTCGGATGATTTCTCCGTTCGCCTCAAGGTCGGTTGGAACAAGACGGTGAACAGGTTGTATTTCGCCGCGCAGGTTCGCGACGACGTACACCAGGTCGATCGTCCGGTCGGCAGCGCTGCGGTGCGGATTTTTCAGGATGACGCGCTGGAGTTGTTTATAGACGCGGATCATTCGGGTGGCCAATACGCCAATTTTTCCGAACTGAGTTCCGATGAGCAATTGCAACGCAATGGAGCCGACGCCAATCACTTCGTGCTGGCCGGTCCGCCGCCCGATGAAGATTTTTTCGTCAACTTTTCCGCCGCGGCCTGGTACGCACTGGTCGATGGGCCTTACACCAGCGCGGCTTTTGAGTTCGTCGGGGTCATGGGTGGGGCCGGGGTTATGAGCTACGAAGTAATGCTTGTCCCCTTTGACCGCGTCGATGTCAATGCGGTTTTTCAAAGCGTCGAGCACGTTATGGAGGAGGGCGAGATCATCGGCTTTAACGTGGAGTTCAATGATTTTGACGCAAACTCTGAGCTCTTTGATGCCAAGTGGTCTCTTTCGGGGCAGCTCAACTCTTTTCGCTTTTCTGAGCGTTTCGCCGACTTGATCTTGATGCCGTTAGAAGGTATTTTTCAACCAACGGTCGCAAGGACGAGTTCCTGGGGACGGTTAAAAACCTCCGCCCTACATCGCCGTTTAGGAGTTGAATGATGAAATTGATACGAGGATTAGCTCTTGCCTGGATTTTCGGTTTGGGCATCCAGGGTTGCGGTTATAACTACTACACAGGGCCATTGCAGCCCGGTGAGCAGCAAGCGGCTTCGATGAGCGTGGCCGATGACGGCACTGTCACTTTCGAGCAGGATCGCTTTGAGGTTCGGCTCAAGCCGATGACCGATGAGGAATTGAACCGCCAGTTCTTCAACAATTCGCAGTCAGGACCCAAGTCCACCAACCCCTATACTTTCGGCAACACGGTCTTTTGGGGCACGGACCAGGAGAAACAGCGCTTTACGGTTTTTCGCGTTAGCGTCAAAAATTACGCCTATCCCAAAGTCAAGATCGACCCGAGCAAAATCGTTGTCAAAGCGAGCAACAAGCGCGAGTACTGGAGCCTCAACTTCGAGCAGCTCGATACCTACTATCGCGCCTATGCCATCGGCTATCGCGGCAACGAATATGCCCGCTACCAAGAGCGCCGCGACCTATTGCGGCGGACGATGCTCAAGAACGAGGAGATATTCAGCGGCCAGGAGGCCGAGGGCTTCGTCGTTTTTCCCGCGCTCCACCCCGACGTCAGTGATATTGAGGTCCAAGTTCTCGATGTCGTGCTGCGTTTTGACTTTCGCAACGAGCCGGTGGAGACGACCAACATCTCTTATAGCTTTGTTCGGGACATCGGCAAGATCTATAAGGACGGCACGGTTGTGCCCAGAGTCAGCAAGGCAAATTAACTTACTTTAGCGAGACCCACTAAGGAGGAGTTGGCATATGAAGACCTTCAAAGCGCTTGGCGCAATCGCCGCATTGTTGGTTTGCGCGGTTTCGAGCGAAGCGGTAGTCAACATTCAGAGCGTGGGCGCGGGTGCGCGTGCGCAGGCGTTGGGTAACAGCTATGTTGCGGTCGCCAACGACGCAGATGCGATTTTCGAGAATCC
>PBOD01000211.1 GCA_002724215.1 Gemmatimonadota bacterium | reverse complement strand
GGCGGGGGATTCGCTGTATCGACTGCCATCGGAGGCGGAGTGGGAATACGCGGCGCGGGCGGGAACGGCGACGAGGTGGTCGTTTGGCGATAGGGAGTCGGATTTATCGACCTTTGCGTGGACGCGCCGGGTGCCGGCGGTGGTGAGCGAGTTGGTGACGCATCCGGTGGGTAGTAAGCGCCCGAATGGGTGGGATCTTTATGATATGCATGGGAGCGCGGCGGAGTGGGTGCAGGATTACTACGGTTCGTATGGTGCGGATGCGGCGAGGGACCCGATGGGTCCTTTATCGGGGAGCAGACGGGTTTTGCGGGGGGGCGGGTTGAGACTGGCGGCGGCGGACACGCGTTCGGCCGCCCGCGACGCCTTCGATCCTGCCGTGCGCTTGAGCACCTTCGGTTTTCGAATCGTGCGGCGCATTGTCGCCGAGCAATAGCCTTTTAAATCGGGTAATCATGTCGATTCAAATAACAATGCGCGCATTTGCAGTCTGTTGCGGTCTCGCCGCCTGGGCCCTGGTGGGCGGGACCGGGTGGGCCCAACCCACGGTCAGTTCGGTGACACCATTGGCCAATAGCCATACCGCTGCGGTGACGACTGCTATCGTTCCGGTGTTCAGCACCAATATGTCGGCAGCGACGACCTCGACCTTCGCGGTGCACGGCGGGATGACGGGCAAGCGCACAGGCGTTTATTCTGGCGGTGGGACGGCGACGATCACTTTTACTCCGACGGCCCAGTTTAAGCCCGGCGAACTGGTCCAGGTCACGTTCACCGGTGGTGCTACCGCCGGCTACACCAACACCGCCAATACGCCGATCGAAAGCGGTGGTTTCGTTTACCGTTTTCGCGTCGCGGCGGGCTCTGGCCCGGCCAATTTCACGGGGCGGCGGCACATCGGGCCGAGTACCGGCGGCGAGACCATGGCCTTAGGTGCTGCGGATGTCGACAACGACGGAGATATAGACATCGTTGCCGGGGACCTGGGCGGTCAGAATGCGGTTTATAAGCAAGACGGAGGCGAGTTTGACATCACCTCCAATTTCGGCCCTGGCACCGACCAAACTTATGGGTTGGCGCTTGGTGATCTAAATGGCGATGGCTTTATAGACGGGGCGCTGGCCCAGTACAATTGGAACAACGCCGGGTATCTCAACGATAGAGCGGGTAACTTTACCGGTACTACTTTTAGCCTCCAAAGATGCAAAGACGTTGCGCTTGGCGATTTCAACGGCGACGGTAGTCTCGACTACTTAATCAGCGGTGATCTTAACGTTAGAGTTATCTTTTTCAACAATGGTGCAGGCGGTTACTCTCATACCAGCGACTTCGCCAGCGTAACTAACACCCCCACAGACCTCGCGATTGGCGATACCGATGGCGACGGTGATCTTGACGTTGCAGTCACCAACGACGGTAATGTCCAGCATGTAGTCTATCTTAATGACGGGGTGGGCAATATGAACGCGGGTACTGACAACTACGCTACGGGTGCGGTGAATGGCCGTGGCGTGGTCTTCGGCGATATCGATGGTGATGGAGATCTTGATGTCGGCACGGCTAATTACCGTAATCAGAACTGGTTCGATCTAAACGACGGGGCGGGAAACTTTATTGGCGCTCCTAACAATTTCGGTACGGGTAGCGACGCGAGCAGCGAACTGGCGCTGGGCGATATCGACGGCGACGGTGATCTCGATGTAGCTGTGGTCAACGACCAGGCGCAGAATATCGCCTACAAAAACAATGGTACGGGTGTTTTTGCGGCCGGGGCTGTTAACTTCGGCCCGGCAGGCGGGGCAGACGACCATCCCACTGCAGTAGTACTGGCCGACCTCAACGGCGATGGCTTTCTAGATATCGCGGTGGCAAACGATACAGGTAGTCCCGACCACATCTATTACAATACGCCCGATATGCGGGAAACCACGCCTGCTTTCGGCCCGCTCGGCGCAGTAAGGGTCCAGCCCGGTAGCGAAGCCAAATTGCTCGGGGTGGGCATGACCGGTGACGGGGTCGAGACGGTAGACGGCATCTCCTTTACACTCTCCGATCTGACGACGGCGACTGGCATCGACACCAGCGATATCGACTCGCTGAATTTCTATGTCAGCACCGATTCGTTACTCAGCACCGGCACCGATTCGCTACTAGCTGTCGCGCCGCGCGACTCTATCGTGCTGGGGGAGGTGGTCACCCTGGCTCCAGCCGTGCCGCACGCGCCGCCGATTGCGCAGGAGCGCTTCTATCTCGTCGCGGTGGTGATCGATTCCACCGCCATCGACAACCGGGCCCTCAGGCTCGGTTTCGCGGCCGGGGGGCTGGCCACCAGCAAGGGGGCGCTGGGCACCGCGGTCGTCGCTACAGACGCCAATCGAGTCGAGATCCAGGTCAAGGCTACCGAACTGATCCTGATCCGCGCCCCGTTCGATACGGCGCGGGTCGATAACACCGACGCAGTAGTCAGCGGCAAGGCCTTTGCGACGCAGCCGATTGTAGAGGCTCGCGACGGCAATGGCAATATTGACAAAGATTTCGGCGAGACCATCATCGCCACGGTCTCCAGCGGTATTGGGACTCTCAGTGGCGTTGCCAGTTCGATGGTGGTTGCCGGTCGCGCCGATTTCTCCGCGACCGGACTGGCCTATAAGGCGACAGCCGATGGTGAGGCATTTGATCTGACCTTTGACGACGAAGCCGGCGGCGATGACCTGACTGCGGTATCGACTTCGGGCCTGAGTGCCGACGCGGTGGCGACTCGGCTGATATTTACCAGGCAACCAGCGCCACTTTTGGACCCGGGGCTCAACTTCGCGCCCGACTCGGTTGCGGTAAGCGCCGTCGATTTCGACGGTCTGATCGACCGCGACTTCACCAATAAGATTCTCATCCAGGCGGTCGACGCCGCCGATACCAACGCCGTCGTCGATAGTCTGACTGCGGTGCCAGCCGATTCGCTGGCAGCCGCCAGCGGCACGGCGACCTGGACCGAACTCAAACTGCCGACTGCTGATTTGATCAAGCTCAGAGCCAGCAGTGACAGCCTGCAGGCGGGTCTGAGCAATATCGTCGCTATCCCGGGCGGGCTGGTGGTTGGCGGCGCCGATTCCCTGGTGGCGCCCAACCCGCTTTCTGCCCTGGCCGGCCAGGGCGGAAAGCGATTGGTGCTGAATGCGCTGGGGCTGCGTGCCAGCGGCGAGCGCATGGTATTCAACAGTGTCAATATAACGCCGACCTACCAGGGCCTGACCGGCGCCGAATTGGGCAATCTGGACCTGATTGTCGATCTGGACGCCGACGGCAAAATCGATAGTTTGGAGCAGTCGGTATTGGCGGCGGCACGCGACGACGCCGGTAGCGGGGTCGCGTTGACCATGAGCATTGGCGATACCCTGCCCGCCGATACGCTGCGGCACTACCTGATCGTCGCGGATCTCGACTCGACTATCCGCGCTACCGACCAGCTGCAACTCGATATAACTCATCTCGCGGTGGGCAGCGGTCTGACTACGGGCATCGTGCCGGCCGTGCCGGTGCGCAGCGTACCCGGCCGCAACCACGTGGTGACCGGCCAGGTCGCGGTGGCCTCGGTGGCGCAGGAAAATACCGAGATCGGTCGCTCGGGGAAGCTAACTACCATCTTCGATACCCGCAGCGACCTGGCCGCCGGCGATGAGTTGGTGTTCGATTTTCCGCCGGGTTTCGACCTTTCGCAGACGGCTGTGGACTCGACTTCGATCACGCCGAGCGGTGTGCTGCCGACTCGCAGTGCCGAGTCGGCGGGCCGCACTGTAGTGCTCGACCTGACTGCGGCCGAGCCGCGGGGCCGCTATCAGATCGGTTTGTTGGGGGTGAGAAATCCCACCACTAACCTGGGGGCCGGCGGGCTGGTGATTCGAACCCGGCTCGACGACGATACCCCGGTCGATAGCGCCGATCCAATGACGCCCGGTCTGGATCTGACCGGCAGCGGCCGGCTCGAAATGCAGTCGGTGGATTTACGGGGCTATGCGGGCGGTCGCGGGTCGCTGCGCCTGGCGCTGCGGACGGTCTCGCCACTGGCCGTCGGCGATGAGATCGCGTTGACGCTGCCGGCGGGTTTCGACCTGGCGGCGGTAGTGCTGGGCGACAGTACCGCGACCCCATCGGGGACGCTGCCACAGGTGGGCGCAATCGACTCGGCCGCCGCGACCCTGATCCTCGACGTGCAGGCGAGTGAGCCGGCCGGTGATTTCCTGCTGGTGCTCAATGGCCTTGGTCTGCCGCCGGACGCGGCCAAAGATCTCAGCGTGCTGGTGCAGACCCGCCGCGACGACGATGCAGCCCTCGATCTCGCCGTCGCCGCGCCGCCGCCATTCGCTGTGCCGGGCCGCTTGGAATTGCTGCCCGGAGCGGAGATCCCCAATGGTCTCGACGGGGCAGCGGGCACGGTGGTGGGGAAATTGGCGCTGACGAGTTTCCGGATGCGTGCGGGCGGTGAAGGATGCTCGGTGCTCGCTGTAGAATTATTGCCCCTGCTCTCCGGGATCCAGAGCGACGATCTGACCGCTATCGACATTCTGCTCGATGCGGACGGCGACGGCGCCATCGACGCCGAAGATAANAGCGTNGCGGTCCAGGTGCTGGGCGGNGTCTCCCATNGCACGNCGGCGGCGATNGGCCTNGCGGCNCAGCATCTGGACCGCGACTCGACGCGGGCCTACCTAGTGGTGGGCAATATCAGTGCCGGGGTCGGCTCGACCGACCGCATTCGCTTTGATATCGTCGGGGCCACCGGCGCCAGCGGTCCGCTGAGCGGCATCGCACCCGTCTCCGGCGGCGCGCCAATCGTCGGTACCCAGCATGTCGCCTCAGGTTATATCGAGCTGGTTTCGGTAGAATTGGCAAACCGGCAGACCAGCGCCAGCGGGCGGGTTAGTCTCGAGTTCGCCAGTGCCAGCGCACTGGCTGCGGGTGACCACATCGCGCTGGTGTTTCCTCCGGGCTTCGATCTGGCCTCAGCGCTACTCGCTGCAAGTTCACAGGCTCCGTCCGGCGCGGCGCTGGCCAGGGATATTGCCGCCTCGACGCGCGGAGTGTTGGTGCTGGCGCTGGCCGCGGCGGAGGCGGCTGGGCGCTACCAGGTGACGCTTGACGACGTGGTCAACACCAGCGTGGCCACGAGTGATCTGACGGTCGAGATATCGTCGAGCAAGGCCGACGGCACGCTCATCGATGGACCGGATCCCGATCCCTTGCTGTTTTCTATCTTCAAGAGGCAGTTGACGCTGGCCTGTCGGGCCGACTTCGACGGCGACGGCCGGGTCTATTTCGCCGATCTCTTCCGCTTTGGCGATGCCTTCGGCGGCGCGGGCAGTTCTATTTTTGACCTCGACGGCGACCTGGCGGTCGGCTTTTCTGATTTCTTCGTCTTCACCGAAGTCTTCGGTGCCCGCTGTGACACTGCGGCGGTCGATGCGGTCTATGAAGAGGCCCAGGCGCTGCAGTTGAGCCAGGAAATCCTCGGCGCGACGACCATGGATTTCACGCTGATCCGCGCGGGTAGTTTTTCGATGGGCTCGCCAGCCGACGAAGAAAGCCGCGAAAGCGACGAAGGCCCGCAGCGCGAGATCGCCATCAGCTCGGCGTTTTACCTGGGCCAATACGAAGTGACGCAGGGGCAGTGGACGGCGGTGATGGGCACCAAGCCCTGGGAGGGCCTGCCCGCGGCCAGCGACCAAGCCGATCATCCGGCCGTCTATATCAGCTGGCAAGACGCGCTGTCGTTCGTTCAGACATTAAATGCGGTGGCGGGGGATTCGCTGTATCGACTGCCATCGGAGGCGGAGTGGGAATACGCGGCGCGGGCGGGAACGGCGACGCGGTGGTCGTTTGGCGATAGGGCGTCGGATCTATCGACCTTTGCGTGGACGCGGCGGGTGCCGGCGGTGGTGAGCGAGTTGGTGACGCATCCGGTGGGTAGTAAGCGTCCGAATGGTTGGGATCTGTATGATATGCACGGGAGCGCGGCGGAGTGGGTGCAGGATTACTACGGCTCGTATGGCGCGGATGCGGGGACGGACCCGATGGGTCCTTTGTCGGGGAGCGCGCGGGTGTTGCGGGGGGGCGGGTTGATGCTGGCGGCGGCGGACACGCGCTCGGCCGCCCGTGACGCCTTCGATCCTGCCGTGCGCTTGAGCACCTTCGGTTTTAGAATTGTGCGGCGCATCGGGCCGTAGGCGCTGCTGCCCAATATTCAGCAAAACGCCCGGAGTTTCGCGCTCCGGGCGTTTTATTGTACCGCGTTGCTGCCGACGAAGGCGTCTGCGAAGAGGAAAAAATCGTCGAGGCTGACTCGCCGGTCTTCGTTGAGGTCAAAGGCGGGATCCCAGCCCGGATGGAAGGGGGTCAGCCCCAGCGCATCGACGAAGCGGAAGAAGTCGGCAAAGCCGATGCGACCATCGCCGTCGAAATCTCCGGGCTCGGGGTCGGTGAGTTCAGGCAGGACTTCGACCGTCACTTCGGCCAGCGCACTCAACCCCCCGGGATCCTCGACGCGAAAGAGGATTGAACCCTCTCCCGCATCGACCAGCGCGCTAATCGCGGCGATGTGGATCGACGAATCGACAACGACGGCGACCACCGCACCGTCGTCGGGGGTCGCCGTCCACCGCAGCGCGCTCAGCGGGCCGTCGTCTTCGGTGTAGCGGTCGAGCGCCAGGGTCGCGGTGTTGCCGCTGTGGAAACTCACTGCCGGTAACGGCGCTATCGTCGGTGCGCGATTGACCTCGCCGGTATCATTGGGCACCTCGCTGGTATCGGCGGGTGCGATGCCATGGACGTTGATCTGCAGGGTGTCGACAGCGCTGGCGCCCTGGGCGTCGGTAGCCTGCAAGACGATGCGCACCGGGCCGGTGGCGAGGGTTTCACTGGCGCTGATCGTCGCCACGTGCAGGACGCTGTGGATGCTGACCTGGAGCCCGGGGTCGGGCAGCGCCGACCAGGTCAACAGCGCGATATCCTCATCGTCGCGGGCGAAGTCGCGCAGTGCCAGCTGGGTGGACAGGCCGGCGTCGAGGAAGAGCTCGGGCAGGCCCGCGACCACGGGATGCGGGTTGGTGACGGTGACCACTGCGGTGTCGGCTGCGGTCAAGCCGCGATCGCTCGTTGCGGTAAAGGCGATTTGTGCGACTCCCTTCCACTGGTAGTTGGTGCTGATGGTGGCCAGTTGATTGTCGCTTCCGATAATGACCTGCAGGTTGGAGTCGGCGACAGCAGTGAGCGCGGCAATATCGCCTTCGATATAGCGGGTCAGCGTCAGCTCGAAGATCCGCCCGGCTTCAAACTCGATGTCGGGAATGCTGACGACCGGGGGCAGGATTGTCTCGACTGCGACGGCAAAAGTGTCTTGGGCCGCGGCGCCGAAGAGGTCGAAGACCCCGACGGTGACCGAATCGACGTAGGAGTCGGTGCCGGGCGGTACCACCAGGGTTAGTGACTGCCCGATCAAGGTTGCCCCGATGCGGCTGCTGGCGCTGGCGATCCAGATCAGAGTCTCAGCTGCGTCGTCGGGATCGCTGGCGAAGGAACTGAGGTCGATGACCAAGGTGTCGCCGGGGGCGGCTGCGGTGTCGGGCAGGGCGTCGATAGTGGGCGGTTGATTGACGCGGAGGACGGTGAGCCGGAAGCCGTCGCTTGCCGCGCCGCCATCTGGATCGGTGGCGGTGAACGTCACGTCGCGCGAGCCGGAGAAGTCGGCGCGGGGCGTGAGCAGGGCCTGGGAGCCGCTAATTTCGATGGCGATCAGCGAGTCGGCCGCAGCGGTCCAGGTTATTGTCGTGAGGGCGTGGTCCTTGTCGGCGGTGGTGGCGGCGAGGTCGAGGGTCAGTGTTTCGCCCTGCAGCATGCTGGCGTCGAACAGCGAGAAGGTCGGCAGGTCGTTAACCGGGTTGACGGTAACTTTGAGGGTGTCTTTAGCCGTGAGGTCTTTTGGGTCCTTGACCTGGAATTGGAGCGTGAACGAGCCCGAGGAGTCGGCGGCCGTCCACAGTTGTAACTGTCCGCTGGCGTTGTCGTAGGTGGTGGAGAGGCCCGGCGAAGGGGTGATGGACCAGTTGAGGTCGGCAAAGGCATCGTCGACATCGCTGGCCTGCTCCTGCAAGTTGAGGGTCAGGGTGTCGTCCTCGGCCAAGACCAGCGAATCGGCTAGGAGCAGTTGTGGCGCGTCGTTGACCGCGGTGACCTCGATAATGCCCTGATCGCTGTGCGAGGCGCCAAAGGCGTCGGTCGCGGTGATGGTCAGGGTGTCGATGCCAAACCAGTTCGCCTCTGGCACGACGATGATGCTGTCGTTAGTGGCCGAGACGCTGGCTAGTATATGGCTGCTCTGGAAGGTGAAGGTCCAGGTCGTGTCGTCGGGATCGGAGACGATCTGGCTGTAGCGGGTGCGGAAACCGATCGGGTCATCTTCCTTTAGGACCAGAGCCGGAAGATCAACGATCGGCGGATCGTTGATCACGTTGATGGTGAGGGTGTCGGAGGCCAGGCTGTCGAGGTCGCCGCCGGCGCCACCTACTTCGTCGTTGGCGAAGAGCAGGATTTGCTCATCGTCGGTGGCGGTGCTATAGGTGAGATTGGTAAAGGTCGCTACGCCGTCTATGGCGATGACCCGGTTGTGCAGCAGCGTACCCGAGCCGTTGGTACTGACCGAGACGGTGTCGGTGAAGTCGAGATCGACCAGGCCGTTGTCGTCGACGGCGGAGACGATGGGCTGGGTGTTCAGCGCGGTGCCGGAAAAAGTGCCGGCGGGCTTGCGGGTGAAGACCAGCTTTTGCGCGATCACGTCGATGGTGGCGCGCAGCGAGTCATTGGCCACTACCCGCGAACCGCGGCCGCCCGTCGTCGTCGCCAGCGCGCCAGTCTGGGTTGCGACGCGGATGGACTGCCCTTGCGTCGCGGTCGATGCGATGGTCACCGACAGCAGGTAGTAGCGGACTGAGCCGTAGGCCGGTCTGGGCAAGCTCGTTGCCTGCACTGTGGCCTGACTACCGAGGGTGACCAGTGCCGCGTCGAGGGTGCCGATCTGGCTGTCGTTTGACGACAGCGAGTCGTCAGTACTCTCCCATAGCCGGAATTCGACCAGATCGGAGACTGTCAGACCCGTGGCGGTGGTGAGATCGGTGAGGGTGAAACTGAGGCTGTTGATCGAGGTCGATCCGTCGCCGGTTAGCGCGACCGATAGCAACTGGATCTCGCCGCCCGGACCGACGGTATCGATTCGGGTGAAGCCCCTGGTGTCGTCGGGGACGATTTTGCGGATGCGATGGTTGTTGGCGTCGGCGATATAGAGCGTATCGGCACGGGTGAGGAACAGGCCCGCCGGACTGGCGAGCTTGGCGATATTGGCGGCTGCGCCGTCGCCGGAAAAGCCGACGGAGTCTTTGCCGGCGATGGTGGTGATGTTGCTGCCGAGGTTGATGCGGCGGATGCGGTGGTTGAAGCGATCGGAGATGTAGAGGACGCCGAGCGAGTCACCGACCACCGCCGCTGGAAAGGACAGCCGCGCGTTGATCGGCAGGTCGCCGTCGCCGGCGAAGCCGGGGCTGCCGGTGCCGGCGACGGTGCTGATAGTCGAGTCGGCAGCGGCGATTTTGCGGATGCGGTGGTTGTTGGTGTCGGCGATGTAGACATTGCCGGCGGTATCGACGAAGACCCCGGTTGGGCCGTTGAGCGTGGCGGCGGTGGCGGTGGTATCGTCGATGAAGATTCCGGCGGTGGTATCCAAGCCGGCAATGGTGTTGATCGTGCCGCCGGTAATGCGGCGGATTCTGTTATTGCCGGTATCGGCGATATAGACATTGCCGCCGCGGGCATAGACCGCGGTCGGGCCGTTGAGCTTGGCGCTGGTCGCGCTGGCGCCGTCGCCGGAAAAGCCGGCGGTGTCTTTGCCGGCGATGGTGGTGATGATTCCAGCGGTGGAAATCTGGCGAACGCGATTGTTGCCGGTGTCGGCGATATAGACCACACCGACGCTATCGACGAAGATTCCGGCCGGGGTGTTGAGTTTGGCGCTGGCGGCAGCGGCGCCATCGCCGGCAAAGCCGGCTGTACCAGTGCCGGCGTAGGTGGTGATTGAATCGCGGGCGGCGTTTATGCGGCGAATTTTGTTGTTGCCCGTATCGGCGATATAGATCACGCCGCTGGTGTCACCCCAGACCCCCGAGGGCAAGCCCAGGCTGGCACTGCCGGGGCTGCCATTGTCGCCGGAAGAGTCCTGGGTGCCATTGCCAGCGACGGTGGAAATGGTCTGGGCCCGGAGTATCGTCGGGGCTGCCAGTCCGAGCGATATCGCTAAAACTAGTAATGTAATACTATTTATTAAATTGTTGTTAATATTCATCTTGCAGGCTAAGGGGTCCGAGGCCAACGCTCTATGCCAATACACATTAATTAAAGTAAAATCGCTGTTGAGCGATATAAGTAAATGAACAGCCCACTTTAAATATATCGGGGTACACTGAAAAAACATGAGACTTGCAAACTACTTTTTATGGGCGCTGGTTTTGCTCGCCCCTCGCGCGCAGGCGCAGACGGTAGTCCAGTCGCCGCCGGTGCTAAATAGCGTGCCGAAGGGAGCAACCGACGCCAATCCTTTCTGGCAGCATCTGGTTATCACCCTGACCCGCAACCCTTCCGCTGGCAATACCATCACCGTCAATTTACCGGTTGGCATCGCGCTGGCCGAC
>PBOD01000210.1 GCA_002724215.1 Gemmatimonadota bacterium | reverse complement strand
CTGATCGCGCCGTATGAGGTCGTTAGAGAACTTGGCGGTGGGTTGCGCTCCATTGCAGTGGGGTTTGAGGACGCGGCGGCGGTGCAACCGCTGTTTGAGGATTTTCTCGAGCGGGTGACAGTGAGTTTGTTTGCGGGATTGCCGGACGGGGAGGGGATTGGGGTCTACGCGTGCTCATCGGTGGGGGCGACGGCGGTGGAGGGATTGGGGGTGTTGGTGATTCCGCTGGGGATCGCGGCGTTGATCGTGCTCAATACGATGATGGGGGCGGTCTACGAGCGCTTGCGCGAGATCGGGACGTATTCGTCGGTGGGTTTGTCGCCCTTACACATTTCACTGCTCTTTTTGGCTGAGGCCTGCGCCTATGCAATTTTGGGGATTGCGCTGGGCTATCTGCTGGGCCAGGGGTTGGGATTATTCTTGAGCAAGACGGGGCAATTGGCAGGCTTGCAATTGAATTACTCATCGACCGCGGCGGTGTGGTCGGCGCTGCTGGTGATGGGGCTGGTGCTGTTGTCGACGCTTTATCCAGCGCGGGTGGCGGCGCGGCTGGCGGTGCCGGATGTGACGCGGCGCTGGTCGCCGCCGGCGCCCGTGGGCAATGTGTGGGAGTTTCGCTTTCCGTTTATGGTGTCGGCGGTGGACGCGGCGGGGGTGTGCCATTTTCTCGCAGATTATTTAAGCGCCTATGGCGAGGGGGTGTCTGGTGCATTTCAGGCGGCGGATACGCTTGCGCATTCGTTTGAGATGGAGCGGGGCACGGCCTGGGCGCTGGAGTCGCGGATCTGGTTGTCGCCGCTGGAATTGGGGGTAACACAGCACCTGGTGTTGTGCGTGGTGCCGGAGGAGGATGGGGCGTGCGGGTTGGTTTTTCACCTGCGCTGCTTGAGCGGCGACAACGACTCGTGGCGGCGGACCAACAAGAGTTTCTTACAGGCGATGCGCAAGGAGTTGTTGATCTGGAATGCGTTGAAGGATGGGGAGAAGGCGGTATTTCGGGAGCGGGCGCTAAGCCAATAGGGCGACTAACGCCTCTTTTACATCCGCAGGCGATTGGACGTAGACCGTCTGCAATCCGGCCGCTGCGGCGCCGATGATATTCTCGTGTGTGTCGTCGAAGAACAGGATGTGCTCGGGTGCGATGCCGATGGCGGCGGCGATGGCGTCGAAGGCAGCGCGCTCGGGTTTGCGCAGACCGAGGTCGGAGGAGATGAAGATCTTGTCGAAGGCGTGGAAGACCGCCGGGAAGCCGGCCTGCCAGGCGGTGAGGTGGGTGGGATTGGTATTGGTGAAGGCGTAGGTGGGAAAGTGCTGGCGCGCCCGGGTGATGGCGTCTAGCACTGCGGGCAGGTCGGCGACGAAGACGGAGTTCCAGCCGGCGGCGATGTCTTCGTCGCTGCCGGCGAGTTGGAGCACATCGCGAAGGTGGGCGAAGTATGTAGTGGCGTCGATTTCACCGCGCTCGTGCTGCTCGTAGGCGGCGTCGAAGTGGAATTTGGCCTTGAGCTCATCGAAGGAGAGCGCTGACATACCTTCCCAGCGCTTAAGCACGCGGTCGAAGTCGATTTCGATCACTACTCCGCCTAGATCGAATAACAGCGCCCGGACCCCGCTCAAGTCTTGCGCTCCTTCTTCTTGGCTGCCGGGAACAGCACATTGTTCAAAATCAGCCGGTAGCCGGGGCTATTGGGGTGCAGCGCGAGATTGGTCGGCGGGTCGTGGACGTGGTGCTTGTGGTCTTCGGGATCGTGGCCGGCGTAGAAGGTGAAGGTGCCCTTGCCGGCACGGCCGTGGATGTATTTTACGTTGTCGGTACCGTCTTCCTGGCCGAGCAGGATAACCGATTCTTTGATCAGCTTCTTGCGGAAGGCGGTGGTCTGGCCTAAGAAACCATCGACGATATTGGTATGGCACTGGGTCAGCATTGTCGGCACCGGGTCGTACTTGGCGGAAAATTCGAAGAGGGTGAAATACTCGGCTTCGGCGCTACGGATCTGACGCACATCGGTGGGAGTGGTGTCGATATCGGAAAACTCGTAGACCAGCGGGTTGGGCTCGAGGATAAAGTCCTTGAAGGCCACGGTGCGGCTGTAGTCGAGTTTGGCCTGGGCGCCGCCGTCGGCGGGGTCGTTGTCGAAGACCTGGTGACAAATATCGACATCGAGTGCGGCCAGGGCGATGTCGAAGGTGTCGGTGGCCGAGCACATGGCAAAGAGAAAGCCGCCCGAGGCCATGTACTCGTAGATTTTGGTCACCACCGCCTTTTTCTGGTCGGAGACTTTAGCGTAGCCCAATCGCCGCGCCATGCGCTCGTATTCGGATTGCTGCTCGCGGTACCAGGCTTCGCGGCCGTAGGAGCCGTAGAATTTGCCGTACTGACCGGTGAAGTCCTCATGGTGCAGATGTAACCAGTCGTAGTCGTCCAGCGCGCCGTTTAGAACGTCCTCGTCCCAGATTTTCTCGTAGTCGATCTGCGCGTATTCGAGTGCTAGGGTCACCGCGTCGTCCCACGGTTGTTTGTTGGGCGGCGTGTAGACGGCGATCTTGGGCGCCTGTTCCAGGCGCACGACCTCCATATTGCCGCCATCGACCTCGGCGTAGATCTGCGCCGCCTGGGCCTCGGAGACGCGCACCGCGCTGACGCCGCGGATTTGCGCCTCGATGGCGATGAGCTCGTGGTAGTCGTACAAAAAGGCGCCGCCGCGGTAGTTGAGCAGCCACTCGACGGGGATGCCGCGCTCGAGGGTCCAGAAGGCCAGCCCGTAGGATTTGAGATGGTCGCGCTGGGTGTCGTCCATTGCGACCAACAGGCGCTCGGCCCACAGCGGTTGGACGGCGCAGGTAATTAGTGCAATAAAAATCAGGCGCATGGTCTAGCCTTTTTCACGCAGTTGTCGCAGGCGCAAAATGCGCAGGCGCAATTCGGGGGCGCGGGCGTCGTCGGGGTGTTGTAGTAGCGCGGTCTCGCAGGTTTTGAGCGCCCGGTCGATGGCGCCGCGGCGCTCGTAGAGACCGGCCAGGGCCAGGCGGGCGGCGACTATGTGTGAGCCCTCGGGGAAGCGGTTGATCTGGCGCTCGTAGAGCGCGGTGGCCTCGGCGTACTGGCCCGCGCGTTCGCGCGCTTGTGCTTGCAGGAGCAGGCTGTGTTCGGCCAGGGCGGGCTCGGCGTGAGTTGCGAGCCAGGTCCAGTGTGCGGCCGCGTCGTCGGAGTGGCCGCGGCGCTCGAAGAGTTGGGCGCGGCTCAAGGTCGCAAGGGCCGAGGTCTGGGCGTAGGCATCGAGCAGGAGTAGCAGATCGAAGGCGTCGTTGGCCAGAGGGTGGGAGAGGTCGCTGGTGCTCAGGGCTGTAAGCTGCGAATCGGCTGCGGCGAAATCGCCGCGGAAATAGTGGAGTTCGGCCTGGCGAAAGCGCGCTTCGTAGATCATGGAGTCGTGCTTTTCCAGCGCGGCGAGGAAGCGCTCGCTCTGGTCGAGATTGCCCAGGCGCAGGCTGCACTCGGCAATCAACGCCAGGGCTTGCGGAGTCCAGGGGCCGCGATGCGGTGAGTCGACGACGGTGCGCAGAGTGGCGATTGCGCCTTTGACATCGTTGCGCTCTTCCAATTGCAACCGCGCCATGCCGACCAGAGTCTGCAGTGTCTCGGGGCGGTCGGGGAAATCGCTGGCTATGCGGCGGTAGAGCGTGAGCGCGGCGTCAGGGTCGCGCAGGGCGGTCAGCGCGGCCTGGCGGCTGAGAGCCTGGTAGCGGAAGGGCGAGCCGGGCAGGCGGTCGGCGAAGAGGCCGTAGGCGCGGGCGGCGGTCTGGTCGTGGCCGAGGGCCTCGGCGCGGGCGGCGAATTGGAAGAGCTGCTCGGCGCCCCGGTCGTCGAGGGCGGCGAGCGCGGCGAGGCCGACTTCGGGCGCGGCGGCGGCTAACGCACAGGAAGTGGTCAGGTGCGCCAGGAGCAGGGGTTCGTCGATGGAGATGCTGGCGAGCGTTTGCAGCACGGCGTTGCCCTCGGCGCGGCAGGCGGTCTCGAGGCGGTTGGCGACCACCGGCAGCCGTTGCGGCGCTTGCTGCAGGGTGGCGACGAACATTTCGACGGCGGGGCGGTAGTCGTTTGCTTCGAGGTGAAGCGAAGCCAATTCCCAGGTGTAGAGCGCGGGTTCAATTTTGCGGGCGGCTCGTAGCACGCGGATGGCCTCCTGGGGCAGCCCGGCGGCGCGGCAGCGGTCGGCGACCTGGCCGTAGCTGGCGGTGTTTGCTTTGTCGAGGGCGCGGCGCCAGCTGGTGACGGCGCGGTCGGGGTTGCCGAGCTCGTGGTGGGCGTCGCCCAACAGCAGGGCCCCGACGTGGTCTGCGGGATGGTTGTCGAGCCAGGCGTCGAGCAGATCGACTATGTGCTGGTNTGCGCCNATGGCGGCGAGGGCGCGAGCGTGGCCGTGGGTGACGGGCGCNTTGTCNGGGGCCAGTTTTTGCCAGGCCTCGTAGTAGGGAATGGCTTCGGCGAAGTGGCCGGCGCGCTCGAGGNTCTNGATGCGCTGACNAATCTGNCCCTCGTCGAGGGCCGGNGCGGCGGTGCAGAGCAGGATGCTGGCCAGCGCAGTCTTGATCACTGGGCGTCGCCTCCTTCCGAGACCTGGATATCGCGGTAAATCTGGTCGTAATAACGCCGCAGCAGGGCGCGGTATTCATCCGGGTAGGGTCCGGCCATAGCGCGCTGCAGCGCCNGNCGCCAGACGTCTGGCGTCTGGCCGAGGTCGGCGGGCAGGGCGGCGGGGCCGGCGTAGGGCTGGTCGGCGGCGGTTGCGCCCTCGCGCTTTTCTTTAAAACCGCGGCTGTGCAGCGAGCGGCTGGCGTCGAGCATGCGCTGGTAGATTCGCTCCTGCTTGCGGATGGTGCGCTGGTTGAGGCGGCGCTGATCGAGGTCGGAGAGGACATCGCGCATTTCCTCCTCAATGGCATCGACCCGCTGTTGCGCACCGCGGTGGCCGCGCAGTGAGCGGCCCAATTCATCGAGCGCTTGCATTAGCCGCTGTTGCTCAGCCGAGAGGCGGCCCAGTTGGCGCTGGAACTGCGGCCCGCCCCGGCCGGGGCCCTGTTGCTGGGCCTGGGCCAGCGCCTGCTGCGAGGCCTGGTTGAGCTGGCCTTGTTGCTCGGAGAGTCCCAGCATCTTCTGCATGGCCTCGCCGAAGCCAGAGGGCATTTGCGATTGCGCGATGTTGTCGAGGCTTTCGCGCAACAAGAGGGCGGTCTCGTTGAGGTACCGCATGGCCTCGCCCTGCGGCGTTTGCGCGCGCCGCGGNTCGCGCTGGCCCAGATTCTGGGCGGCCTCGCCCATCTTGCGCAGCGCGTAACCCAGGGTGGTATTGAGCCCCTGGGCCAGGCTCATGCTNCGGCGGCCNACGGCCGCGAGCCGCTCGGTGATTTGGCCGGTCCCCTGCAGCAGTGCGAATTGGTCTTCGGCCAGCGCNGATGCATTGGGCTGGTTGCGGCCCCNGTCGAGCAGGCTCTCCTGGCGCTGCGACAACTGCACGACCTCGCGCATCGCCCGCCGCAACTCGNCGCTGAGCTCTTCTTTCTCGCTGGNCGCGAATTCGGCCTGGATCTGCTGCAGGTTGGCAGAGAGTCNGCCCAGGTCTTCNTCCAACCCGCGACCTGTCTTGCGGGCTTTGTCGTTGGCCTTGGCCCGCATCTCCTGNACCATTTTGCGCATGCGNCCGCTCANCTCGCCGCTCTCCATGGCCTCGGCTTGCGCGGACAGTTGCGCGGCGGTTTGCTCGTTGTGGTTCTGCATGCTTTCGCCCAGCTCCTCGAGCTGCTCGCCGAGGCGTTCGGTGTCGCGTTTGAGGCTGCCTTCCTGCTGTTGCTGGCGCAGGCCGCTCTGGCCCTGGTCGAGCTCGTNGTTGATTTGCGCCTGGCGCCTGGCGAGCTCGGCGCTNTGCTCGACGACGGCCTGGAGTTTTTGCTCGTTCTGGACCTGCTCGAGCAGGGCGATGGTGCGCTCGAGGCGCTCCTGGAAAGCCTGCTGGTCCTCGTTGAATTGCTTGAGGGCGTCGGCCAGGGCTTGCGGGTCGGGGTCCTGGGCGGCTTGCTGCAGCTCGGTTAAGGCCCGCTGCAACTCGGGGGTGGCGATATCGCCCATCAGCTCGCGGATGCGTTCGAGCTTTTCGAGCATCTGGTCAGTGCCGGTGCCCTTTTCCTCCATCTGCTCAATGGTTTCTTCGAGCTCGGTAGCCAATTCCTCGAGGGCACTGGCGCGCTCCGATTCGCGTTCAAGCGTGGATTCGAGCTCCTTTTTNTGCTCCCAGCTCAGCTCTTCGCTCTTGAGCAACTCGCGGCGTACGCGCTCGAGGTATTCGCGGTGTTGGCGGCCCTCCGCGGCCAGTTCTTCGAGCTGGTCGAGTTGCTCTGTGCGGGCCTGCTGGACCTCCTCGTTGAGTTCGTAGAGCGAGGGGAAGCGCAGCGCGTACTGCCGGCTGCGGCCCATCTTGGGGCCGGAGACCTGGTCGTTGTCGTAGACTTCGAGATAGTAGTAGACGCGGTCCTCGGGCAGGAGATTGGTCGCGGCGAGGTCCCAGACGTGGCTTATGGGGACCTCGCGCCCGGGCGCGGTGGCGAGGGCCCGGCGCTTTACTGCGCCATCGTTGACGCGATGGACGAGGACGACCTTCTCGACCGAGAAATCGTCACTGGCTTCGGCTTTGAGCAGCACTTGTTGCGACTCGGGCAGATCGATGTCGCGGCCGGGATCGACGAGGGTGATCTCGGGCGGCAAATCTGCGCTGACTTGGATGGCGTAGCGGATCGGGTCGCGGTTTAGCACNCCCTTGGGGTCGGTGAGGGCGAAGTGGTAGTGGCCGGCGCGGCGGATAGCGAGCGAGACGCGGGCGCTGGTGCCGTCGAGGGCGGCGGCGATTGCGAGCGTGTCGTCGAGGATTAGCGCGGCACTGGCCAGCGTCTTGTTGGCGGCGATTTCAATATCGACCCGAGTGCCAGCCAGGCACTGTATATCGCCGNTTTGCTCCTCGACGCGATCGGGTAGGCGGCTGTAGGCTGGATAGCGGTANCGCAGGCGCAAATGCTCGACGGCGGGCGGGTCGATGACCGCGACCCGGTATTCGGCTGAGTGCGCGTCGCCGGCGACGACGGCNTACTGGAAGGGCCGCTGCACCTGGCGAAAGGTGTGGACGATGGAATCGGCGCGCTCGACGATCAATTCCTCGCGCNGCCAGGGGTCGGTGTCNGTCGGACGGCGCAGGACCGACGCGAGTCGGGGTTTGCGGCCGGCGAAGCGGATGGCGAGCGCGGCGTCTTCGCCCTTGACGATTTCAAAATCGCCGGGGTGAATTTCGATGCGCGTGCGCGGCGGGCGCTCGTAGGCGGTGAGGGGATGCAGGCAGCGGTCGAGGGCGGGTGTGAGGTCGCTGTAGAAGAGCGCGCCGCAGATCAGGACCAGCCCTGCGGCTCCGCCGAATAGGCGCAGGTGCGATAGCAGCGGCCGGCGGTCGAGAATGTGCGCCGGGTCGGCAGCCCGTAAGAGTTCGTCGGCGCGGCGGGTGGCGGCGGCCAGTAGCTCGGGCGAGTGGCCGTCGGCGTCGGCGGGCAGTTCGAGGGCGCTGATCAGGCGCTGGCCCAATTGCGGGCAGCGACGCTCGACGAAGAGGGCGAAGCGGCGGTGGGAGAGCAGCGCGGGCAGGTGGCGGTGCAGGAAGAGCGCCAGGATTGCGCCGGAGCCCATTAGGGCCATAAGCCCCAGACCCGTGCGCCAGGGCGGCGAGAGGAAAATCAGGGCTTCGAGACCGATCCAGGCCAGGACCAGAATCGCGCCCGCGGCCAGGGCCAGAGTCAGCCCGGCGGCCAGGGTCAGCGCCAGGGCGCGGCGACGCAGCGCGGCCAGGCGGGCGCGGATGGATTGGAGTGGATGTCGGTCCATAGTCCGTATATAGATGTTGTTGCAGAGCGACTGGTTCCGCGGCGATCACTTCCCGTGCCAAAATTAGAGCAGTAGCGGCGCCCCCGCCAGGCGGTCAGTTACCAGATCATTACGGCATTGCCGCTCTCGCCGGCGAAGTAGTCGATGGCATACCAGACACCGGCGGTTGCGAATTGGCCCAGGATCAGACCCATGAATAGGGGGCGGGTCTTGAGGTAGAGCGCCGGACCGCCATAGCGCAGGACCAGGGTCTTGCACAGCCAGGCCAGGAACACGCTGAAGAACATGGTGCCGAAGACGGCGCTGATCGGGAAGCCCAGAGGATGGAAGGGCCACCAGAAGATGTGCTGGCGCGCGGCCATCAAAAGGCCCATAACCCCGGCGCCGATGGCGGTATAGCCCCAATTTTCCCAGTGCGGACCGTCGAGCGCCTGGATGCGCGCGGCGGCGTTGTCGAAGGGATAGCGTGCCGCGCTGTTGAAGAAGAACTGGTCGGTGTTGATGCCGCCGTAGCGGTAGCCGAGGTCGAGGATGGCCCAAATCGAGGTGAAAAGCGTGACTACGATCGCCAGCAGGATGCCCCAAAATACGATGCGGCGTCCCCTTTTGATGGTTTCCTCGGCGAGCTTGAGGCCATTGGCGCAGGAGGTCATGACGAAGGTTAGGATATCGCTGGCCCAGACGTAGGTGAAGGCCAGAGCCACGATGCCGGAGGAGCCGATGGTACGGGTGCCGAAGCCGGCGGCGACGAAGTCGGAGGCGATCATCGGCGCGAAGACGAAGGCCAGGCCGCCCTCGGCGACGACGCGGGTGATGCCCAAGAAGAGTACGAAGGCGAAGAACAGGTAGAAGGGAGTGACCCAGGCGGGCAGGCCCGACTGCCAGATCCACACGCCCATAAAGGTGAGGCTGGCGATTAGCAGCAGCATTGCGGTGCGGTAGGATAGGATCTCGCCAGAGTCGTCTACAGAAGGCGCGCCGCGAAAGGCCTTGCGGCAGACGTCGCGCAGATGGTCGCGGGCGTTCCACAGCCCGTAGAGGACCAGGGTGATGATTGCGCCGAAGCCCTGGTGGACGACGATGCTGCCGGTGTAATTGCTGTAGGCGCCGAGGACGGGATCGACCTTCTGGACGCCGAGGACGTTGAAAATGCCCTGTTGCACCGTATTGAGCAGGTAAAAGAAGCATAGCCCGAAGGCGATATCGCGGTTGACGAAATAGCTGAAGCCGACCATCTGGAAGCTCAAGCGCAGCGGAATCTGGATAGTGTCGCGGAAGAGGGGAATGTAGTTGTCGAGGACGATGCGCGGGAAGTAGGGATAGTAGTGGTGGAGGCCGTTTACGCTCTGGATGACGGCGGGGATGGCGAAGCCGATCCACATCAACGGGTTTTTAAAGAAGGCGTTGAGCACGCCGGGGCGTTTTTCATCCGCCTGCAGCATGGCGATGGGCAATTGGACCAGCGGGAAGACCAGGCGCTCGTTTTCTATCCACTGTTTGCGCAGAATGACCACGATCGAGACCATCGCCATATAGAGCGCGAGTACGAAGGGCACCCAGAAGGCCAGAGGCGATAGCCACAGCGCCCAGGGGATGCCCTGCCCCTTGGGTGCGCCCTCGTAGAAGTTTTTGATCTGGTCGAAGTCGTGGTGGGGTATGATCCAGTCGGGGATCAGAGGCTGTAGCAATTCTGCCCAGTTGTTTTCGGGTGTGGCGTAGTAGATGACGCTGGTGATGTCGGGCAGTAGGAAGGCGGTCAGGCCCCATTCGGGGATCGCAGTGGCGACGATCCACATGATGTAGATCAGCGCTAGCTCGGCGCGGTTGAGCATCCACGAGCGGCGCAAAAGTCCGAGCAGAGTGTTGCCGACGAATACCAGAAAGAAGAAGAGGATAATGGCGGCGGGGGTGTTGAAATACGAGGCGATCCGCGAACCGTGTAGCACCATGTTGCAATAGGGCACCAGGGCGCCGATGGCGAATGCTCCGGCTGCGCCGACGAGCAGGGCGCGGGCACCCGGTCGCGGTTGTTCAGTNGAGNCAGATTGCAAGCGAGNGGTCGGTCAATAGGCCACGGCGACTAGGTGCACCGCGCTGGTATTGGACGCCGATTCGGCGTCGATATCGGCGCGGATTTTACAGACGTAGATGCCCGGTGTCACGGTGGCGCCGGAGTTGTCGCGGCCGTCCCAGGCGAATTCCTGCTGCCCGAAGCCCTGGCGGGTACTGCTCCAGACTTTGCGCCCNGCCAGATCGAAGATCTCGACTNCNATATNGCGCGCNGTGTTGAGGTTGCCCAGNGCGAAGCGGATACCGGTGCGGTCGTTGANGCCGTCCCCGTTGGGCGTAAAGGGATTGGGGGTGATTTGCACGCCCTGGACGACGCGGCCGGAGAANGGCACGGAAATGCTCAGGGCGTCGCCTGGGGTCAGNTCGGTGGCATCGCCCGGATCGACCAGTTGCCAGGTCTCNGGGAAGGCAGAGTCGCGGATGGCGGCGTCGATGGTGGTGCCGTTGAGTAGNACNGAGGCCATAAAGCGCACGCGTACCANTTCACCGGCGGCGACTATCGAACCGCGCTGCGTCCTCGGCAGGGCGTTGTAGNNGCTCTCGGTNAGCGCATTNCCNTCNGTGTCGAAGGGAAATTCGCCNCCCTTGCCGACCAGTTTGCGGAAGTAGCGGACTTCGCCCTTGAGCGAGTCTGCCAGGCTNAGGTAGGCGAATTTTTCGACCGTCTCAGTGATCGGTGCGCCGTCGGCGTCACGGCCCTGNATGGCGAAGTAGAGNATCTGNCCCCGNTCTTCAAAGGGCAGGCCGAGNTAGGTGAGTTCGTTGAGGATGCGACCGTCGGTGTCGACGGGCACTTCCTCGCCTTCTTCTTCGACGATGCGGTAGTAGGTGCGGGTGGCTGCGTCGCGCGATTGCATGGCGATTTTCTCGGGCAACTGCACCCGCAGGCCCGAGGCCTTGTCGGCGTAGACGCGGGCGGTGTCGCCACTGGCGTNGTCGATTAGAGCTTGGTATAGCTGGCCGTTGTCGTCTGTGAACGAGGCCGGCGTGTCGCGGCGCTCGAATATGCGGAACTGACCGCTGGNGAAGTCGTCCTCGCGNCCGCTGGCCACGTCGGTGATCTCGATNGCCTCGATCGGCGTCGCGTCGAGGCGGATTTCGTCGAAGCTACGGCTGGGCTGGCCGCCGGGTTGGCTCTCGACAAAAGTCGGGTTGATATAGAGTTCGAATTCGCGCTCCTCGCGGGNTACGACATCGTTGGGCCAGATCTCGGCGACAGTATTGCGTGCTACAGGTGGCAGGAAGTTGACCTTGATCGAGCGCAGGGTGGCAGCATGGTCGGGCGAGTTCGATAGGAGCCGCGCCTGGATTTGCAGGAAGCGGCGCGGACTGGGCGAGGTGACCAGTTGGCCCGAGTGGGTGTAGCGCTGGCTCCANCTGCTCCAGCCGCCGCCTGGCTTGAGCTTGTTGACGATGGGCCCCTTGAAGCTGNTGGGCAGGTTGTTGTAGTCCTGTTCGGTCTTGAGGTCGCCGCCATTGCCGTAGTATTCGACGACTTCGACCAGGCGGTCGCCGGNGCGGGTGCGGATCTGCAGATCGACGATATCCTCGTCGGGCAAATCGCCTTCCCACTCGATGCTGCCGAGGATTACCGAGCCGGGCAGTTCGATCATCGGCGAGGTCAGNGTGACTTCGGACGGGTAGCCCTCGCCGAAGAGCTGGACTTCGCGGATGCGGTCGCCGGTGTTGTAGCCGCCGGCGCGCCCGGCCTGGCTGGTGAAGATCTGGCTGTTGATGTAGCGCACCTGTTCGAGACCATCCAACCCGCTCTCCGCCGTGCCTACCGCGACCCCCGACCACGGGGTGGAATTGGTGGCGTTGCCTGCCTGGCGGTACACTTCGCGCCACTTCAGACTGCCGTTGGAATCGCGNGAGCCGTCNGAGAGGCGTACCACCATCTCATCGACGCCGCTGATGCCCCCGACCATGCGGAAGTAGTTGAGCCAGAAGCGGGCGCCGAGGTCTACGGTCAGAATACCGCGGTCTTCGAAACGGGGGTCGGGCGACCATACGAACTGCAGGTAGTTGCTGTCGTAACGACCGTCGAAGCCGGGCTCCCCGCTGAAGGTGCCGGTGAGATCGACACTGCCGCCGCCGTCGATNATTTCGAGGGCGATATTGTCGCCCTGAGTCCAGACCTCGACTTCGGCTAGACGCGGGCGCTCACGGCGGTAGTAGACCAGGCTACCGCGGCGCTCGGGGCTGACGCCTTCGTAAATGGCGCGATCGACCTTGGTCTCGCTGCCGGCGGCGTTGACGATGTGGTAGTCGATACCGCCCTGTTCGGAGAGCGGCAACGCCTGGAACTCAGCTGCTGAGACGGCCGCGAACTTGTCGAACTTGCTGTCGGTAACGGCCAGGCGCAGTATCTGTAGCTGGCGGTAGAAGCCCTGGTCTTCGGGNTCGAGATTAAGGTCGATGACATGGGTNTTTTCGACCGGGGCGATGGTGCGCTCGATCAGCGAGAGCTCGGCGCTGCGCAAGTCGGACGGGGTGCCGAGCAGGCGTACCTGGCGAAAGGGTTCGCCGTCCTCGTGGAAGCGCAGTACGACCCGCGAGACCGGCTCGAGTCGACCGAGGTCGATATCCAGGGTCCAGGTATCGAGCGAGTGGCTGTGATATTCGATGCGGCGGTCGCGGGCCGGCGCCGCGTCGTAGGTTTCTTTGTCCACCCGCTTCTCGACACCGCCATCGCGGGTGAAGTAGTAGACGGGACCCTGCACCGCCGGTGCAAGTTCATCGAAGGTGGCTTTATCGACTATGGTGCTCGGTTGCCAGTAGGTCTCGGGGTCGCGGTCGAGGACGGCAGACGCGGTTTCGGCGCTGGTGCCGGCCTGGCGGATGCCGCCGTGGAAATAGTACCAAATCACCGGATCGCCGACTTCGATATTGTCCTTGGCTTTGGCCTTCAAATGGACGATCGGCACGCCGGCGACGGTGGCGGGTGCGGTGCGGATATTGAGCGGAATGGGTTTGTCGGCGCGGTTGAGCTCCTTGACGATCTTTTCGTAGGCCTTGACGTCGCCGATCAGGGTCTGGAAGCGGTCGCTATCGAGAATCGCGTCGGTTTTGCGACCGATGCGACGCGGGATGACAGTGTGGGTCCCGGGGTCGATAACTACCGCGTGCTTGGGCCGGGTCCACTGCAACCATTGCTCGGCGCGGTCGATGACTAGGTCTTCGGTGGTTAGCTCGAAGCCCTCCTGAGCGTCAACCAGACCGGCGGCGCATAAGAGGGGCAAAACAGGAAATAGGATCGTGCGTCGCATGGGCCCTTCCTCCGGGCTAGTGGTCCTGCGTTTCGCGCACCAGGCTGGCTAGGAGTGCCTCAGGCAAGGCGTCGGCGAGTTGGTCGTCGAAGATTTCGACCTCGTTGCCGTACTGCTGCCGCAGTGCCGCCAGCCACTCGTCGAAGCGCACCTGCTCGGCGCGTCGGACCAGCATTGCGCGGGCGCGTTGTCGCGCCTGGGCTGCCGGTTCGGGTTGCGGGGCTTTTTTACTGACGACCTTGAATAGGGCAAAGCCTTCGCGGGTCTGTACCGGTCCACCGACTCGGTCAGGGGTAGATTTTTGCAGCGCCGGCCACAGCGTGGGATAGGGGGTGCTGTTATAGCTGTGCATGCAGACCAGGCCATCGGCGTTGCGTGGGCGGTGCTCGAAACCCCGCTTCGCGGCGATGGCCTGCCAGTCTTCAGCGCCGGTCAGGGTCGCGGCGAGTTGTCGTGCGGTTTCTGCGTCGGGCGCGATGAGTTCGTCGAAGCAGATGGTCTCGGGCACCGTGAAGCGCTCGGGATGGCGGGCGATATAGGCTTCGATCTCGGGCTCGGTCACCGCCACCTGGTCCCCGATTTGGCGCTGGTAGGAGACTTTGAGCAAGCGCTCTTCCCGGTCTTTGGCCAGCCAGGCAACGACCTGCGGCTCGCGGTGGTAGCCGGCCTTTTCGGCTGCGTCCGCCAGCATTAGTTCGGGCAGAATGGTGCGGCGGGCGAAGGCTTCGACGGCGGCGCTGTCGCGGGCGGCAGCGCCGTGGCTGGCACGGCGGAGCTTGAGCACTTCGCGGTATTCGGCTAGCGAGACCGCGCCGCCCTCGTAGGTAAATAATGGCTGGTCGGAGGAAGCGCCGTTTTGCAGTGCGGCCAAGCCCGGTGGCGCGAGCCGCCAGTCGAGTTCGTAGGCCAGCAGCTCGACGTGCTGTTGTTCGACCTCGCGCTTTCTGGCTTTGGCCAGGCCCTCGGCCAGGCTTTCGCGCTGGCTATCGACGGAGACTTGACGGTCCTCGATAAAGCGTACGATGTGAAAGCGCGTGCCGATCGGCAAGGGCGGTGAGATGGCGTCGATGGGCTGCTTGTCGAAAATCTCGTTGGGGATGCCGGTGCGCCTGGCTAGCGCGCGGTTCATATAGCCCAGGCGACCGCGGCGCTCGGCGACCAGCGGGTCGAGGGTGTGGGCGGTAGCCAGGTCGGCGAACGAAGCGCCGGCATCGAGCTGGTTTTTGAGGTCGCGGGCTTCGTCTTTGGTGGCAACCATGATGGCGGTAACCAAGCGCTCGTGCGCCAGGCCCTGATCGTCGAAGTAGCGCTTAATATCGTCGTCGGTAATCTGGGCTTTGGGGTGGAGGTCGCGCCGCCGGTAGATATTGGCCAGGTAAGTGCGGCGTTCCAAAAGACTGGCGATACGCACGGCCGGTTCGTCGCCCAACCCGACCTCGCGCGCCTGTCGCAGCATGAACTGGCGGTCGATAAGCGTTTGCAGATAGTCTCGTCGTGCGGCCTGGCCCTGTTTGGCTGGGCGCAAATCGGGCAGCACGTCGAGCGCGAAACGGCGCAACTCTTCGCTCGAGATCTGCACTTCACCCACGCGCGCGACCGGCGCGGTAGGGTGCGCTGGCGTTTGTTGCTGGCTGCAAGCGGTGATCAGGACTAGGGCTGCCAAGAGGGCCAGCGGATATTGCCAGAGGAGACCTGCGGGCTTTTCCATTACAAGGCTCGTCACTACATTGCGAAATAGTCAGGTTCGGAATGCTACGGCTAAAGATACATAAACACGGCTAAAGATACACAAAGAATGAACGGTCTCAAACCAATTCGCTCACAGGCGGCCCATCCGGTCGCAATCGTCCTGCTCGGATTGGGTTGTTACGCCAATACGCTGGGCAACGGTTTTGTCTTTGATGACTCAGCCTATCTCGCCAGCGCGATGGTGCGGGAACTGGAGATTGGGGAGATTTTCGCCGCGAATTGGCTGGGGTTGGACATCTACCGGCCGCTGGCACTGTTGTCGCTGGGTTGCGATTTTCTACTCTACGGGGAAGCGCCCATGGGCTTCCATCTGACCAATGCGCTGCTGCACGCGATCAACGGTTTGCTGCTCTACGCGCTGGCCAGGGAATTGGTGAGCCACGGCCAGGCGGCGCTGTGGGCAGCGCTGGTGTATATCTGCCACCCACTCCAGACCGAGGTCGTGGGGTGGGTTTCGGCTCGGGGCGATTTACTGGCCAGTTCATTTTTTCTCGGCGGTTTTTTGGCCTACCTGTCCGGGAGACGCACCGCGTCCTGGGCTCTCTACGCTGCTGCGGTGCTGTCGAAGGAGACAGCGGTTATTTTGCCGGCGGTGCTACTGTTGCACGCCTGTTGGATAGAGCGGGCGGCGGGGGGATGGTGGACGCGGGTTACGGACTGGTGCAAAAGCCATTGGGGATACGCCGTCGCTTTGGGGGCCGTCCTGGCTTTGCGCTTCGGAGTGCTGGGGGGTGCCGATGCGTCCGCCGGCCCGGCATCGACCAATTTTCTGGCCGAGTTAGACATAGCGCCGCGATGGGCGACGGTGGTGGCGATCTGGGCGCGCTATGCGCTGCTGCTAGTAGTGCCGCTGCGGCTATCGGCCGATTACTCTTTCGCCTCGATTCCGCCGGTGGCATCGCCATTGGATCCGTGGTTTATCGCCGGCCTGATCTTCGTCGCGGCGTCGGTGGCCCTGCCCTGGTGGACGCGTTCGCGTTCGCTGGCCTTTGCGACCGCGTTCTTGTGGTTGTCTTTGTTGCCTGTGTCTAATGTGTTTGTGCTGGCGCCGAGTGGTATGGCCGAGCGCTATTTGCATCTGGGATTGATAGCAGCAACACTGGCGATTGGGTGGGGTGTCGCGCGGGCGCCGGTATTGCTGCGTTTGTGGCCACTGGGAGGAGTCGTGGTGTTGCTGCTGAGCGCCGCAACCATTGGTCGCAACCGCGATTGGCGCAGTGATCTTTCGTTGTTCAGTGCGGTCCTCGAGTACTATCCTGACAACGCTCGCGCCCACGACAATCTGGCGTATAGCTACTATCGTCGCGGCGACTTTGGTCGCGCTGTTTACCACTACCAGCGCGCTATCGATATCCAGCCAACGCGGCTGCGCGCCCATTTCAACCTTGGGATGCTCTATAGCCAGGCCAGGCGCTACGACGCGGCGCTGGCATCGTTCAAAACGGCGCTGGCGTTGCACCCGACTCACGTCGAAACGCATTTCAATACGGGGTTGATCTATCAGAAGATGCAGCGTTACGCGGAGGCGATCGGCCACTACCGGGCCGTGCTAGACCTAGACCCTGGCCACGCCAAGACCCGTTACAATATCGGTCGTGCATATGAGCGGACCGACCGCCTTAGCGAGGCAGTCGGACAATACAATGCGCTCATTGAACTCAATCCCGCTGCCGCCAAGGCGTACTATCGCTTAGGCGAGGTGTATTATCGGTTGGGGAATATTAGGCAAATGACCGAGTCCTGGACGGCGCTGTTGCGGATCGAGCCGGATCACGCGAATGCAAGGCGCGTGCGTGAAATTATTGGGCAAAATAGTCGTTCAGAATGAATAAAGTGCGACTTTTGTGAATTTCTATGCTAATTTCAATTGAATTTTCACTCTATATTATTGTTTATACATACCTTATGCTTGATCTCCTTCTTCGCATTTATTTTCAGGTAATCGGGATAATAGTGCTTGATTTTTGGATGCAGTGGATGTAATATATCCGGGTCGAACTTTTTCATG
>PBOD01000209.1 GCA_002724215.1 Gemmatimonadota bacterium | reverse complement strand
TTGTGTATTAGACATTAGGCCTTTATGCGCTGCGCAGCGGGTGTAGCCCAATTTTCGCGAAGCGCTGGTCGGGCTTGCAATGGGCGGTCGAGCCGTTCCGCGACTGCTATGCCCGATCGATGCAGCGCCAGGCGCCGAGTCCGATGGCGTCGATGGAGACTTCCCCGTTTCGGTACGACGCGATACCGGTCCCCATTTCGTCTACCTCCAGGCGTCCTCCGGGCGTGTCCAACACCAGCGACGTTGGCTCGGTGCCGTGATAGCCGGCGACCCAGCCGTCGGGCAATTCGCAGAGCCAGGCGGGTCCCCGCTGGCAAGTGAGGGTAGCCTCTCCGACCGCGACCCGGCCGCCTGCCGATTGACGTGCGATGGGAGATTCCAACATCGGATAGGCGAGTTCCCCAGCGTGGGTCCAGCGGCGCTTGAGGTGCCATTCCATGAGATCGACTTCAATCCCTAAACGACGGCCGTCGCGTTTGTATTCCACACTCCACAGCCGTTGGGCGCCAGGGGTATAGGTCTGCGGATCAGCGGCTTCGTCCAGCAGCGCTCCTGCCGCAATTGCTGCGCCGAAGGCCCTGCCGCCGGGCCAGTCGCTGCGTTCGGCGACCTCGATATAGAAGCCGCAGCGGGGTTGGCCCTGGTAGAAGGATCCCGGGTGCGCCAGTTCCCAGAATGTCTTGGCCGGCCCGATGTAATTGTAGATTTCCAGTGCCAGGTGGCCGTCGATAGCGACCAGGCGGATCGGCGCGCCGCCGCCCAGATCGGTGGCGGCGAGCGGACGCACCGCGCACAGCAGGCCGCCGCTGGCGATGGTGATGGTGGCGCCGGCGGGGACGTCTGCGGGCAGCGAGTCGATTGGCCTGTCGTCGACCCAGATCTCGTCGATCAGATGGCGTTCGGTCCAGGTGAAAATGGTCTTGGCGCTGCTGGTGCGGGTAAAGCCGTCGAGTGCGCGCGGAGCGTAGAGGCCGATGGCGCGTGCGCCGTCCTGGACCCCGAAGAAGCGTCCTTCCTCGGGCAGCAACTGGTCGCTGGCGCGCGACGGGGTGGTGCGGAAGTCGCCGACCCATTTGTCATCGAGGAGATAGCGCGAGAAGAAGATGCCGGGACGGTCGATACCGGGACGCAAGAATTGGCCATAGCAGACATTTGACTGCAGGGCGATGAAGATGATCGACTGTGTCTTGAGCTCCTGCGAGGCGACTCCGAGCGAAAACGAGTCGCCATGGTAGGTGTTGAGCTGGACCGGGCCGGGGGCGGACTCGGCGATTTCGCAGGGATGAGCGCGATTGTCGAGCAGCGATAGCAACCCCTCCGGCAAGAGCCCGGCCTCGACCCAGGCGCGGAATTCGTCGATTTCAGGCGGGGTCTGGCCGAAGGCCGCCGGGCGATAGGCGCGGCTGAAGGGGCCGGCCCAACGGCCGGTGGTCGGGTGCAGGCGCAGCGCCGCGCTCAGGCCGAGCCGCCACAGCGCGGTGCGGGCCCGGATGCGAGTATCGTCGTCGTCGGTCAGTCGCGCCAACTGGTCGAGTACGTGGAAGGCGACGGCGGCATAGTTAGGGCTGTTGTATTCGGCGGGCAGGCCGTATTCGTCGAGACGCTCGAGCCAGCGGACGAATTTGTCGCGGCCCCGTCGGGCGATATCATCGTCCTGCAGCATCTCGCCGCCCAGGCAGCTATTGGCGATGTCCTTAAGGACGATATTGGTATAATCGAGGCCGACGTCGATGGTGCGAATGGCGTCGAGGCCAAGCGCGATGCCGGTCCGCAGCCGCTCCTGCAGGGCCTCGTCCAGACGGTTGTGCAGGGCGATAGGGATCAGATAAAAAAGCGCGAATTGCACCGCATTGAGGTCCTCGACCGTCGCATCCTCCCATTCCCAGCGGAAGTTGCCGCGATGGGGCGCTTCGTGGTGCTGACATTCCAGCAGCGAAGCCACGATGGGGCCGACGCGGCGCCAGTCGTCATCGGTTCCGTTGGCGGCCAGCCGCCCCGCCAGGCGCGCCGTGGTCTGCATCGCGTGGAAGGTCTTGCCGTCGACCTGTCGCGCTACCATCTGACGCTCGGGGTCGAAATCGGGCGGCAGGACCAGCGGATGATCGGCCAAGCTATTCCACCTCCAGCACCGGCCGTTCGAGCCGCGAGTGGTAGGGCGGCTCGCAGACCTTGCGCTGCTCGCTGCTCATCAGCGCCAGCATTTCCTCAGACCAGTTGTGGCCGACATAGGCCAGATTGCCCGGCGAAAAGCGGAACAGCGCGGTGCGGCGGTCGTGGTCGGCGGTCCAGGGCAAGGTGCCGTGGGTGGTGGCCTCGGTGAAGATGATGCAGTCGCCGGCTTTGCAGGTGATTTGCTTGATGAATTCGGTGTGCGCGGTGGCGTGGCGCAGGGTGGTCGGGCACGGATAGTTGCCCTTGTGGCTGCCAGGTACCAGGCACAGTCCGCCGTCGCCCTCGTTGATGTCGGCGAGTTGATAGGCGGCGACGGTGAGACCGTTATGCATTTTGCCGTCTTTGTAAATGTAGTACTGGTGGCGGTCGAAGCCGGGGCCGGAAGAGCCGTGCAGGGTGTGGCCCTCGGCCCCCTTGCGCATGGTGATGATCCCGAGGTTGTGATCGAGGCGGAAGCCCTCGCCGAGGATCTCGTGTAGGTAGGGCACGACCCTGGGATTGACCAGCATATTGCGGAAGGCCGAGCCGTAGGGTTCCTCCCACATCAGCGCGCCGCCGAGATCGCCGCGACCGGTCTCGCCCTTGAGGGCGGAGGAACCGCCCGCCAGCGAGAGTTCGCCGGTGCGTTCGCGGATATTTTCGGCGTGGCGGTCGATGCCCTCGTTGCAGAGGGCGACATCCTCCGGCGACAGGGCGTCGCGGACGACGATGTAGCCGTTGATATCGAAGAGATATTTTTCGTCTTCGTGCATGGGTTATTCCTCTTTCCAGATGGGGCCGTCGGCGGTGCGGGCCCATAGGTCTGCGAAGTTTTCGGGATCTTTTTCCGCGTCCCAGAATTCGCTGGTCAGCGGATTGGCATAGGAGGCNGGACGGCCGGGAATGCCATTGCGGTGGAGGCGCTCNTGAAAGCGCAAATTGTCGGTCGAGCCCAGGGGCTCGGGGTTGTGACGCAGGTAGGCGANCGGGCCACCGGCGGAGCGGATCCGCACCAGGAAGCGGCCTTTATCGACGGGGTCGGCGGCCGCCCATTTTTCGAGNCGATCGCGGTCGAGCTCGATGCCGAGGCCGGGGCCTTGCGGCACGGCCNCGCTGCCATCGACAACGGGNATGTCCTCTTTGACTACGTCTTCGCTCCACAGGTGACAGCCGTTGACGTGGTCGATGGTCGCCATTTTGAAGACTGCGACTTCATGGGCCAAGAAGGCCTGATTGATGGCGCCGCCGGTCTGCTGGTACATGATCGGCATATTCATGCGCTCGGCGGTGCCGGCGGTCTTGACCGCCTGGCCGATGGGCGCGTGGCCGGCCATCANGCCGTCGATATACCGCCTGGTCATGGCTTCGGGCGGGACGTGATGCCCAATGATGGGCAGCGGGCATTGTTCGCGGAGCATGCGGTAGGCGTCCTCGTCGGTGCCTTGGACCACATCCTCGAAGCGGCCGGCCACCGAAAATTTGCACAATTCGTCGAGGATCGGNCGCATGGTGTAGTAGTTGGAATTNGCGTTGAAGTCGTAGTGGACGCGAAAGTGAGGCGGAGCCGCTTCCTGCATTGCCGCGGTCTGGGCGATGACGTCCTGCATCTCGTCGACGTGGTATTTGATCCAGTGGTAGCCGCGGGTGGAGGCCTGACGCACCTCTTCGGCCATGGCCGCCGGTTCCTGCGCCACGGTCCAGGCGGCGACCGGTATCCACTGTCGGACCTGCGGNCCGATCAGCTTCCAGGCCGGGACGCCGAGTTTTTTGCCCATCAAATCGTAGCAGGCCATGTCGAGCGCGAGGCGATTTTCTCCGTTGATCCAGTCGAAGGGCGAGGTGTCGATGTATTGTTCGCGCAGCGGCNCGGCGTCGGGGGCGGGGCCGACACTTTCTCCGAGGCCTTCGAGACCGTCGTCGGTGCGGAGGATGTAAATGGTGCGGCGCTGCAAGCGCGCGCCGTGATAGCGCGACAATTGCAGCGCGTTGAAGTCGCAGTAGGGCGGGCAGATCTCGTGGACTTCGAGGTCGGTGATGCGCATGATTTAAGATTCCGGAAAGGGGTGGGGATGGCCGGTGTAGATGCGCTCGCCGCGGACGAGAATTTTTTCGGGATCGTCCTTGATTACGTCGTGGGCGTCGTGGGCGCGGTAGGCCAAAGTCATGCTGCGACGCGAGTTTGGCGTGCGGTTGACGTCGGCGCCGTGGTAGAGGCGGTCGTCGAAGAGCAGCACGCNGCCGCGCGGCATCGGCACCGGTAGCGCGTGGCGGTANNGCGCATGGCGGGGAAACTCGCCGGCGGGATAGCGCTTTTCGCCGCGGAAGGGGCGCTGGTGGCTGCCGGGGACGATGCGGATGCAGCCATTTTCGACGGTGGATTCCTCCAGGTAGACCAGGGCGGTGAAGANTACGGGATCGTAGATCTGCTCGCCGGTGTGCCAGGGCACCACGCCGGAGTNGGGCGGGCGCACCATCAGGTGGTTGTGCTTGTTGGTCAGGAGGTCGATATTGGGGCCGAGAAAATGCTCGAGTGCGTCGAGGACCGGCGGGTGNGTGGCGGCCTCCATATAGGCGGGNTCGCGGGCGAGGATTTTGGACAGGCGGCGGATATCGNCGGGTGCGCGCGAGTCGGTTTCTTCCCAGACAATGGGTTCCTTCATTGCCGCGATCTCGCGGTCGGTGGCCGTGTTGAGGCGATCGACGAGATCGTCGGGCAACGNCTCGGGCANGCGGTAGTAGCCGTTTTGCTTGCAGTACCAGAGGTCTTCGTCGGGTAGGGACATTNGGCGCTCCGAGTGAGTTGTTTCGAAGTATAATCCGGGGAGGGAAGGGTCGCAAGNCGGAGATCGTGCATATACCACGGCTGAACAAACGACGGACAAAACAAGGGCTGAACCATGGCAGGTACGAGCAATGCCTATCCAGAACTCGAGCGCGATTTGAGCTTCCATCCCGCGTCCAACACAGACCCGCAGAAGCTTTCTCGGCAACAAATCAGGCAGTTCAACGACAGGGGATACATCTCGCCCCTCGATGTATTTTCCCCAGAGGAAGCCGACGCCCACCGCGCCTTTTTCGACGGCATCCTGGCGGCGGCCACTGTCCGCGGCCACAATAGTTATTCGATCAACGGTTGGCACCGCACCTGCCGCAGCATCCACGATCTAGTCACCGCACCGCGGATTCTGGACTACGTACAGGATCTGCTGGGCCAAGACCTGATCTGCTGGGGCACGCACTATTTCTGCAAGATGCCAGGCGAGGGCAAGCGGGTGTCCTGGCACCAGGATGCCAGCTACTGGCCGCTGACCCCGGCGAGGACGGTGACGGTATGGCTGGCCATCGATGACGCCAGCGAGGAAAATGGCGCGATGCAGGTGATTCCAGGCTCGCATCTACACGGCCAGGTCGATTACGAGCACAGTGCCGTCGAGGAGGACAATGTGCTCAACCAGACGGTGTGCGATCCGCGCAAATACGGAGAGGCGCCGGTAGCGCTGGCGATGAGGGCCGGGCAGATTTCGCTGCACGCGGATCTGCTATTGCATGGTTCCGAGCCAAACCGCTCGACCCAGCGCCGCTGCGGGCTGACGATGCGCTTCGTGCCGTCGGACGTGCGCGCTCACAACGGCTGGCACAAGAGCGCGATAATTTGCCGGGGCAGCAATCCCGAGGGTCATTGGGTGCACCATCCGCGGCCTGCCGGCGATGAAATGCCGGCATAGGTTGCGGATATCGATGCCCGAATAGCAAGGGATGTCGATTATTTGCGGGCAGCGGGCCGAGAGGATGGAAGGCTCCGTTTGCGCCTGGGGAGCGTGCCATGAGCGGATTGGATTGGGCAGTGGTCATCGGGCTCAACGGCTCGATCGTCGCGTAGGGTTTTTACTTGAGCCGTGCCGTGACGGCGAGCACCGACTGGTTTTCTGGCCTTGACGATGGTGTTGTTTTTGGCAAGCCGGGCTTGGGAA
>PBOD01000208.1 GCA_002724215.1 Gemmatimonadota bacterium | reverse complement strand
TGCTTACATTCCCTTCCCCCTTTTTTCTTGGGTTTTGGCTTCCCCTCTTCGTATTTTACCAACGAATGAATGATAAAGCCTAAGCTACTTGGAGTACGATTATGAAACGGCTGATTGAGTTATTGACGATGATCGGGGTCGTGATGATAGCCTTGGGAGGCTGTGCCAATTCTATAAAGGCTATGAAAAAAACAACGAGGGGTTGATGACTTTGAGGGTGGGGATGAGTAAAACAGAGGTAATGTCTGCGATGGGGAAACCTGATATCTACGAGTGTTTTCAAAATCTCAATGGAAAACAAACAGAGATTCTATTCTATTATACGAAGCGAAAATGGAAAGACGGAACTATAACGAAAGACGAATGTACACCCGTAGGAATTGAAGACGGAAAGTTGATTGGCTTCGGAAGCGAGATGAAAATACACATAACGTATTACGAGAGTGGAAAGGTGAAAGAGGAAACATTTTTTTTGATGACAAGGGTTATTCGATTTTTTATTACGAGAATGGGAATGTGATGATGGAAGGAAACTACCTGAATAAACAACAAGAAGGTAAGTGGGTTGAGTATGCTGAAGATAGAAACATAACGGACGAAGACATTTACAAAGACGGAGTGTGTGTAGAGATGTGTGAGGGGGATGAAGATTAGAAACCTATCCCTACTTGGATGTACTACGAGGCTAAAAGAAAGATGGTATAACGCCTACGACCCCAACGGAGAGTGTCCGACTCTACCCTCTGCTGCGGCTGCTCGAGGTCGGCGATGCCATTTTCCTCCAAAATCGCAGATTTAAGCGAATTAATGGCCATACAATACACAGCGCGAGACCCAACGTGAAAAATCTGCACATACCCGCTTGGCTAGCAAAGATGTGCCAGCCAAGCGAGCAGCGCCGCGCCTGGCTGGCTGACCTGCCCGCAGCGGTCGCCGAGATAGAGCTGCGATGGGAGTTGCAACTCGGCGCACCCTTCGACCGCGAGTCGGGCGCTTCCTGGGTAGTACCGGCGACGCGAGCGGACGGCACCCAGGCCATGCTCAAGTTCGGCTTGCCGCACATGGAGGCGGAGCAAGAAATCGACGGACTGCGCTTCTGGAATGGGGATGGTGCTGTATCCGTGCTAGAAGCGGATACTGGCTACAACGCCATGTTGCTGGAATACTGCGTTCCCGGCACGCCCTTGGGCGCCGAGCCCGAACCGCTACAGGACCAAGTGCTCGCCGGTCTGCTGCGCCGCCTGTGGCGCGCGCCCGACCCACCCCACCCCTTCCGCCCCCTCGCTGCGATGACCGAGCACTGGAGCCAACAAGCCCGCGCGACCATAGATCGGGCAACCGACCGCGGGCTCGTCGAAGAAGGGCTGCGCCTCTTTCACGAACTGCCGCGCAATGCGCCGGAACACGTGCTGCTGGCCACCGACTTGCACGCCGGCAATGTATTGCGCGCCCAGCGCGAGCCCTGGCTGGTCATCGATCCCAAGCCCTTTGTCGGCGACCCGGCCTACGACGCGACACAACATCTGTACAATTGCAAGGAGAGGTTGTTCGCCAACCCCGACGACACCATACGGCGAGTGGCGAATCTGCTAGCGATGGACTACGAGCGCGTGCGACTGTGGACCTTCGCGCGCGGGGCGGTNGGCCCCTGGGAGTGGGTNGATGCNNAGATGCAGGATTTNCTNCGCGCGATCGCGCCCTAGCCGTCGATCGTTTGCCAGCNCCCTCACTTCAGGGGGGCTACGAGGGATGGCCTTCTACAAACAGCAGACNCGCTCCCTGCAGAGCGTTGGTGCTCAGGCGCGTCCCCCCGCCAAATCCCGCAACAAAGCGGCGTAGCCCGCTTCACCGTCGCGCTCCCAGGTGTTGAGCAATTCCGANCCCACAATGGCGATTTCNGCGCGGTCGTGCAAGCGCCGCAAATCGTCGGCGCTGCGCAGGCCAAAGCCGATGGCCAGCGGCAGATCGGTCGCCCGGCGGCAGCGAGCGATAAACTCGTGGAGATCGTCGCCGAGATCGGTCTGGCTGCCGGTGACGCCTTTGCGCGCCACCGCGTAGACGAAACCGTCGGCCCGCGCGCCGATTGTCGCCAGTCGCTCTTCGGTATTGGTCGGNGTCATCAGCAGCACCGGCGTCTGCCCGTACGCAGCAGCCTGCGCGAAGAGATCGTCGTACTCCTCCACCGGCAGGTCGGGCAGGATAAAACCGCTGGCGCCCGTCTCCTGCAAGTGGCGGCAGTAGCCCTCGTGACCGAGCCGATAGGCCGTGTTGTAATAGCCCATCATAAGATGNGGGAANTCAAAACTCTCGGTCGAGCGCCGCATCAGGTCGAAATACTGCTCGAGGGTGATGCCCCGCTCCAGTGCCAGCTGATTGGCGCGGGCNAAGGTCGGGCCGTCGGCGAGCGGTTCACTGAAGGGCATTTGCAGCTCGACGATATCGACCCCTACTTCCCCCATGATCTCCAGCATCCGCCAGTTGGCCTCCAACGACGGGAAGCCGGCGATCAGGTGGGTCATCAGGAGAATTTTGCGCTCCTGACGCCGNGTGGCGATGTAGTCTTGCAGATTCACAGCACAGCGACCTTGTCGCGCAGGAAGCGATTCCAGTTTTCGTCCTCAAGCGCGTCGGCGATGGTGAAGATATCCTTGTCGCCNCGGCCGGAGAGGCTGATCAGGACGATCTGNTCGGCGGACATCGCACCGACCTCGCGCAGCGCGCCNGCGAGCGCGTGCGTGCTTTCGAGCGCGCCGATAATCCCCTCGGCCTTCATCATCCGCTTCAACGCGTCGATCACCTCGACATCGGTCGCCGCCCCCACCCGCACCCGACCGATATCGGCGAGGTGAGCCAGGATCGGGCTAACGCCGATATAGTCGAGCCCGGCNGACACCGAATGAGTGTGCCGCATCTGGCCCTCGGCGTTTTGGAAGAAGTAGGTCTTGTAGCCCTGGGCCACGCCAGGCGTGCCGACATTGTCGGCGATCCGCGCCGCGTGCTCGCCGCTGGCTATGCCACGGCCCCCGGCCTCGATACCGACCAATTCGACCTCGGCGTCGTCNAGAAAACCGAGAAAGATNCCTGTGGCGTTGGAGCCGCCGCCGACGCAGGCATAGACGCGGTCGGGCAGCCGACCCGGCGCCTGCAACATCTGCGCCCGACTTTCTTCGCCAATGATGCGCTGAAAATAGGCGACGATCTGNGGAAAGGGATGGGGGCCACAGGCAGTGCCGAGCACGTAGTGGGTGTCGGCCATCGAGTAGGCCCAGTCGCGCATGCTTTCGTTAATGGCGTCCTTGAGCGTGGCCGAACCATCGGTCACCGCTACGACCTTCGCACCCAACTGCTCCATCCAGAAAACATTGGGCCGCTGCCGCTCTACATCGACGGCGCCCATGTAGATGGTACACTCCAANCCAAATCGCGCCGCCATCGTCGCGGTGGCCACGCCGTGCTGACCGGCACCGGTCTCGGCGATAACCCGCTTTTTGCCCATGCGCCGCACCAGCAAACCCTGGCCCATGACATTGTTGGCCTTGTGGGCACCGGTATGGTTGAGATCCTCGCGCTTGAGGTAGATCTGCGCACCACCGATCTCGCGAGANAGGTTTTCCAGGTGGGTAATGGGCGTCGGNCGGCAGGAATACGTCTGCATGACCTGCTGGAATTCGGGCCAGAAGGCCGGGTCGCGCCGGGCGGTNTCGAAGACGTCANTCAGNTCGTCGAGGGTCGTGCGCAGAATTTCTGGGATAAAGGCTCCACCATACTCGCCGTAGTAGCCCTCGCGCTCGTGCTCGAATATCTTGTCGACCAACCCCATTTTATTCGATCAGATTGGCGCGNTTGAGGGCATCGAGCATCGCGTTGTTGCTCTGNCCCTCATCCTGCTCCTTCTGCTGGCGCTCGCGGAATTCGCGCAGGTTGGCTTCCGACTCNAGCTTATCGACCTGGCGTATCGACAGGCGCAGGCGCTGGCGCCGCACATCGACATCNAGCACCACGACCTTGACCAGATCTTCCAGCGACAGCACCTCGCGCGGATGGCCGATGCGGCGATCCGCGATCTCNGAGACGTGGACCAGGCCGCGGACGCCCTCGGCCAGTTCGACGAAGGCCCCGAAATCCTCCATTCCATCGACCTTGCCCTCGACCACCGTACCGACTGGGAATTGCGACTTGATCTCCTGCCAGGGATCCTTCTCCAGCGCCTTGATCGACAGCGAAATCCGCTCTTTGCGACGCTTGCCCAGATCCTTGGTGCGCAACACCTGGACCTTGAGCTCCTGGCCNGCTTTCAGCACGTCTTGCGGGTGGCCAACGCGCTGGTGGCTGATTTCGGAAACGTGGACCAGCCCCTCGATACCGGCGCCCAAATCGACGAAGGCACCGAAAGACTCGAGCCGGGTGACGGTGCCACTGAGCTCGGCGCCCTTGACTAGTTGGTCGCGCACATTGCCGGCGGCCTTGTCCTGCTCGGCCTCGAGCAGAGCCCGGCGCGACACCACGATATCGCGGCCCTGATGGCGGAATTCGATAATCTTGAAGACGAGCTTCTGACCGCGGTATTCCTCAGCGTTTTCGACGAATTTGGTATCGACCTGGGAGATGGGGCAGAAACCGCGCACATCNCCCTCGATCGTCACGCCCAAACCCCACTTGTTGACCGCATCGATCCGNCCCTCGACCGGCATCCCGGCTTTGAAGGCCTGGTAGAGCACGTCGGCCTGGGCATCCTGGCGGCTCAGACCGCGGCTGATCTGTACCTCGTCGCCGGTGGCGACGACAAAGGCCTCGACCTGGTCGCCCACCTTAAATAGCATCTCGCCCTTGGGATCCTTGAGCTCATTCGTGCGGATCACCGCCTCGCCGCGACCACCATAGTCGACGAAACTGTTTTCGTCCCCGATCTTGACGATGACGCCACTGACCTTGTCGCCGTTGTTGACATCGCCACCGGCGCTGGGCTCGGGCGCANCCTCGGCGTCGAGCATCTGAGCAAAATCCTCGCTGGGCGCGGCGGCTGGAGTTGTGGTCTCAACTGCCGGGGCTTCGGCAGCGGGTTCGGTGGGCTCAGCAACTTCTGCGGGGGCCTCTGCAACTGGCGCTTCGACGGCAGTTTCGACAGCCTCAACGTCGGCAGACGCGGCCGACGCTTCAACTGCCGCGGGGTCACCAACTTCGGCGGGGGCCTCTGCGGCCGGCGCTTCGGCAGCGGGTTCGGCCACCTCTGCCGCGGGAGCTTCGGGGGCGGATTCAGCCTCCGCAGCAGGTGCGGCGACTGGCACTTCCACTGCATCGTTCTCCGTGCCATCCACCGTAGCAGCTGCCTCTTCCCCCGGCGGCGTACTCTCCTCGGCGGCGTCCTGCGCCTCTGCCGCGACATTTGCATCGGCCGGGGTTATTTCGTCCTTGGCGGCATCGCCTTCGTTGGTTTGCGGCGTCTCTGCCATCTGCTAACTCCTTTTGCGGTTCTTTGATTCGGTGTTCGACATCTAACCGGGCAAAAGAACGACCTTGCCGGTCGTTTTCCGCCCCTGCAGGGCGCGGTGAGCGTCGGCGGCTTCTGACAGGGCGAAGCGCGCGCCAATGCGCAGATCGAGCTCACCGCTACCGAGCCAATTGAGCACATCGCCCGCTCGCTGCAACAGGGCCTCGCGGGTCTGTATGTAGTGCGCCATCGTCGGCCGGGTCAAAAAGAGCGACCCCTTGATATTGAGGATGCCCGGATCAATGGGATCGACCGGCCCGCTCGATTGGCCGAAGAGGACCAGATAGCCCAAAGGCCGCAACACATCAAGGCTCTTGTCGAAAGTGGTCTTGCCAACCGAGTCGTATACCACATCGACCCCGCGCCCGTCGGTCAGGGCCATGGTCTCTTCTGCGAAGTCGCGCTCGGTGTACAATATAACCTCGTCGGCACCAGCACCGCGCGCCAACTCGGCTTTCTCTGCGGTCGATACCGTAGTCAGGACTCGAGCGCCCAGACGTTTAGCCATCTGGATCAGCAACAGCCCCACGCCACCGGCGCCGGCGTGGATCAGCGCTGTATCTCCATTGCCCAGCGCGTAGGAACCGTGCACCAGATAATGGGCGGTTATGCCCTGCAGCATGGCCGCGGCACCGACTTCGCTGCTGACCCCGTCTGGCAAGGGCACCAGGCTGGCAGCGGGTACGGTCGCCTGCTCGGCATAGGCGCCCATCGAGCCGGCATAGGCGACGCGGTCGCCCTCTTTGATGTCGGCGACACCCGCGCCAACGCGGGCTACGATCCCCGCGGCTTCCATCCCCGGCGTACAAGGTAGTTCGACAGGATAGAGCCCATCGCGGTGATAGGTATCGATGTAGTTGAGACCACTGGCTTCGATCTGAACTACGGCTTCGCCCGGGCCCGGCTCCGGGGCGGCAACATCCTCGTAGACGAGGACTTCCGGCCCCCCGTGCTGGTGGAAGCGCATTGCTTTCATTGTGGACCTATTTCGAGACGTAGACTGAATTTGCAGATTTTCAATTACAACCTAACAAAGGTAGGCATAAAGCGTTATGAAGACAAACCCACGGCGGAATTTTACCAAAAAATGGGATCGCCCCACCCAACGGCCCAATCCCCGCGTGGGCCTCCGCGCCGACCGGTCCTATTCCGCTTTGTGCCCGAGGGCGATGTGCAGATATAGAGCAGCCCACCGGTCTATTAGGCCAGGGCGCTATTGAAAAATCGGCCATCTGTCCATTTTTTATACTGCCTACCAACGACTCACGGGAAATTGCGATGAAAGTAGCAAAATTCGGCGGCACCTCGCTGGCGTCGGCCGAGCAAATAAAAAAAATCTGCGCAATCATAAACTCCGATCCCGCCCGCACTCTGGTGGTCGTATCGGCTCCGGGCAAGCGCTCTAGCGACGACACCAAGGTCACCGACCTGCTCATCGAGATGGCCCGCGCCCGGCTAACCAAGCGCGACGGGCGGGAAGAACTAGCCCGCGCCGTCGCCCGCTATGCCGAGATCGTCCGCGATCTCGGGCTGCCCGACTCAGCGCTCGAACCGATCGCCACCGACCTCGCCGCGCGCCTGGCGCTACCGACCGACGACGAGGACCTCTATATGGATAGCATCAAGGCCGGCGGTGAGGACAACAGCGCCCGGCTGGTCGCCGAATACCTGCGCCACGACGGAGTCGAGGCCCACTATATCGACCCGGGCGACGCCGGGATGATTCTCTCCGATGAGCCGGGCAATGCCCGCGTCTTGCAACAGTCCTACGGCAAGCTCCGCGAACTCAAAGAACGTCCGGGCATAAGCGTCTTTCCCGGTTTTTTCGGCTATGCGGCCAGCGGCAAAGTCGTGACCTTCCCCCGCGGCGGATCGGATATCACCGGCGCGATCCTCTCCGCCGCCGTCGATGCCGAGGTCTACGAGAATTTCACCGATGTTGATTCGGTCTTCGTCGCCAACCCCACGCTAGTCGATAATCCCGTCGCCGTCGACGAGATCACCTACCGCGAAATGCGCGAGCTATCCTACGCCGGCTTCTCGGTGTTCCACGACGAGGCTTTGGAGCCCGTCTTCCACGCCGGCATCCCGGTGGTGGTCAAGAACACCAACAACCCGCAGGCGCCCGGCACCCGCATCGTACCCGAGCGCGGGGTTGGGGAGCGCCCGGTCGTCGGCATCGCCGCCACCGACGGCTTTTCCAGCGTCTATATCAGCAAGTATCTGATGAACCGCGAGGTGGGCTTTGGTCGTCGACTGCTGGGTATCTTCGAGGACGAGGGCATCCCCTTCGAGCACACCCCCTCGGGCATCGACAATATGTCGGTGATCGTCCGCGACACCCACTTCAACCACGCCGCCGAGGAGCGCGTGTTGCGGCGGATCCGCACCGAATTGGAGGTCGATGAGCTATCGGTCGAGCGCGGACTGGCACTGGCGATGATCGTCGGCGAGGGCATGCACCACACCATCGGCCTCGCCGCCCGCGCCTGCGTGGCCTTCTCGCGCGCCGCCGTCAATCTGGAAATGATCAATCAGGGCTCGAGCGAAGTCAGCATGATGTTTGGCATCAAGGCCGAAGACATTCCCGCGGCGGTGCGCTCGCTCTACGCGGAATTCTTTCGCGAGTAGGCGCGCCGAGGGGCAGCAGCGCCCACTTTAGATCTGCGGATCAATCGGCCCACACGGTCTTGTAAGCGACCATTTTCGCGCCACCAGCGATGGTCTCGGGGCCGACTTCCACCGCGTGCAGCGGCCGGAAGAGATAGTGCATTTCCGCCAGTTGCGGATACCAGTTGGGCAGGATCACCAGATAGTCTGGCTGGACTTTTTCGAGGAAGCGCAACACGCCGAGATCGGCCGCGACCCCCGGTGCCAGATAAGCCAGTACCTCGGGCGTTGCCAGCCCGACAATATCGACAATTCGCCGCCCGGAGAAATAGGCGATGGCGCCGATATCATTGGTGGCCACGACCGCGTCGGTGGTCGTATTGGCAGCGAGCCAGCGCCCCATCGCCACGTGCATGCGGTCGATATCCGCCACGTGAGCGGCATAGTCGCTACCCTGCCGCGCGTTCATCACCATTAGATTGCCCAGCACCAACACCCACACCAGCCCGACCAACCCGCGGCGCCAGCGCCGGGCCACCCCATAGCTCAACCCCTCGCGTAGCAGATGCCAGGAGCAGCGCAAACCGACCAATCCAATCACCGTCAGTAAGGGCACCAGATAGGCCGCGTAGCGGCCCTGCTGAAAGGTCGCCCCTTTGAAGGGGGCCAGGATGCCCCTCAGCACGGGAAAGCCGATCACCACCAGCAGTATCAGCCAGGATTCCTCGCGCCCTCTTTTAGCCACTGCCAGTAGCCCCAGGGGCGCGGCAACGGCCAGCACGATGTTGTTCTCGACGGCGAAGCGCGCCAACTCTTGCATTTGCTCTAAGGGATAGAGCACCAGCGCCGCCCCGGCCTGCATCCAGGCTCCTGCAGACAAAGCTCCCAACAGACCGAAGGCACCAACCTTGGCGTAATAGGTGTTGGGCAACACGCCGCTGCCGTAGTTGTAGTTGAAGTAGGCCCAGGGAAGCAGGGGCAATAAAAATAGCAGGAGGTGGCGCCAGAAGTCCGCGGCGACGCGGTGCCATTGCCCCGTCGCACGCCAGCGGTCGGCAAAAGCCAGCGGTAAGAAAATCGCGCACTCCGGCCGGGCCAGAGTCGCCAGCGACCACAGTGCGGTCGCGCCCCACGACGGCGCGGCGGCAAAGGCGCGCAAATGCAGCACCAATCCCCCGGTGGCCAAAAGCGCATAGAGCAAAATCTCCATACCCGACTGACTCGCCCATAAAAAGCGCGGTGTCAAACCCACCACCAATCCCGCCAGCAGCGCCCAGCCGCGGTCCAGCCCGATTCGTTGCGCCAGCCACCAGGTCATTAGCGCATTGGCATAAAGAAGCAGCGCGCCCGCGGTCTTAACTCCGGCGACGATATCCCATGGCAATAGGTGCAATAAGGCGACCAACAAGGTCCACAGCGGCGCGGTCGATAGTGAGACCGGTTCGTGTGGATTGAGACCGAAGCCCGCGCCAACGCTTACATTTCGCGCCAGCTGCAGGTGGATCCAGGCGTCGTCGAGTGGAAAGCCCCCGCTATCGATCGCGCCGTATACCCCGGCGCCCAGGCCGCTGGCCAGCGCCAGGAATAGCACTGCAAACGGCGGCCCCATCTACACCAGACCCTCCAGCGCCGCCAGCAAGCGATCGACATCGGCCCCATCGTTGTAGAGATGGCCCGACACCCGAACTCGCCCATAATCGCCCCAGACCAGCACACCGCGCTCAGCCAGCGCCTCGCACAGCCCATGCGCGTCGGCGGCGGCAAAACAGGTATTGCCCGAGCGGCGCAATCGCGCAGCGGGCGAGATCACCTTTTGCCCCAGGCCTTCGAGTCCAGCGGCGATCCGCGCCGACAAATCGCGATTGTGGTCTTCAATGCGATCAATGCCTATCTCGAGCAAGCGGCCCAGGGCGTGGTCGAGATAGAGTACCGAGACCATGCCCGGGTTGCCCGGCTCCATTTTTTCCGGCATCGGCTTTTCCGGGGCATCCGACGCGCGCTCGGCGCCTTGCTCGGGCCACACCGCCAAGTTGCGCCACCCGAAAGCTGTCGTCCGTATCTGTGCCTCGGCCCGTTCGCTCATATAACAGGGCGCCACCCCGTGCGTCGCCAGCAGCCACTTATAGGCCGAACTGACGCAGAGATCGGCGAGTTCGGCCTCTACTTGCACCGCACCAGCAGCGTGGGTGGCATCGACAGCCAACAGCGCGCCGCCGCCCAACAGCGAGGGTTGCGCCCGTACACAAGGGGCGGGGCGAGTGAACGGAGCTCCAGATGAGAGTGAGACCATGAGTGAGACCTCAAGTCACCGGCGACCCGGCGTCAAGTGGAGGCGCAGAAGCCTCCGTTCGCCACCGAGTT
>PBOD01000207.1 GCA_002724215.1 Gemmatimonadota bacterium | reverse complement strand
CCAGTTCATGGGGTGGCAAACCGGCCCACGTTTTGGGTTTTTTTTCCAATGGTCCGCTGCCGGCACTGGAAGATTTTCTGGCCGATAATATTCGGTCGGTGCGAAAACAGTTCGCCATGGCGATGCTATAATATTTGCAGGGGCAAGGCACGGCAGTGACCATCGCCGAGTACGAGGCCGAAGCCGAGGCACAGGAACGTTCCGAACCAACACCCTTGTACAGGCTGCTGCACAAAAAGGGCATCGCGTCGGATATGGCAGCGTTTATGGCCTTGCGGGAATCGTCCGGCATTCGCGTTCTGCACACGCCGCTTCCCGAAGCCATCCACGCTTGTCACACGGCTGGCGGGATTGCCGTGCTGGCCCATCCCGGCCACGATACGGGGGTCGTTTTTACCTTTGATGAAGAGAATATCGCGGCGCTGGCAACTGCGGGGCTCAACGGTGTCGAGGTGTTCCATCCAGCGCACACCCGGGACCAAGAGCAGGAGTACGCCCGTATTGCAGATCGCCTGGGGCTGGTCAAGACCGGTGGCTCGGACATGCACATACCCCGCCCGGAACCTCAAAAAATGGTCGGCGGCACCTATTGCGATTGGGACGAGGTGCTGCAATACCTGCAACGCTAGCCCGTTGTAAATAGTTTTTATTCCTTTACCGCCCCCGACGTCAGCCCCTGGGTAAAAAATCGCTGGGTAAATAGGAAGAACAGCACCGTCGGCACCAAGGCGATGACCGAGGCGGCCGAGATATAGCGCCAGTTGACCCCGAACACGCCCTGTAGACTCGCCAATCCCAATTGCAGCGTGTAGAGTTCGCGGCTCTTGAGTACTACCAGTGGCCACAAGAAATCATTCCACTGTGCGACGAAGGTGAAGGCCGCCTGGGTGGCCAGCGCCGGTTTTATCAGCGGCATCATGATGCGGGCGTAGATGGTGAATTCGCTGCAGCCATCGATGCGCGCGGCGTCCTCGAGATCGGTGGGGATCGTGGTGAAGGCCTGCCGCAGCAGGAAAATGCCGAAGGCGTTGACCGCCACCGGCAGGATCACCCCCATATAGGAGTCGATCAGCCCGAGCTTGAGGGTGACGATAAAGAGCGGAATCAGCAATACCTGGAAGGGGACCATCGTCGTGGCCAGCACGCAATAGAAGATGAACTGGCGGCCGGCAAAGCGCATCCGCGCCAGTGCGTAGCCGGTCAGCGAGCAAAAGAACAGATTGAGCAGCACGGTGGCGATGGCGATGTAGAAGGTGTTGAAGATATAGCGCATAAATGGCAGGATGTTCCACGCCTTTACAAAATTGCTCCAGACGATGGGGTCGGGAATCCATTGCGGGGGATAGGCGAAGAGATCGGCCGACTCGGCTTTGAGCGCGGTGGACAACAGCCAGGCGAAGGGCGTGAGCAAAAGGACGCCGACGCCGCACAGCAGCGCATATAGCGGGATGCGGGCGGAATGGGACATCTCAGGCGCCTCCCGCGGTGTTATCGCCGCCGGCGAGGCGGAAGTTGAGCACGGCGAAGATCAGGATCACCGCCAGCAAAAAGAGCGAGACCGCCGCCGCGTAGCCGACCTCCAGATATTTGAATCCCAGCGTGTAGATATAGTAGGCGAGCAGGTTGGTGCGGTGGAAGGGGCCGCCGCCGGTCATGACGTAGACCTCGCCGAAGGTACGCAGCGCGGCGATGGTGGCGATGATCGAGACGACCAGCGTATAGGGCTTGATGGTGGGAATGGTGACGTTGCGCACGACCTGCCACCAGCCGGCGCCATCGACGCGGGCGGCTTCCTTAAGCGTCTCGGGGATACCCTGCAGACCTGCCAGGTAGATAATCATGTAGTAGGGGGCGGCTTTCCAGATGGTGACCAGCGCTACCGAAAAGAGCGCGATGGCCGGCTCGGAAAACCACGCCGACTCGGTTTGAATGCCGACAAAACCTAGCAAGACCTCGGGCACCCCGCGGGCGTCGGCCAGCCACGAAGGGCCGCTGATGCCGAGGCCTTTGAGCAGTGCGTTGAGCAGGCCGTCGGTGTTGTAGAGCCATTTCCACACGATGCCGGCGACGACGATCGAAGTGACCACCGGGATGTAGTAGAGGGTGCGGAAGATCTTGATCAGCCGCAGCGAATTGTCGAGCAAAAGGGCCAAAAAGAAGGATAGCACCACCAGCGAGGGGACGACGATCACTGCGTAGAGCAGGGTGTTGGCCAAAACCCGCCAGAAAAGCTCGTCGCCCCAGGCGCGGCGGAAGTTGTCGAGGCCAACGAACTCGGGCGGGTTGAAGATGTTGTAGCGGTGCAGGCTCAAATAGAGCGTGTCGAGCAGCGGATAGGCGAAGAAGGTGCCCAATAGCAGCAGACCGGGGCCGATGAAGTAATAGGGTGTATAGCGTCCGTGCACTTTTTTAGCGCCTCACTGATAACGGAGTAGATGGTTCCACTTCTGCTCGATTCGGGCCAGCGCTTCGTCAACGCTCTGCTGTCGGGCCAGAGCCTTGGCGAATTCCTCGTGGAGGATATCCTCCATGCGGCTCCAGCCGACGACATCGGGCGGTGCCATAACGAAGGAGTTGGGGATATCGGCGGCCGAGAGCTGGTTGGCCTGGTCGGCCAGGGTTGCGGCCGGGCGGCGGAAGTAGGGGTCGGCGGCAGCGGCCTTGGTCGAGGGCAGGATCGCGACCTGGCGGCAGAATTCGAGCTGGTTTTCGTCGTTGGTGACGAAGAGCCCGAAGTCGACGGCGATCTCGCGATGGCGCGAGGCCTTGGGCACTACCAGCACCTGGTTCGAAGCTGGGACCAGCCCCAGCGCGCCGCGCGGCATCGGCGCGGTGGCGACTTTTTGCTCGAAGGTCTTGTCAAAATAGCGAGTGATCCAGCCGCCGGAGAAGGGCAGCATGGCCGCGCGGCCCTCGATAAACCAGTTGGTTTCGTCGCGGTGGGCCGCAGCTAAGGCCTCGGGCGGCACCGCACCGTCGCGGTAGGCATCGACCCACTTCTGAAAGATGGCTTTGGCGTCGGGGTGGTTGATGCGGGTGCGGTTATAGCCCTCGTCGAAGAGCGGCCAGAAACCGTCCATGCGCAGCAGGGCCCACGGCGGCGCCACTAGCGAGGGGTGCAGCCGCCACGACACGCCGTATTTGCCGGTGCGTTCGTAGATCTGGCGGCCCATCGCCAGCATTTCGTCGATGGTGCGCGGTGGGCGGTCGGGGTCGAGGCCGGCTCTCTGGAAGAGGTCCTTATTGTACCACAGCATAGTGACGCCGACATACCAGGGAATGACGTAGTTGGCGCCCTGGAAATAGCCGACTCCGCGCCAGAAATTGTCGAGCCGCTTGGCCTTGTCGAGCGCCGGGACCGCCTGGTCCATATCGACGAGGATGTCGTATTGTAAAAAGCGGGGCAGGTCGTAGATATTGGCCAGGTCGGGCGGGGTATCACCGACTAAGGCGGCGAGGAATTTCTCGGCGACTTCGCCGCCGCTGACATCGACCCATTTGATCTTGACGCCGGGATGGGCCTCTTCATAGGTCGAGATCATGCCCAGGATATAGTCGGCGAAGGCGTCGCCCAGAGCGATGGTCCAGAACTCGATGGTGATGGTGTCGCTTTGTTCGCTGGGCTCCGGGCCGCAGGCGGCTAGGGCCAGCAGGAGCGAGAGCGGTAGGGCGATTCGGCGCATGGATGGCGGTGAGCGGAAAAGAGCGTGGGCTCGAATGCGAAATGGCTACAGAAGCTACGCCAAGGTCGCGCGCAGGGCAATGCGACCCCGGGTGCTATGGATGTTCCAACTGGCGCCGGGCGGTTGACCGGGCTGCGAAATTTGTCCTCCTCTGCCGCGTGGGCCTATTTTAGCGGCCGACAACCAAGGAGGAATGATGAGTGAAAAGAAGCTGGCGGGACAAGTCGCCTGGGTCAGCGGTGCGGCGTCTGGCATGGGCGCGGCCATTGCCACGCGCTATGCCGCTGCAGGGGCGCAGGTGATGGCCGTCGACGTGCAGGACGAAATGGGCAACGAGGTGGTCGCGCGCATCCGCGCCGCAGGCGGCACGGCGGTTTTCGCGCATTGCGACGTGGCACAAGGCGCCGAAGTCGCGCAGTCTATCGAGGCGGCCGTGGCGGCTTTTGGCGGCTTGCACATCCTGGTCAATTGTGCGGGGATTGTCCACATCGGGCCCTTGCACGAGTACGAAGAGGCCGATTGGGACCGCATGATGGCGGTCAACGCCAAGGCCATTTTTCTCGCGGTCAAATACGCGGTGCCGCACCTGGTGCAGAACGCGCGCAGCTACGTGGTCAATATCGCCTCGGTCAGCAGTTTTATCGGCCAGGGTTCGACCCCGGCCTACACGGCCTCCAAGCACGCGGCGCTGGGCCTTTCGCGCTCGATTGCGCTGGACTACGCGGCACAGGGCCTGCGCTGCAACTGCATCTGTCCCGGCATCACCGACACCCCGATGCTGCGCTATCACCTCGACGCGATGCCCGACCCCGAAGGCGCCCTGGACAAGCGCCTGCAGCGGGTGCCGATGGGGGTGGCGATACAACCCGACGACATCGCGCGGGCGGCGCTCTATTTCGCCTGCGAGGATTCGACCGGCATTACCGGTGCCTCGCTGGTGGTCGATGGCGGTTGGACGGTCTGCGCCGAGTGGGAGACCGACGGTCCGACCCGCTTTGTTGCAGAAGGGAGGTAGCGCGTGTACCGGACGGGAATGACGTTCAAGCTGAAACCAGGCTGTTACGCCGCATACAAAAAAGCCCATGACGAATTGTGGCCCGAGATCGTCGCGCCGATGCGCGACGAGGGCATCTCGATGATCATTTATCACTACGAGGGACGGTTATTCCTGCACGCGGAGGCGCCGTCGCGCGAGGCCTTTGAGCGCAGCCAGACCGGGCCGGATGTGGCGCGGTGGCATGCGTATATGGCGACGTTGATGGAAGCGGATGCAGAGGGGAAGAGCATTGTCGAGGATTTGGAGGTGGCGTTTGGATTTGGGCGGTTTGCGGCAGTATAGGGGTGGGCGGTTTTGCGCGGNGGCTGTAAAGGTAGCAAAGGGCCGNTCTGTTTGGCCCCGCGNCCGACTCCCGAGACCGAAGCGTAAGACGCACCCGGATTGCTAGCNATCCTCCAACCCCAGCCGCTTCGGNACGCGCGGCTCCCATCCCAGCAAGCTTCGCGCCTTGGACATATTCATCTCCTCGTGCGCGGCGTCNCCGGCGATAAAGAACGCGTCGAAACGCCCGTGGCTCTTGNGGACGAAGTCGAGGGCGGCGAGATAGGCGTCGGCGAGATCTTCTTCGTCGGTGAGGTAGAGCTGCTGGCCCCAGGGTCGGCGCGGNGGGTCGTGGTATTCGGCGACAAAGCGCTCGCGGCTTCGNGGGCCAGAGATGCGCAGGGCTGCCAGGCTCATGTCGAATTCGCGNGCGAAGTAGCGGCAGATGTTTTCGGCCAGGCCCTTGGTCAGACCGTAGACATTGGGGCCGTCGAGGGGGACTTCCTCCTCAGAGGGGTAGTAGCGCCGGTTGCGGTTGTGGGCACTCATGGTGGAGGTGTGGACGCCGGCTTTGATACCACGCTCGAAGGCCTTGAGCAAGAGCAGATGCAGACCTATGCAGTTGGTCTGGTAGTTGCCGATGGCCTGTTCGACGCTGTGCTCGCGATCGAGGCCGTCCTGGCCGCCCTGCATCACCATGGTGATAAAGCTGTCCACCCCGTCGAGAGCGCGGTCGAGTGCGTCGGGATCGGCGATCGAACCTNCGACGAACTCGANATCGTGAGCGGGGGGNTTGACGTCGAGGACGCGGATTTCGTGGCGGACTTGCANATGGGGAATGGTGGATGTGCCGACACCGCCGGAACCGCCGGCAAGGAGGATTTTCACTATCGAACCTCTGCGAGATGGGTGGGGCGAGGGCGGCCGACTTTGCGGCCGGCCNGCTCGCGCAATTGAGTGAGGACGCGGACGGTGGTTTGCTCGTTTGCGACGATGGNTGTCTCGTCCTGTTTATACGCCGGGCGACCTTGGGTTTGGCTGGCGGTCGCATACATGGGGCAAGACATTAGAGGATGGCAAGACCAGCGTCAAGAGCTACGAACCGGTCGAGCGATAGTGGCGCACGCCAACGCGCCAAATCTGTAGGCAAAATCCCAAAAANCAAAAACCGACCAGGGGCGTCAGCCAGTGCACGTAGGCAGGCGAACCNAGTGGATCTGCGCGTTCGAGCAAACCCAGCGTGGGATAATAACTGACGCAGGCCAGGGGCACGACAAAGGTGAAGAAGCGCCGGAACCACGGGCGGTAAATGGCCAGTGGAAATTGTGCGGTCTCGACGCCGCCATAGGTGACGGAACTCATGATTTCGAGCGACTCCGTGGTCCAGAAGCACATTGTAGCTTGGAGCACGATCAGGCCGTAGAAAAGACTGGCCGCGCCGAGGATCGTGATGAGCAGCAGCAGGCATTTTGCCGCTGTNCAGTCGATGGCCAGCGCGTGGGAGGCCCAGGCGAAGACGATCAGCGCCTGGGCGAAGCGGCCGACGCGGCGCAAGGTCAACTCCTGGCCCGCCAGTTGTAGCACCGTGCTGCGCGGGCGCAGCAACATGCGGTCGAAATCGCCGCCCTTGACGTACGTTGCGAAGACGTCGAAACCGCGCGAGGTGGCATCGCAGAGCGCGAACGCCATGTTGATGATGCCGTAGAATAGGGCGACCTCGTGCAGCGACCAGATGTCGAGCCGCTGAAAGCGAGCGAAGAGAACCCAGATCCCGANGAATTCCAGCCCCGTCATCGCGAAATGTCCCAGGGTCAGCATGACGAAGGACATCCGGTACTGCATCTGGGCGCGCAAGGAGATCGAGATGTAGCGGCCGTAGAGAACGAGGGCGTCGCGCATTGTCGTCAGCCTCCCTGCACGACCAGGCGGCGGGTGCCGACGCGCAGCAGCAGCCGCCCGAGCAGGACCAGGACCAGAGTCCAGCCCAGCTGCAGGGCCAGCACTCGCCANACTTCGTCGGCGGGCAGGTGGCCGCAGTAGAGGCGGAAGGGTAGATCGAGCAATCCGGCGAAGGGCGTGTATTCCAGCGCCGTGCGAATCCAGTCCGGGTAGAGCGGCAGGGGTACGATTATGCCACTGAGAAGGAAGACGATGGCCGACGCTAGATGGGATATCCCCTCGCCGGCGACGGTCCACAGCAGGGTGATGCCGAGCAGGGTGTTGATCGCGCTTGCCAGCAGCAGCGCGCCTAGCGTCGTCGCGATCCATGCAGACGCTGCTGCAGCGGATGCGGGAGGTCGCAGGTCGAAGAAGAGCAGGGCCAGGGCGATGATCGGCACCGCGCGCAAAAGGGCTGGTGCCAGTCGCGAGGCGACCGAGCGTGCGTACCAGTAGGCATAGAGATCGAGCGGACGAACGAGCTCGTAGGCCACCGTGCCCTGGCGGACTAGGCCGCGGATGTCCTGGTCTACCCAGATCGGGATCAACATCAACAGCGCCTGGCCGAGCCACACGTAGTCGACGACTTCGGCGTAGCTCATGGGCTGGGGATCGANGGTGGATGCGTAGAAGGCGCCGAAGATCATGACCCGGATCCAGCCCCAGAAGATCTGGGTGCTCATCCCGGCGACGGCGGCGGCCCGGTACTGTAGCAGCATGCGCAGTCGCGCGCNGAGAACGGCTACATACGGCCTCACGACCCAGCCCCGTAGAGCCGGGCGATGATTTCCTCTATCGGTGGGTGTTCGACGAATAGGTCGCGTACGGGATGACGAGCCGTGATGCGGCTNATCAANTCCGGTGCGGCCACGCGCTGTGGGTCGAAGCGCAGGTGGACCCGCTGGCCGTCGCGGGCGACCTCTTCTGCGTCTGGGTCGCTGATGGCGCCGCCTTCGCCCGCCAGATCGACGATCAGTCTGCGCTCGGAGGAGACCGTCTCGCGCAGAGCGCTGAGCGTGCCGTCGGAGAGGATGCGGCCCGCGCCGATGACCATCACCCGGGTGCACAGGGCCTCGATGTCGTCCATGTCGTGCGTGGTGAGGATAACGGTGGTGCCGCGTTCCTGGTTGAGGCGCTTTACAAAGTCGCGCACCGCCAGCTTCGACACCGCGTCGAGGCCGATGGTGGGTTCGTCGAGGAAGAGCAGACGCGGGCCGTGCAGGAGGGCGGCGGCGATATCGCTGCGCATGCGCTGGCCCAGCGACAGCTGGCGCACCGGNACGTCGAGCAGTGGCTCGAGNTCGAGTAGGGCGACGAGTTCGTCGCGGCGGCGGGCGTAGTCGGTTGGGGGCACGCGGTAGATGTCGCGCAGCAAGTCGAAGGACTCGANGACCGGCAGGTCCCACCACAGCTGGGTGCGCTGACCGAAGACTACGCCGATACGGGCCACGTGCGCGATGCGCTCGCGCCAGGGCACCCGGCCGAGGATCTGGCATTCGCCCGAGTCGGGGACCAGGATGCCGGCGAGCACTTTGACGGTAGTGGACTTGCCGGCGCCGTTGGGGCCGATATAACCGATGAGTTCGCCCTCGTCGAGTGAGAAGGAGATCCCGTCGAGCGCGCGGACGGTGCGGTATTGGCGGCGGACGACGCCGCGCAGCGCGCCCCAGATACCGGGGTTGCGCGCGGCGATACGATAGGTTTTGACGAGGTTTTCGACGGTGATTTGCGGCATGGGGGCANGCATAGGGGCAAAGGCCCACAANGGCAAGGCGGTTTTNTGGCGTGCAGATGGAGGAGGCGCGGGCACATCCTGCACTCCTTCTCGCTCGGCTCCTGCTCCTNGTATCAGCACCGCCACCGTTGCACTGTGTGCCCGCGANTCCTCCNTGNCAAACCGCTGTGCTCACGATGGTAGTTTTTGTTANCTTTTACGGGTTGTGGGTAGCAATCATATTGCAAAGAGAAGGGAGCCTCGGCGTGATCAAGNTACTAGTGGGGAGCCGCAGTCATTGGTCTTCTGGCCTCCGCACCGATCGACCTGGTGGTGCTGGCGTCGCTAANCNNGGTCGACGACGTGGGGTGGGAATAGGTCACCTGGTTTTTTGCCTNCTGTCGGTAGCGGCGACTGGGGTGATGCAACTCGTTGCGGGGGCGCAGCCCTGCTGATTCGATGCCCCGACGCTTCTGGGCGAGCCTCATCCTCTCGCTACTTTTGCACTTTGCCGGGCTGGTCCTGGTCGATCGCTTGTTTTTGGCCGAGCGCGAAGTGCGCGCCTTCCGCGCTCGTCTGGCGGCGGCGCCCCGCTTCCAGCAGATCTCCAGATTGCAGACGGCTGCGCCGACGCCGCTGAGCGTAGAAATGGAATANNCCCGTGCTCCGTCCGAGGCGTCCGACACACCTTCCGGCGCCGTGCCACTGGTCGCTGAGGTGGCTGCGGTCGCACCAGTAGCCCTCGAAGCCTACGATCCCACCGCGCCCCGGCGCGACGCAGCCGAACTCTCGGTCGAGACGCTGCCCGACCCCACGGCGCCGAGCGTTGCCGACACCGCCTCCTTCGAGGCGATGGAATTGCTGCGGATCGAGGATATGGTCCGCGCCGACAAGGANCGGGCGGTGATTATTCCCGATNTCTACAGCCGCCGCGATACCCGCGGTTTTNTCAAGTTCACGCCGCTGAGGCTCGACGGTGCCTGGAGTTATGGCCTCGACGCGACGCAGTCGGGGCGGCCGGTACTGGCCGACCTGGCGCGCTATGTCAGCGACTACACCCGGGTCCACGCCGAACTGCGCGGTTATCCGGCCGAATATTTCGACGAGGCGCAGCTGAAGAAGGATCCGGTCCACTTCCTCTTCCCCGGAATTCAGCGCGGAGCCCGCAGTGGGCCGCGCCTGGCGCTGGCTGCGCACGAGCAGGCGCTGGTGGGCGAATATCTGCGCGAGGGTGGTTTGCTCTTCGTCGACGCGGGACAGGGCCCGGAGGACCGACGTTTTTTGCGCGATATAATCGCGTTGTTGAAGACGATTTTGGGTGCTGAAGGACGGTTGTTTGCGCTGCCTGCCAACCACGCGGTCTACCACGCCTTCTACAGCTATGAAAACGGCTTCCCCGGCGAGCGCAAGCGCCCCGGGCGCGAAATTCCCGGTTCGACCTGGTACTACCCGGACCGGGCGCCCTGTTCGATGCAGGAGCCGCGCGGGCTCTACGGCGTGGAGTGGGCGGGCGAGACCGTGGCCATCATCAGCGATTTGGAATTGCACCGGCGCTGGAGCGGGTTGGAATCCTCCTGCACCGAGGTTGAGGAGCAACCCGCGCCGCCGGCGGAGGGCGAGGAGGGTGCGGAAGAGGCCGCGTCGGTGACCAGTCCCTTTTTGCAGGCGGCGACGAATATCGTCTTCCACGCGCTGACCCGTCCCGGTGGGGTTGCCGTCAAAAGGGCAGGGCCGGCCTGGGGGCGGCGGCGGGTAGATACCGGTCGACCGCAGGGCCTGGTCGAGGAGCAATTGGCGGTAGAGGACGACGATTTGCTCGCTGATCTAGAAGCCTCGCTGGCTTTTTTGCGCGCGCCGCCGGGCAAGGCCATCGGCGCTGGCGGGTTGCAGCTGCGGATCGAGGGCTACGGGACGGTGGAGGTGGCAGACGGCCGGCGGCACGGCGTGCTGGTGCGCAATTTGGCGGCCGGTCGGCTCTGGGTCGAAGTCGCATACGGCGGGGAGCAGCAGGGGGTGGAGGTCGAGATACAGGGCGGTGTGGTGACGACCGTGGTCTTTGCGGTGCGGGGTTTCGGTCCGTGGACCTCGCTGTCGCTGGAGCCGCTGGCGTCGCGCTCTGGCGTTGCGGATTGGGCGCGGCGATTCGACGATTTGCACTACGATGAGATTTTCGCGCCCGAATAAAAAAACAGCCCCCGGGGACAATGGCCACGGGGGCTGCGAAATCTCATGCGGAGTGCGGATGACTCCATGTGCGGTGTCGGTTGGCGGGATGCGCCGACAACCGCGCGGCGGAAGGCTGGTGCGCGATCGCGTTCAGTCCGTTGGGGCGGAGCGCGATCGCCTGGTATTCACCGGCGGCATACGTCTCCTCCTCTTTACTGGAACAGATGCTAGCCCAAGGATAACGGCGACTTCTATATTTGTCAAAGAGAAATGCGCTCGGGCTCGGCGGGTCTTCCGAGTCCTACGTGCGCTCGGCCTTGCCGGCGAGGACTGCTTCGACTTTGTCGATCAGTTCTGCGGCAGTAAAAGGCTTGAGTAAGACATCGGCGGCGCCCTCGCGGGTGGCGCTGGACACGCTCTCTGCGCTGTTGCGGCTGGCAATGGCGATGATGGCCAAATCGTCGGGTATGGCGGCTTTTTGCAATGCGCGCATATCGTCGAGCCCCTTGGTGCCGATGCGATCCCATTCGAGCAGCACTAGGTCGGTGGGTGCTCGCTCAAACAACGCCAGGCCCGCCTCGCCGTCGGCCGCGGCTTCGATCCTGTCAAAGCCCACGGCGGCGAGGCTAGCGACGATAAAATTGCGCATCTTGAGGGCGTCTTCGACGACGAGGATAGGGCTATTGCGGTGGGACGGCGTTTGCGTGGTTGCCCCGGGTTCGGAGTCGAGGTGTGCGATTTCTATCTGTTCGTCCGCGTCGAGTTTGCAGGTAACGCAGTGGAGATCCTTGACCGCCATGGTATGGGCGTGCCGGTGGCGCTGGATGCGGTATACTCCCGGGTCTGCGCCGTGGCTAATGACGAGATCGACCGGTCGGTTCTTGATCTGGAAGTGGCCTATTTCCCCCAACTCGATATCGGGCCGGTTGTAGCGCACCAAGACTTCGGGGTAAATTTGGCCCCGGACTTCGAGCAGCCGATGCGGGTCGGTGCACTGGTCGATCAACTGGCCGCTCTGCTCCCGTTCGTCGTCGATTCGCTCTTGGAGGAGGTCGCGTTGGCGGACGAGATTGACCAGTCCTCGCAGTTGGCGGATCAATATGACAAAGACGCGTTCATGGGCGGGGTTTGCGGTGAAATAGGCGCGATTGACCCGGCTGATGACGCCGAGCACGCCCTTATTGAAAAATTCGCCGAGTGCCAAATCCACATTCTGCCCAATATCCTTTTGCAGGTGCTGGTAGAACTGACTGAGGTCAATCACAATCCCGTCTTTGCCGTGACGGATGATCTTGCCGACGTTGAGGTTGAGTTCACAGCGCGGGGTTTTGCTCATCGCGTGCAGGGCGGTGGCGGTGTGGCCGATCTGGCGCGTCAGGATATCGCGGTGTTCGATGAGTTGGGTCAGCGCGGAAGTGGCGTTCTGGATGAGAGGCTGGTTGGGACCGAGATCGCCGAGGGTGATTTCGCTATTGGCCAGATTGTGGAAGATGGTGGCGCTACCGAGGGTGCCCAGTTGGCAATCGCGGGTCTCGCCGCCGATGAGTATGGAACGGGCCGAGATGCGGGCGTTGAGCGCCGAGCCCACGACGATGACGTCGCCCCCGGCTTGAATGCAGCAGGGCGTGGCCAAATTGCCCATGATCGAGCCCCGGGTCTCTAGTGCCGCGCTGCCGCTGATATCGCCTTGGACCATGATATGGGCCGTGGATTCCCTGACTGCGCCGTGGTCGGGCAGCAACTCAGAGACGACGACCAACTCGCCGCTGGCTAGCGTCTCGGTGATGGTAAAGGCGATATCTGGGTTCTGAGGCATAAGTGGCAGCGGGATAATTCGTGTTTTAATTGACGATGCAATTGGTGTGCCAAAGGGGCAAGTGGGGTATAAGTGGCTGATGTACAAAGGGTTATATTAGTCGCGATATTCGGTGGGGGTGCGGTGAGTAGCGAAATTCCGTGCGGGGATCGCCATTAGGCGATTTGGCTGGTCGCATCCCGGATTGACGGTGGGGAGGCAAATGGGCTATATACCATCCATTTATTCAAGCGGAGTTGAGCCGATATGTCTGTTTTTCAGGCCGAGGATCTGCAGAATTTTACTGCGGCGCTATT
>PBOD01000206.1 GCA_002724215.1 Gemmatimonadota bacterium | reverse complement strand
CCAATCGCATCACCAATCTGGCGGATACGCTGCGCGATCAAACCGGTGTGCAGATCCGCCAAAGCGGCGGCCTGGGCAGTAATTCCGCGGTGTCCATTCGCGGCTCCAGCAGCAAACAGGTGCAGGTCTACCTGGACGGCATGCTGCTCAATGACCTGGCGCCGGGGCCGCACAGCCTGCTACTTAAGGTGAGGGACAAGAGCGGCAACCTCGCCGAGGCGCGCTCGGACTTTGAGGTGCGCTAGCGCAATTCCACCGGGGCGCCATTTTGTGAAAGAGACGCCTGTGCTGCCTCTAACACCCGCACCACCCGCAGGCCATCGCGGCCGTCGCTGAGCGGTGTTTTGCCCTCCCGCACGCAAGCGGCGAAATGCTCGCATTCGAGTTTGAGCGGCTCGCTCATCTCCAGCCGCGGGATGACCACGTCGCCGAAGCGCAGATTGATCGATTCGCCGTAGGAATCGTACTCGGGTCGCTCGGCCGCTTTGTCGTAGATCCGCACCTTCTCGGCGCTTTCGACATCGTCGAAGACCGCCATTTTGCGGCTGCCGACCACCGTCAGCCGGCGGATGCGGTGGGGGTCGAGCCAGGACAATTGCAACTGGGCCATCTTGCCGTCGGCAAAGTGCAAATTGACGAAGACCACGTCCTCGATACCGGGCTGCAAATAGCACTCGCCACGGGCGCTGACCGCGTCCGGTTCCTGGCCGAGCAGGTGCAGGATCACCGAGATATCGTGTGGTGCTAGGCTCCACAGCGCGTTCTCGTCGCGGCGCACGATGCCGAGATTGACGCGCTGCGAGTACAGATAGTAGATGTCGCCCAATTCGCCGGCCTGGACCAGGGCGCGCAGCATCGCGACGGCGGGGTGGTATTCGAGCAGGTGGCCGACCATCAGCACCCGTTCGCGCGCGTCGGCGAGTGCGACCAATTGTGCGGCGTCGGCGGCGGCGAGGGTCATGGGCTTTTCAACGTAGACGTGCTTGCCGCGTTCCAGCGCCTGGCGGGCCATGTCGTAGTGGTGCGCGGCCGGGACGGCGAGGACCACTGCGTCGAGGGCCTCGTCGCCGAGCAGCGCGTCGTAGTCGGCGCTGGTGGCGACGCCGGGGTACTGGCGTTCGACAGCGGCGCGGATAGCGGGGTCGGCATCGCAGACCTGGCGCAGGTTTACGTCGGGGAGGTCGCGAAAGACGCGGACCAGGTTTTTGCCCCAATAGCCGGCGCCGACGCAGGCGAGTTCGACCGCGCTCATTGTCGCTTGCTCGGCACGAGTGGCTCGAGGCCGCCTCGGAGCAAGGCGAAGGCGTTCTGCGGTGTATCGGCGCGGTGGAAGAGGTCGAGATCCTCAGCTAGGATGGGCAGCGTACGCGCGCTGGCGCTGGGGAGGAACTCGATAGTGCGGTAGGCTTTGACGGGCGGCATCAGGCGGTCAGGTAGTGGGTGCCGATCGCGCCGGCCAGTTGTGCCAGAGCCTGGCTGCTGGCGGCTTCGGGGTGGGCCTGGACCACCGGCGTGCCGGTGTCGGCTTGGCTGCGCGCCAGCGGGTCGAGTGGAATGTTGCCGAGGAAGGGGATGTCCAACTGGCGGGCGGTCTGCTCGCCGCCCGTGCCGAAAATCGCTTCATCGTGTCCGCACTTGTTGCAGGTGAAGGAGCTCATATTCTCGACCAGGCCGATGATCGGTACTTCGGTCTGGCGGAACATCTCGACGCCGCGCCGCACGTCGGCCAGGGCGATGGCGGAGGGCGTGGTGACGATCAGGGCGCCGGTCAGCGGTGCGGTCTGGGTCAGCGTGATCTGCACATCGCCGGTGCCGGGCGGCAGGTCCAGCAACAGCAGGTCAAGCTCGCCCCAGGCGACGTTGAAGAGGAACTGGTGGATCATCTTGGCCAGCATCGGCCCGCGCCAGATCACCGGCGTGCCCGCGTCGAGCAGCAAGCCCATCGAGATGGCTTTGAGCCCGTGCGACGCAAGCGGCTGTATTTGTCCGCCATCGCCCGCGATTTCGGGCCGGCCGTCGAGGCCGAGCATGCCGGGGATATTGGGGCCGTAGATGTCGGCGTCGAGCAGGCCGATCCGCAAGCCGCGGCTGGCAAGCGCTACCGCGAGGTTGGCCGCCAGCGTCGATTTGCCGACGCCGCCCTTGCCGCTGGAAACGGCCAGCGTATCTTTAATGCCGGGAATGGTTTGGCGGTCGTGCGTTTGTACGGCGTTCACTACAACTCCTGCCGGGAGTGCGCGTTGCGAAAAATAGGAACTGAGTATAGAGGAAATGCCGCCTCGCGGCAAGGGAGGCGATCGGCGTTGGCGCTAGTGCTTTTGGCGTTGCTTGCAGGTTGCACCAATGTCAACCAGATGCACAAGCTCTACCTGGAGGGCGACCACGCCCAACTGGACCGGATCATGGAGATCGTGTCGCGGGCCGACTACCCCTATGCCACGCGGCGCAAGGCCGCGCGAATTCTCGGCGAGGTCGGCGACGTGCGGGCGGTGCCGGTGTTGAAGGCGGCGCTGCAGGATTTCGACCAGCGCACCACGCTCAAGCAGGATGCGCTGCGCGCTCTGGGCGCCATCGGCGATCAGAGCGCCACGCCCGACATCGGCCGTCTGCTCGACCGCTCGCTCAATACCGCCGACGGCGAATTGCGCATGGCGGCGGTCGAGGCGCTGGGCGAATTGGGCGGGCCCAAGGCCGGCGAAATCCTGGTCAACGCCCTCAGCTATTACGACATTTTGACTCTGCGGTCTGAGCAGCGGACCCTCAAGGGCGTCTTCACCGGCGAGGAGCAGACCTATCCCTACGGGCCGCTGGGGGCGCTGGGAGACAGCACCAGGGGGCCGCGCCACTATCCGGGCGTGGGGCTCGATCCCTTCGGCGAGGGCGGGCAGCCGCGGATCAGCATGTTCGGCACGCCGATCGAGCCCAGCCAGATGCAGTACGATTCTACCGAGGACGAGCGCGACCTGACCCACGCCGCCCTGGTCAGGGTCGGGGAAGACGCGATTCCGGCGATCGAGCACTATATGGATCGGCAGCGGATGACGCCTACGCTGCGCAAGGAATTGCTGGCGATCATCGCCGAAATAAGGGGCGTTGCACCGCCTGCAGAGGTCGATTCTACGGCCATTGAGCCGTAGTTGACAAAAGCATTCCGATCCTATATAATAGGTCGATCTCAGCCGAGAAAAACCGACCTAAGCTTAGAATTTTTCAAGGTTTTTAGCAATTATGGACAGCGATATCGGCCCGATCCTCGGCGGGTGGGAATACGCGCCTGGTGAGTTGAGCGTGCGCAAGATTGAGGGGGGCAACGGCGGTCAGAAAATCCAGATCCGCATGGACCTGGGTTTGATGCAGTTGGAGTGGAGCGGTCGGCCCGATGCCATCAGGCCCCACGGCCATACCTCGCTGCTCGACTACTATCTGGAAAAAAAGCAGCAGCGGGAAGACGAGCGCGGTCCGGGGGCTTTCAGCCTGTCGCGCGAGGATTGCTGGGATCTGGCCCAGGAAGCGATGAAATACTACTGGCGCCGCATCAGTTTTTTCGAGCTCAAGGAATACCAGCGCGCCGAGGAAGATGCCCGCCACAATCTGGCGATCCTCGACATGTGTTATGACTATGCAGAAAACGACGAAGATCGCCAGCTGGCCGAGCAGTATCGGGTTTTCGTCACCGCACACAGGGTGCAGGCCCGAGCTTTGGCTTTCCTCGATAAAGACGCGCACGGCGAGGCCGTGGCGGAGATTCGCCAGGGTATAGTCGAGATCGAGGCCTTTCTCGAGAAAATAGGCCAGCTGGACCAATTGGACGATTGCCCCGAGCTGCTGTTTTTGCGCGAGTGGGAAACCGAAGTAGAGAGCAACCGCCCGCGCTCGCCCCGCGAGCGGCTCGCCGCCGAGCTGCAAGCCGCCGTCGCGGAGGATAAATTCGAACTGGCCGCCTCGCTCCGCGACCGCCTGCGCTCCCTCGAGACCGAGCAGGCCGGCCAGGAGCTTTGAGGCGCGGCTCGATTCGCTTGTCGCGCTGGTATTGGCCGAGGGGGGGGATCTCCCGGCNNTTTTGCTTTNTTTTGCTGGCGCTCACCGCCTGCGGCCAGATCGGCAAATCGGCGCCGGCAGCNCCGACGGTCGAGGTTTTTTTTGCCGCGCCACCGGTAGTCGGCGACAACCTGCTCGGNTTGCGGCTGTTCCAGCCGGGTCGCGGCGCGCGGCCGCTGCTGGCCGTACTCGAGTGGGAAGCGCCTTCGGGGGGGCAGCACAGGGTCGAGCACCGCTTGCAGGTACCCGCCGGGCTACCTGGCCGCTACGCCCTGCCGTATCGGTTGGCCGAGGCCGGGATGCACCGCGTGACGCTGCGACTCTACGACGCGGCACGCGGCGTCCAGGTCCATGCCCACGAGGCGCTGCCGCTCTACGCACGGCCGGCCTGGGTATTGACCGCGGATCGCTCGTATTACACCGGTGAGGACGCGATTCGCTTCCGCCTGCAGCGCAACTTGCTCGAGCAGGCGCCGCACCGGGTGGCAGTCGAGTTGTGGCGCGGCGCCGAAGTAATCAGCCGCGTCGATTTGAACGTGATCGGGCGGGAAGCTAGCGGGGTTTTCGCTGCCGCGGCATTGCCGGCGGGGCGTTACAAGCTGGTGGCGCTGGTGCGTGACCCGGTCGCCGGCGTCGATGTGCTGGAGGTCGTCTGCGACAAGTTCCCTGCGGCCCAGCGGGAAGTCAAGATCGACCAGTTCAGCCAGACCTTGCTCGTCGATGGGGCGCCCTTTTTTCCGGTCGGGCTCTACTGGCTGCACGCTGACATGCTCGGTCAGGCGCGGCGCTGGCACTTCAATTCCGGGGATTATTTCTACAAGCTCCGGGGCGAAGAGGTCGCCGAACTAATGGACGCGGCGGCCGAGGAGGGGATGCAGATCCTCCTCGAATTGACCGAATTTGCGCGGCTAAAGCCCGAGCCCGATTATCGGGCGATTGCCGCGGCGGTCGAGCGCTACCGACAGCATCCGGCGCTACTGGCCTGGTATCTGGTCGACGAGCCGGACGAAACCAAGATGGACCCCGCTGCGGCGGAGGCGATATACGGGCTGATTCGGGAACTGGACCCCTACCATCCCGTCTATCTGGTTAATAATCGACCGCATACCTATGCGGCCTATGCCGCGGCCAGCGATATTCTGGCCGTCGATGTCTACCCGGTCCCGCGCTACCCGATCACCCGGGTGCGCGACTACGTGGCGCAGGCGCGCTGGACTTCGTTGGGGCGCAAGCCGGTCTGGTTGGTGGCGCAGGCCTTTGGCGGGGTCGAGCACTGGCCCCGGGCACCGACGGCGGCGGAGGTGCGCAACATGACCTATCAGGGGCTGGTCCAGGGCGCGCGTGGCGTATTTTTTTACCGCTACTGCCGCGAGGAAGATCGCCCCATCCAGCCGCCCGCCTTGTGGCGCGAGGTGCAGGCGTTGGCCGCCGAGATGTCAGAGCTGGCGCCCGTTTTGGTCCAGCCAGACCATCCCGTCGCCAAGGGCGGTGGAGCGGGCGTGGAAGTAGCGGTGCGAGAATATCAAAGCGATTATTACGTGTTTGCCGTCAATGTCGAGGCGGTGCCCAGGCGGCTCGACATGCGCCTGGACGGTCTGCCGCCGGTGAGTCGGGTCCACCCCTTATACGGGGCTGCCGCGGCGGCGTTGGGCGCCGGCCGGCTATCGGCCGCACTAGAGCCGCTGGGCACGGCGGTCTACCGGCTGGAGACGGCAGGCATTTAAAAAAACGGTGATCTACTGGCTCTCGAGCCGTCAAAGAAGGAGGCGACAATGGCCAAAAAGGTAGCGCTTAACAAGCGGGACAGAGAGAAGATCAAAAAGATACTTCTGGCGCGGCGGGCCGAGTTGTTCAGCGATCTCGACGGCACCGAGCACGAGATCGACGAACTGCAAGATCCCAAAGCTGACGATCTCGACCGCGCGGTCGAGGCGGGGGCCATGGAGTTACTGGTGGCTCTGGGCGACACCGAGCGCCGCGAGCTCGAAGATGTAACGCTGGCCCTGGAGAAGCTCGAAACCGATACCTACGGCAAATGCGAAGCCTGTTTGCAGGTGCCCGAGCAGTCGCAGAACCCGATGAATCCCTTCATTCCGAAACTGCGGCTAGAGGCCTTGCCCACCGCCCGGCTCTGCGTGTCCTGCCAGGAGGCCGAGGAGCAAAATCAGATCCCGTCCTATACGCGGTTGCGCCCGCGGCGGATGTTCGGCGAGGATATGGAGGAGTTTTCGCATCCGCTGATGGAATCGAACGACGATAAGTAGACGCTCCAGATAGCAGACAAACGGGCCCGGATTCTCTTGGCATGGAATCCGGGCCCGTTTGTACGTTCGTTTGCATCGGTTAAGGGGCCAATTCCTCCAGCTCCGCCATCGTCGCCACGCGCACATTCTTCAAGCCGCGTTGATAGTCGATAACGGCGTCTAAGGCGTTGAGACGGGCCTGGGTCATATCGCCCTGGGCCTGGAGCAGTTGCTGGCTGTCGGCCAGGCCGAGCTCGAAGCGGCTCTGCTCGACATCGTAGGTGCGGGCTGCCACCTCCAGCGCGGCCTGCCGCAGTTCGATCTGGCGTTCGGCCTCGGCGAGGCTGCGGGTAGCGTCGCGGATCTGGCGAATGACCTGGCGCCGCTGCTGTTTGCGGGAGATGCGGCTTTGCTCGAGGGCGATGCGGGCCTGGCTGAGGCTGGCGCGGCGCTGGCCGCCATCGACCAGCGGCATGTTCATCTGAATGCTGACTCCCCAGCGGTTGCGCTCGAAATTGCGGCTGATATCGCCGACGTCGTCGCCCCGGCCGCGCAGGCTGAGGTTGGCATTGAGATTGGCGTTGAGGCCATTGCGCCGCTGGGCGTCCTCCAGGTCGAGCTCGCGAATCTGTTCGAAGATTTCGGCCCGTTGCATATCGGTGCGGCGCGCCAGACCGAGCTTTAGTGCGCGTTCGGCGTCGATGGGGTGGATCTGGTAATCGACCTTGGTGGTGACCGTGAGCGGGGCGGCGGCGTTGAGCCCCAGGGTCT
>PBOD01000025.1 GCA_002724215.1 Gemmatimonadota bacterium | reverse complement strand
TGGGGTGGGGTTGATCGGCATGACCTCGATCGCCATCGCGCTGATTTCCAAGGCGGTGTCACAGGTCGTGTTCTAAGGGCATANCCATGGNATTCCGATGGGCGATCGCGTGGCTCGCGCTGCTGGCGTTGGGGTGTGGCGGTGGCGGTGCTACCGCGCCGTTTAGCGCATCTGTGGAGGCCCCCCCGCCTGTCTCCGCACCCTCTCCCCCCGATNCAGNATCCCCGCGCCCNCCACCTGCCGACCGGGCGATGATCCTGGTGCCCGAGGGAACCTTCGTCATGGGCTGGGACGCCGGCGAGCCTGACGAGCGGCCGCCACATGCGGTGTCNTTAGACGCCTTCTATATCGACCAGTTCGAAGTGACTGTCGGGCAGTACCGGGTCTGCGTCGAGGCCGGCGGCTGCGAGGATCCGATCTACGCGCCCAGTTGCAACTGGGACGGCTTTCAGGACGACACCCATCCCATCAATTGCATGAACCGCCAGAACGCCGTCGATTACTGCACCTGGGCCGNGTTGCGGCTGCCGACTGAGGCCGAATGGGAATACGCGGCGCGCGGGACCGACGGTCGGATCTATCCGTGGGGTTACGAACTGGTGGGCGACGAGGCGAATTACCGCGTTGGGGCGGGGACGGCGACCGAGCCGGTGGGCGGGCATCCGAGCGGGGNTTCTTTTTACGGGCTGTCCGATATGGGGGGGAATGTGTGGGAGTGGGTGGCGGATTGGTACGACGAGGGATACTATGCGCGGAGTCCGCGCGANAATCCGCNNGGGCCGGTAGTGGGGGAGTTCGGGGTGTTGCGGGGGGGGTCGTGGTGGTTTGAGGCGGATTCTTTGCCGGCGGCGCATCGGGTGGCTTATCACCCGGCGTTGACGGATATAGATATTGGGTTGCGGTGTGCGCGGGATTTTTGAGGGGGTTAATTCGCGATTGGGAGGGCGGGATGCTGCGGTGCGGGGGATGAGGTGGGTTGGCTTGCTGCTTTTGCTGGTGGGGTGTGGGCAAGACTCGGCGCCGCCGACGGTGTTCGAGCGGGGGTTTGTCATTGAGACGCGGGCGGATATCGAGGCGTTGGGGAAGAGGGGGGGCAAGGCCTATGTGATCGATGGCGATCTGCAGATCGTCGGGAGCAAACTGGTTTCGCTGGAGGGTTTGGAGGGCTTGCAGCGGGTAGAGGGCAGTGTGGAAATATGGTTTAATGAGGCGTTGGAGAATCTGCGTGGATTGGAGGGGTTGGAGAGCGTGGGAGCGGGCTTGGGGACGGCAATCGCAGCGCCTGTGGGGACGGTGGCGGGCAAGCCTGTGCACGTAGTCGAAGGGCTGTTGATCTTTGAAAATAAGGCGCTGCGGTCGCTGCAGGGCTTGGAGAGTTTGGCTTTTGTTGGTGGCGGAATGGCACTCGTCAATAATGAGTCGTTGGTGTCACTGGCCGATATGGTGCGGCTGGTTGCGATCGAGGGGAGTGTGGACATTTGGTTCAATGACGCGCTGAAGAGTTTGGAGGGCTTGCACCGGCTGGCGCGGGTGCGAGATTTCTTGGAAGTGAGCGGGAATGGGGCATTGGAGAGCCTGGACGGGTTGCGCGGGGTCGATTATGTGGGGGCGGATTTGATCGTCAGCAATAATGGTCGCTTGCCCACAGGGCAGGCGCGGGCATTGGCGGAGCGGCTGATGGCGGGGGGCTTTGGTGGGGCAGTGGTGATCGAAGGGAACGCGCCGGAGTGAATCAGGGGTCGGTACAGGTGAAGTCGCGGTCGGCGCAGCGCTGGTGGCAGGCGATGCAGCTTTGCAGCGCGCCGGTGGTGCGATTGGAGAAGTCGGCGGCGGTCTGCTGCCAGACCCAGTCGGCGTCTTTGCGCATGGCNACATAGCCTANTGGTGTGGCGCAGTCGGGATCGTCGTGCAGGCTTTTGACCAGTATCGAGCCCGCGGGCAGGGGATACTGACCGTCGCGATAGGCTGCCACTGCCGCGGCATTGGCGGCGACGGTGATGAAGTGCATGTCGTGGGCGTTGCTGAGGCGGCAGTCGCGGACTGGCGTGTAGTTCCGGGCGAAATGCGCGGGGAAGAGCAGGGGATCGTCCGTGGACGCGGGAGAACTGCAGGNGCAGAGTGCCAAGAGCAGCAAACCCGGGAGGTATTTCATTTGCGAATCAGGCGGATGCGGTGGTTGCGGGTGTCGGCGATATAGAGATTGTCGTCGCGGTCGAGTTCGATGCCGTAGGGACGGCTGAGCAGAGCTTTTTGCGGATGGCTGCCGTCGCCCTGGTCGCCGGGTTGGCCGCACTGTCCGGCGACGGTGGTAATGGTGCCGTCGAGGTCGATCTGGCGAACGCAGTGATTGAAGGTATCGGCGAAGAACACCCGGCCCTCGGAGTCGATGGCCACGTCGCAGGGCCAGTAGAGCGAGACGGCGAGTGCCGATACGCCCTCGTCTGCGGCACCGCGCGGGTTGGGGGGAAATTCGCCGTTGCCGGCGATGGTGGTTATGACGCCGGTGGCGTAGTCGACTTTGCGGATGCGGTTGTTGAAGGTGTCGGCGATATAGAGGGTACCGCGGTCGTCGATGGCGATGCGGCTGGTGGGTGGGGCGGCCTGGCCGATGGGCGCGTAGATGCGGGCTTTGTGCGCGGGACCGCCGTCGCCGGAGAAGCCCGGCTCGCCGGTGCCGACGGCGGTGGAGATCGTGCCGTCGAGATCGACCACGCGGATGCGCTGGTTTTCTTGGTCGGAGATGTACATGCGGCCGGCCGGGTCGAAGGCGGTGGAACTGGGCAAGTTGATCAGGGCCAGTTCGGCCGGGCCGTCGTCGCCGCCATAGGCGCGTTCGCCATTGCCGCAGATGGGCTCTATATGGTCGGTGGCGAAGTCGTAGCGCAGGATCATCGAGTTGTGCCAGGCCGAGAGCACCAGCCGACCCTGCAGATCAAAGGAGATATGGGTAGGGTGGTTGAGGCCGATCTCGCGGGCCGGACCGGGGGGCGCGTCGCCTAATTCGCCGGTGCCGATCAGGGTGCTGACGCGACCGCTGGTGACCACGCGCACCCGGTGGTTGTTCCAGTCGAGTATATAGGGGCGGCTGTCGGGGCCGAAGGTCAGGTCGAGCGGCAGGTAGAAGGTGGCCTGGCGCAGCGCGGCATCGTCGGGGCCTTTGCCCGCTGCGCCGGTGCCGGCGTAGGTTTCGATGCGGCTATAGGGGCCTGAGCCGACGCTGGCGGGAGACGAGCCGCAGGCGCTTAGAAATGCCAAGACGAGCAGGAATAATAGGTGGGTCATGGCAGGGAGGCGCGGCGGATGCGGTGGTTGTAGGTGTCGGCGATATAGAGTTGTCCATCGGCGTCGAAAGCGAGGCCGGCGGGTCGGTTGAGGGCGGCGTCTGCCGGGGCGCCGCCGTCGCCTGAGAAACTCTCTTCTCCGTTGCCGGCGATTGTCGTGAGGGTGCCTGCGCCCAGGTCGAGGACGCGGATGCGGTGGTTGAATTCATCGGCGATATAGAGCCGTCCGTCGGGCCCGAAGGCGAGGTCGCGCGGATTGTTGAAGGCGGCTGCCAGTGCCGGGCCGTCGGCGAAGTCTGCCGTACCGTTGCCGGCGACGGTTTCGATCACTGCCGCGGGGAAGTCGACGCGGCGGATGCGGTGATTGAGTGCGTCGGCGATATAGAGCTGTCCGTCGGGCCCGAAAGCCAGGCCGCCGGCCGGCGGAGGATTGGACCCGGCCGGCAGTTGCAACTGCGCATTGAGAGGGTCGCCGCCGTCGCCGGCAAAACCGGCCGTGCCGTCACCGACGACAGTAGTGATAATGCCCTGCGGGTCTATTTTGCGCACGCGCTGGTTGCGTTGGTCGAGGATATAGAGGCTGCCGTCGGGGCTCTGGACCGTCTGCGGCGGTTGGCTCAAGAGTGCGTCGCGCGCCGGACCGCCGTCGCCGGCGAAGCCCGGGTCGGAGCCGCAGATGACCTGCACGAGGCCGGTGGCGGGGTCGTAGCGGCGCAGCTTGTGGTTGTGCCAGGCGGTCAGCAGCAGCGTGCCGTCGGCGAGCGGCAGCAGGTGGGTCGGGTGGTTGAGATGGACCGTGGTGCCCGCGGCGCCGGGCGCCGTCAGGTCGGATTGGTCGTAGGGGCCGTCGCCGACGAAGTCGGTGCCGATGACCGTGGTCAGCGTACTGTCGGGATCGACGCGACGCACTCGGTGGTTGTTCCAGTCGAGGATATAGGTGGTGCCGGCGGGGGTGATGGTGAGGTCGACGGGCCAATAGAGGGTGGAGGCGAGCAAGGGGCGGCCATCGCCGTTAAAGCCGGCGTTGCCGGTGCCGGCGTAGGTGCAGATGGTGTTGGGGATGTTGGAGCAGAGAGAGGTGGGGGTGTCGGGGCCGGTGCTGGTGGAGCAGGCCGTGAGCAAAGCAAGAAGGGCGATGGCGTAGGGCATGCGGTCGTTCCGCTAATCTTGCGGTGGGCCGAGGGGTAGACCCTTCGCTCATTCTCGTGGCGCTGTCCTGCGCCACTCCGAGGGAGCGAAGCAGAATTTCACTTCCTGTGAAATTCTACGTCGACACCGCTACGGGTCTACCCCTCGGCCCACCTTGAGTTATTTTAAGTCTGTCGGTTTTATAATATAAAAGAAATTATTAAAGATGTGGATTATTGATTGTAGGGCGGAGATGGGGTTATGACGCTTCGTTCGGCGATTCTGGGTATTGCCGTGGTTCTGGCGGTGGTGATGGGGGCGCCCTATTCGATCTGGATGGTGCGGTCTTCGGAGATTACGTGGTCTTATTTTCCGACGAGTGCGGGGTTTTGCTTTGTGGCGATCTGGTTGGCCAATGCGCTGGTGCGGAGGGTGCGAGAGGGGTGGGCGCTGCGACCGGCGGAACTGGCGGTGATTGTGATTATGGGGCTGGCGGCGACGGGGATTCCGACCTTTATCGTCGGGACGGTGCTGTCGATCCTGGCGTCGCCCTATTACGGGGCTACGCCTGAGAATGACTGGGCGGGAAATATTCATCCCTATTTGCCGAATTGGATGGTGCCGGCACCCGACGGCGATGCCATGCGCTGGTTTTACGAGGGGCTGCCCAAGGGGCAGTCGATTCCCTTCGAGGCGTGGCTCGGGCCGTTGTTCTGGTTGTTGAGTCTGATTTTGACAGTCTACTTCGTTTGCTTTTGCCTGGTGGTGATTTTTCGGCGGCAGTGGGTCGAGCACGAGCGGTTGGTATTTCCGCTGATGGAGATGCCGCGGTTGCTCATCGACGACGGGGGGCGGCCGATTCTGCGGACCACGGGCTTCTGGGTGGGGGTGGCGATTCCGGCGGGGATGATTCTCTTCAATATCATCGGCTCGTTTTATATCGGCTTTCCCAAACTCAATTTCAACCACGCGGTCAATCTGCAGTTGAGCCGAGAATTTCCGACCATCAGTCTGATGCTCTACTTTCCGGTGATCGGCTTTATGTATCTGGTCAGTACCAGCGTGTCGTTCAGCGTGGTGTTCTTCTATCTGGTAGCGGTGGTGCAGGAGGGCGTCACCCGTCGCATTGGCTATGACGTGACCCGTCCCGATGCCTTCGTGTGGGGGATGCAGTCTTTGTCCTGGCAGGCCTGGGGCGGGTTTACGGCGATGGTGCTGATCAGCCTGTGGATGGCGCGCAGGCATGTAAAGGCGGTATTACGGCAGGTATTCGGTGGTGAGCAGACGATCGATGATGGCGAGGAGATGGTTTCGTACCGCACGGCGGTCTATGGCTTTATCATCGGCATGGTCTACATCGTTGCCTGGCTGTGGCGCTCGGGAATGGATTTGCACATCGCCGCGCTGTTTATTGCCGGGGTGCTGGTCGCCTATTACGGGATCACGCGAATCGTGATCCAGGCTGGGGTATACTTTCTTACACCGCCAGTGGGGGCACAGGCCTTCGCGCTGGCGATTACCGGCACCAGTGTCGGCGGGCACAATCTGGTCGCCCTGGGCATTTCCTACTCTTGGTTCGGGGATGTGCAGTCGATCTTTATGCCGGCGGCGGCGCACGCGGCGCGCTTGGGCGAGCTTTACAAGCTGCGGCGCTCGATGGCACTGGCGTTGGGCCTGGCGGTGGTGGTGGGCTTTACGTCCTGTCTGTATTTCCTGTTGACGCTGTGTTATAAGTACGGCGCGGGCAATTTCGGGTCCTGGTACTTTGTCGCCGGCGGCGGCGCTGGCGGCATGGCCTTCAACGGGGTAATCCGCCACTTCAACGAGCCGTGGCCGACCGATTGGAACAAGCTGTCGTATTTTGGGATCGGAATGGTAGTATATTCGCTGCTGGCCTTTTTGCAATATCGCTTCCACTGGTGGCCATTGCATCCGGTGGGGATAACGGTGGCGCCTTTGTGGATGACGCGGCTGATCGTTTTTTCGGTCTTTCTGGCGTGGATTTGCAAGAGTTCGATTATGCGCTATGGGGGGATTAGCGCCTATCGCAACGCGCGGCCGTTTTTTATGGGTTTGATCGCGGGATATTTCCTCGGGATCGGGATTTCTTATCTAGTGGATATATTCTGCTTTATGGGCGAGGGGCACGCGTATTTCCACGGTTGAGGGTGTGGTTGCGAAGGCGTATATTGGGGCCGAACTTGAAGTGGACGGACTGAGTGCGGGCAGTTCCGTTGCTTCTGCGACGTACCCTCGTTTCGCTCTCCGACGCTGCAATAGATTTACGGTCAAAGATCATCCAGATAAAGTGATGGCACATGTCTAAGGTATTAAATGGAGTGTTTCTGGCTTTCGCTGCGGCGATGATCGCGGTGGTCGGCTTCGGCGATCCGGGGGCGGTCAGCCGGGCGGTCAATGGTTTTTTCGGTTGGGAGCCGGACAAGCCGGTGGCGGCGAAGCTGGTTAGCGCTGACGCGGCGGAGGAAATTCGCGCGTTGGTCGGTAGCATCAGGACGGACGAAGTGGCGGCGGAGATTGAGCGCTTTGCGGCGTTTGGGTCGCGGGTGCCGGGATATCCGGGAGAAAGGCAGGCCTACGAATACGTTAAGCGGCGCTTTGCGGAATTGGGGTTGGAGGGGATTGAGAGTGAGGGCTTTGAGGTGGCGGTGCCGCTCGATAGGGGGGCGGAGATCGTTGCCAATGGCGAGCGCAAGCCGCTCCACTGTCTGTGGCCGAATGGCGTGCGGACATCGTCGCTGCCAGAGGGCGGTATCGCCGGGCCGCTAATCTACGGCGGCAAGGGAGAGCTCGAATCACTCGACGGGCAGCAGGTGGAGGGCGCGGTGGTGCTGCTGGACTTCGACGGCGGGCAAAACTATCTCAACCCGGCGTCGCTGGGAGCGAGGGCTGTCATCTTTTACGACAATGGCGGTGTCAATCGCGAGCAGGCGGCGGACAAATTCTTAAAAGTATCGGTCGATATCCCGCGCTTCTGGATCGAGCGGGAAGATGCGCTCGAATTGCTCGCCGCGCTCGAGCGTGGGTCGGTGGAGGCGCTGGTCGCGGCCAAGATGGACTGGGAGGGTGTCGAGGCGCGCAATATCTACGGCTGGCTGCCCGGCTCGAGCGAGATGCTGCCGGCTAAGAGTCGCGAGAAGCCGCTGGTGTGGAAAGACCAGACCATTGTCATCCAGGCTTACTACGATGCTATCTCGGTGGTGCCAGCGCTGGCGCCGGGCGCGGAAAACGCGGCGGGCATCGTGGCGATGCTGCAGTTGATTGAGGCGCTCCAGGAGCGTCGCCCGCATTATTCGATTTTGTTTCTGGCGACCTCGGCGCACTTCCAAGGTTTAGCAGGCATAAACGACTTCCTCTACCGCCACAGCCGCCGCAGCGATTATTTTCAGGAGCGGATCAGCGACGCGGACCGCATCGACTTCGACTTGATGCTCTCTCTGGACCTCTCCAGCCACGCCGACCGCACGGCCAGCTTCGGGATGGGTACCTTTTACAATCCAAAGTGGACTACGGACAACTACGTCAAATACATGCTCACGCCCTACTCCAAGCGCCTGAGCCTGGTGGTCGAGGAGATCTTTGCCGACAGCACGCGGCACTACGAGGGCATCGCCCCGCCCAAGCGCACCTGGAAGAATTTCTTGCCGATTCCGCTGGCTTTTTCCAGCGAGGCCGCCGCCTTCGTCGGACAGAAGGCACTGGCGCTGGCCACGGCCAACGACGCTCGCGAGCGCATCGACACCCCACTCGACGTGCCTGCGGCGATGAATATGGACAATCTCACGCGGCAGATCCGCACCCTGGCGGCGATGCTGGCGTGGTCGGGCCGCGACACCGAATTACTCAAGCCGACCAAGCTCCAGTTGGAGGACTACGGCCACAGTCTGTCGGGCGCGATCTACTGGTTTGATCGCGATGTCAACTTCGCGGTGCCCAAGAAACCGGTGCCGCAGGCGCTGGTGACCTACCAGCAACTGGGTCCCAACTCGGTCGGCGGGGTGCGTACGCTGATCGCGCAGCAGGCCGATCCCGAAGGTCGATTCAAGTTCGACATCATGCGCAACAAGCTCGACAATACCATCAAGGCCTACGAGATCGACGAATGGGGCGAGATCACTTCGGCGCCGGATATGGGCCAGGAGGGCAATGAGACCTATCCGATGATTCACGCCTGGGGCTGGTGGGAAAACGAGATGCTGCAGGTGCTGTTCAAGTGTCGGGCGCTGAGTCTGTTCGAGACGGTGGACTCGCGCTACTTATCGGTGCTTGACCACATGACGGTGCTCGATGAACGCGACGGCGTGCCGCAGTCGTGGGGCGCGGATTTCGTCGAGAAGCAGGGCAACGAGGAGGGCAAGGTGACTTTGGCCTCGGTGGTCTACGCCAAGCCGGGTACGCAGGTCAAGGCGCTAATGAGTACGAGCCTATTCGGGGTACGCTATCTCTTGAGTGGCGCGCCGGCCGCGTGGGTGGCCGATCCGGTGGAGCCGGAGGAGGTCGACGAGCAGACGATCAAGACGGCGCTGGGCATGGGATACAATATAGATGAGGGCGTGGTGTTGCGCCCCGGCTATGCGGCGGCGCGGGACATGTGGGTTTTGGACGATGTGCGCATTAAACAGTTGGCCCGTTACGGCGTGCGCAACGACAAGTTCATGCGGTTGCACGAGGAGGCGCGGGTGGCATTGCTGGAGGCCGAGGAGCACTTGCAGGCCCGGCGCTATAGCGAGTTCAAGCGATCTACGCGCAAGGCCTGGGGTCTGGAAGGCCGCGGCTATCCAGATATCAAATCGACCGCCGACGACACGGTCTATGGCGTGATATTCTACTTCGCGCTATTGTTGCCCTTTTCGTTTTGTTGCGAGCGGTTGTTTTTCGGCTTCGCCGACGTGCGGCGCCAGGTGGCGGGGGCGGCGTTCTTCTTCCTGGCCATCTTTCTAATCATGCGCTTTATCCACCCCGCTTTCAAGCTGAGCAGCTCGCCCTATATCATCTTTTTGGCCTTCGTGATTTTCGCCATCGGCGGCACGGCACTGATGATGATCCTGGGCCGATTCACCCGCGCCGTGGCGACGCGCAAAAGGGCTGCCGCCGGGGTCCACGAGGCCGATATCGGCCGCTTGTCAGCCACGGCGGCGGCGGTGACGCTGGGCATTTCCAATTTGCGCAAGCGCAAACTGCGCACGGTGCTGACGGTGGTGACGCTGACGCTGTTGACCTTTACCGCGCAGGCGTTCACCTCGGTGCAGAGCTATCTCAAGTTCTACCAGATTCCGCGGCCCAACGCGCCCAGTTACGAAGGGGCATTGCTCAGGGATCGCGGCTGGAAAGGCATGCAGTTGTCGGTGCTCGACTACGCCGAGAGCGCCTTTGGTGCCCAGGCACAGGTGATGCCGCGCTCGTGGCTAACCTCCAAGATCATTGGCGAGCGCGCCTATATCGACATCGACAACAAGGACGCGCGCAAAAAGAGCTTCGCCTCGGCGATTCTGGGCCTGACGCCGGTGGAGCGCGATGTGATGGGCCTGGGTGATTTGCTGGTCGGTGACAAGAGCCGCTGGTTTAGAGAGGGCGAGCGCGACGCGTGTATTCTGCCGGCGGCGCTGGGCGAGATCGTCGGCATTGGCCCCGAGGAGGTGGGCAGCGCGCAGATCTGGCTGATGGGGCGCGCCTATACGGTCATCGGCCTGATCGACGGCGAGGCCATCGATTTATTGCGCGATCTGGACAACGAGAGTCCGATGCCGGTCGATACGGTGGCGGAAGCCAAGAAGATGGAGGAGATGGCGGGGCTGGACCCGCGGCTGATGGATACTGCCGCGATCGAGACTTTTACACATCTGCTGGCCAACAATGTCGCGCTTTTGCCCTATCAGCAGGTGGTCGATCTGGGCGGTACGCTGCGCTCTATTGCGATCACCGGCTTTGCTGACCGCGAGACGTTGGTAGCGATGGTAGAGGAATTCGTGTCGCGGGTGGCGGTGCCCTTATTCGTGGGCGATGGCGACAGGGTGCGGGTCTATACTTCGATGGGGTCGGCGTCGCTTGCGGGGATGGGCAATCTATTTGTTCCCCTTTTAATTGCCTCGCTGATCGTGCTCAATACGATGATGGGCGCGGTCTACGAGCGCTCTGGCGAGATCGGAGTCTATTCGTCGGTGGGCCTGGCGCCGAGCCACATAGCCTCGCTCTTTATTGCCGAGGCGATGGTCTTCGCCATCGTCGGTGCAGTACTGGGCTATCTGGTCGGACAGACGACGACCCTGCTATTGACGCGTTACGAGCTCTTGGGCGGGATGTTTCTCAACTACTCTTCGCTGTCGGCGATTTTCTCGACGCTGGTGGTGATGGTGGCGGTGGTGCTGTCGACGCTGTATCCGGCGCGCAAGGCGGCCAATATGTCGGTGCCGGACGTGACCCGGCGCTGGGAATTTCCCGATCCCGAAGGCGACGATTGGCGCTTCGACTTTCCCTTCACGCTGGGCAAGGGCGACGCATTAGGCTCCTGCGCGTATTTGCACCGGGTGTTTTCGTCGTACGGCGAAGGGTCCGTCGGTGATTTTATGACCGAAGGCGTAGATTTTCACATGGAAAAGGGCGGCGAAGATCCGGTCTACCTACTGGAGCTGATGGTATGGCTGGCGCCCTATGACTTGGGGGTGAGTCAACGGGTGTTCTTGCGGACCCTGCCGACCGAGGACATGCCGGGGATCTATCGCATCGAGATGCACCTGCAGCGGGTCAGCGGCGATGTGGCGAGCTGGCAGCGGCTCAATACCAGCTTTTTGAATGTGTTGCGCAAGCGCTTCTTGGTGTGGCGGACGATTCCGCAGGAGGTGCGGGAGGAATATCTGGCGGCGGGGGCGCAACTGGCGTCGGGGTCGGCACCGGAAGCGATCGCGTAGGTACAATTGGGGCAGGCAGCTTTCGCAATCGAGGGCTAGGCCGCTGCCGGCGGCGAGGAAAAAGGCGAGGGCGATAACGGGCCGCTAGGTGCGTGTGGCTCGTTAGCCAAAAGTGTGAACGGGCTCGTGCGGGTTTACCCGTGGCCCATTTTCGCCCCGTTATCCCGCGTGGTCCCGAAGGGGGCAAAGGTCCTTTTAACTTCCCGTCAAATAGTCGATTGAATCCGCTGCGGGGAAACCTGCGAGAGTCCTGCACCACACGCGCGTATTTCGGTATGGAATCCTACGAAAAGTCGAATATGGGGGGAGAGGGGGCTACTTGTGTCAAACAAGTCACCCATTGGCGGATTGACGGGATAGGTGTAATATCACTCATTCCCCGGCAGCGCGCAGGCGCGCTACTACTTCTTGAGGACGCTGCCCTGGCCCTGATGGTCCCAGATGCCAACGGCGCCGTTGTTGGCCTCGTCGGCGCCCAGGAAAATGAGATTCTTGCCGGTGAAGGAGTTGATGTGCAGCCCGCCGTTGCCCGAGGTGCCGGAGCCGGCGTAGATGAGATTGGTGCCGGTGCGGCTGTTGACCAGCAGGCCGCCGTTTTGCGAGGAATCGGCCCCGGCCAGGAAGATATTGGTGCCGCTGGTATTGTTGGCCATAAAGAGGCCGCTGCCCTGGTCCTCGCCGGCCAATACCAGCATGGTGCCGTTTTTGTCGTGGAGGGTCAGGTGGCCGCTGCCGGTGTCGCTGGCGCCGAGATAGGCTAATTGCTCGCCCTGGGCGCTGTAAACCTGGAGCGCACCGCCGTCGAGATCGCTGGTAACGGCCGAGACCAGCGGTACGCCGGTGGCGGTGTTGACGACGAAGAAGCCATTGCCCGAGGCGTCGGTGTTGAGGCTGACGCCGCCCTGGCCGTTGGGCGCGCCGACCCACAGCACGCCGTTCTGGAGCTGGTCGGAGGTGGCGACGAGAACGGGCTGACCCCGATTGTTGAGGATTTCGAAGGCGCGGGTGCGCACGATCTCCTGAGTGCCGCCGCCCATGCCGGAGAGGATAGTACTCATCGATACGCTGAGCAGGATGGCGATGTCGATCAGCGCCAGGGCTGCCAGCAGCAAGAGCAGGCGGCGGCCGATGTAGTTTTCGAGGGTGGCATAGGGCTGGAAGGCGGTCATGGGCGGTCCTCGTCGAGATCAATCGCTGGAGAGAATTCAGATTCAAATTTACTAAAGGAGGGTCTTAATGGCCAAGATAAAGGAAGTTCGCTGTATTCGCACCCGCCGCAATGGCATGTGGGTGATCGTCAAAGTCCTCACCGACCAGCCCGGGCTCTACGGCATCGGCTCGGCCAGCGAGGTCAACCACCCCGGAGCGGTGGTTACC
>PBOD01000205.1 GCA_002724215.1 Gemmatimonadota bacterium | reverse complement strand
GGGCCGAGATCGACCAGGCGCAAGCGGCCTACGACCGCGCGGCGGCCCTCGATCCGGAGTACGCGACGCGGGTGGTCGCCCGGCGCCAGGCGCTGGAGGAACGGCCATGAACGGGCGGGACAAGGCGCTGGTGGCGCTGGTGTGCGTCTTGTGCTATTGCAACTTCGGCGGCGGCGCCTTCCACTACGACGATTTTCACTCGCTGGTGGAGAATCCCCACATCCGTTCGCTCGGCAATGTGCCTGTATTTTTCACCGACCCGGCGATGTTCTCGGGCGATGCCGAGAAGAAAATGTACCGGCCCTTGCTCCTGGTTACCTATGCCGTCCAATACGCGGTACACGGCTACCAGCCCCTGGGCTTTCTGCTGGTCAATCTGGCGATTCACCTCAGCGCGAGCTTGCTGATCGGGGCGATTGGCGCCCGGCTGGTCGCCGATCCGCGGGCGGGCCTCGTCAGCGCTCTGTTCTTCGCCGCGCACCCGCTGGCCGGCGAACCGGTGAATTATATCAGCAGTCGCTCCGAATCGCTGGGGGCTTGTTTCTATCTGGCTGCCTTCCTGCTCCACCTGCGCGACCGCCGCTCGGGCGCCGTTGCCTGCTACGCTTTGGGGCTGCTGGTCAAGTCGGTGGTGCTGACCGCCCCGCTGGTCCTCTGGGCGCACGACCGCTGGCTGGGCGGGGGACAGAAGCCCTGGCGCTACTACGCGCCCTTCGCCGCGGTCGGGGCCGGTTATATCGGGCTCATAACCTACAATCGCTTTCTCGGCGGATCCCTTGCCGCCCCGGTCCGCGATTGGACCACCCAGCTATTGACCCAGTCCAAGACGCCTGCCTTCTACGCCCAGCTAGTGGCACTGCCCTGGCCGCTCAATGTCGAGCACCAGTTCTTCGAGTCGGCGCGCTTGGGCGAGGGGGCCGTACTGGCCGGGAGTGGGCTGGTCCTGTCGCTGGCCCTGTTGGGGTGGATCGGACGCGACCACATCCCCGGCTTCGCCCTGTTCTGGATAGCGGTGGTGCTGCTCCCTACGACCCTTATGCCGCTCAATATCCTGGTCGTCGAGCGGCGGATGTACTTGCCACTGGCGGCGCTGGCGCTGGCGGCGGGCTATTTGTGCCGCCGCCTGGACCGCCGCTGGCATTGGGCGTGGCTGGCGTGCGCGATCGGGTTGTGTCTGCAGCGCAATCCCGTTTGGGCAAGTGAATTGCGGCTGTGGGAAGACGCGGTGGCCAGGGCACCGCACATGCAGCGGGTGCAGTCCAACTGGGGCAAGGCGCTGCAACTTGCGGGTCGCTGGGACGAGGCTATGATCGCGTATCGGCGCGCCATCGCCATCGACGGGCGTGGGGGTGACGCCTACAACAATATCGCGACGATTCTCCATTTGCGCGGCGATATCACCGGGGCGATCCCGTGGTACCATCGGGCCCTCGAGCGCGAGCCCACGCTGGATGAGGTGCACCAGAATTTGGCCGACGCCCATGCCCAACTGGGGCGCTACGAAGCGGCGATCGCCGCCTATCGCCGGGCGCTCGAGATCGACGCCGGCAAGGGGGATATCTGGAGCAATTACGGCCTGACACTGTACCAGGCGGGTGATTTGGCAGAAGCGGAAGCGGTTTTTCGCAAAGCCATAGAGCTGATGCCCGACCAGGCCGAGCCCTACAACAATCTCGGCAATATCTACGTCGACCGCGGCGATTGGCCCGGTGCGGAGGCATTGTATCGCCAGGCCCTGGCGCGCCAACCAGATGACAAGGCGCAGATCCTGGCCAATTTGGGCGACCTCTATCGCAAGCAACAGCGCTTTGACGAGGGACGGCGCGCCCTGGCCCGGGCCATCGATCTCGAAGGCGACCAGGCCGAATGGCGCTTTCGCCTGGGCCGACTCGAGCGCGCCGCCGGTCGCGGTGAAGCGGCGACGGCGGGCTTTGCCGGGGCCATCGCGCTAGATTCTACCCATGTTGCTGCCCGGACCCACCGCGCGGAGATGGCGGCGGCCATGGGAGCCTACGCGCGCGCCATCGCCGATTTTGGCGTTGCAGTGGCGGTGGATCCAGCCTCCAGCCGGGCCTGGTTTGGGCTGGGCAGGGTGCTGGATGATACGGGAGAATGGCACCGAGCGGCGCAGGCCTACCGCCAATTTCTAAGCCACTGGCCCCAGGACGACGCCCGCGCTCGCCACGCCCGCGAGCGTCTGCGCGCCAATGAGGAGAGGCATTGATGCGTCCTATGTGGCAAGACGCTGCGCTGCTGGCGCTGGTGGTGGGTGCGGTTTACGCCAACTCCATGGCGGGTAGTTTCCACTACGATGACTTCCATTCGCTGGTGCTCAATCCCCACATCCGCTCGCTGGAAAAACTGCCCGGCTTCTTCGTCGATCCGGGTCTGTTTTCGGTCGATGCCGAGAAGGCGATGTACCGGCCGCTATTGCTGGTCAGCTATGCCTTGAACTACGCCTGGGGCGGCTATGGGGTGGCCGGTTATCACGCGTTTAATATCGCCGTGCATTTGCTGTGCGCGTTGCTGATCTGGCGTCTGGCTGCAGAGTGGGGCCGCGGCGCGGCAGTGTGCGCGGGCCTGGTCTTCGCCCTGCATCCGGTGGCCAGCGAGCCGGTAAATTATATCAGCAGTCGCTCGGAGTCGCTGGCGGTGGCTTTTGTGCTGGCGGCGCTGGTGCTGGAGCGGCGCTGCGATCTGGCGGGGCGCTGGGGCGGCCCCCTCTGTTTCGCCGCGGCGCTGCTGGTCAAGTCGATGGCCATCGTCCTGCCGGGCTTGTTGGTCATCCGCAGCTGGTGGTTGGATCGAGACCGAGTGGAGATCCGTCGCTTGGTGCCCTATGTCGGGGTGGCCGCGCTTTACTTACTGATTATCGTCGGCAACCGCTTTCTCGGCGATTCGCTGGCTAAAGCTCCGCGAGGACTGGTCAGCCAGTTGTCGACCCAGTGTAAGGGGCTGATATACTACGCCAAAACCCTGATGGTGCCGGTGGGGTTGAGCGTCGAGCCGCAATTTTCGGTGGCCGCCGGTCCGTGGTCGGGCCCGGTGTTGGCCAGTGTCGCGCTAGTGGCTTCGGGCGTGTATTGCGCCGCCAGTGCGGGCAGGGGGCGCTTCTTCCTCGCGTGGGCGCTGCTGGGCCTGGTCCCGACGCTGCTCGTGCCGTTGAATGTCCTGGTCAACGAGCATCGGCTCTATCTCCCTCTGGCGGGCCTGGCCCTGGGGGTGGGCGCTTGGTGGCGGGTGGCGGGACGAGCGAGCCTGCGGTGGCCGGGGCTGGCGTGTTTGGTAATCTGGGGCGGGTTGGTTGTCCAGCGCAATGATCAGTGGCGGGACGAGTCCAGCCTGTGGCAGGCCGCCGCCGCGACCAGTCCGCACATGGCCAGGGTACACGTGCACCTGGGCAATGCCCAGCGCGACGGGGGCCGGCTGCCCGAAGCCCGTCAGGCCTATGCCAGGGCGCTCGAGCTCGATGCGGCGAATCGCTCTGCGCGCACCAATCTGGCCAACCTCTATTTCGAAGCGGCGCAAATAGACAGCGCGCGCAGGTTGCACTATCTGGACTTTGCTGCCCGCCAGTACGAGGAAATCCTCGTGCACGACCCCGAGTACCGCGAGGCCCTCAATAACCTCGGCAGCGCGCGGATGGCTCTGGGTGACTATACCGAGGCTCAGCGGGTTTGGCAGCGGGCGATTTCCTTGCATCCCAACCACGCCGAAGCCCATTTCAACATGGGGCTATTACAGCTGCGGATGGGGCGTCCGGAGGCGGCAATCCCGCACTTCGACCGGGCGCTGGTCCTTGGCGAGGATGCCGAGATCCACCGCGAGCGCGGCCACGCACTGGTCGGGCTCCAGCGCCTGCCCGAAGCCGCTTTGTCCTATCGCAATGCGGCACGGCTGGCGCCGGGTGATATTGCCAGCCGCTACAATAGGGCCGAAGTCCTGCTGGTCCTCGGCGAAAGCGATCTGGCTCGCGGGCGCCAGCAAGAGGGTCTGGCCCGGTGGGGCGAGGCCGAACGCGCACTGCTAGAAGTCTTGCATCTGGTCCCTGGTCACGCCCGTGCCCGGATTAAGCTGGAACAGTTGCGGGGGCGTCTGCAGTGAAGAAGCTCTACGTTGCGCTTATTAGCCGTCGCGACGCTTCGGCGCTGCTGATCGCCGTTGCGGTCGCAGCGGTCTATGCCAATTCGCTCGACAATAGCTTTCAATTCGACGACCGCCACTCGATCGTCGAAAACCATCACCTGCGCAGCACGGCCAATATCCCGGCGTTTTTCAGTCAGCCCGAATATTTCTCGCGCGACCCCGAAAAGGCGATGTACCGGCCGTTATTGCTGGTAACTTTTGCCCTCAACTACGCTTGGGGCCAATACGAAGTCTGCGGCTATCATCTGGTCAATATCGCCCTGCACCTGCTGTGCGCGCTGTGCGCCTGGGGCGTGTTGCGCCACCTCGACCAACCGCCGTGCCTGTCGCTATTGGGCGCGCTGTTTTTCGCCGTGCATCCGCTTGCCAGCGAGCCCGTCAACTATATCAGTAGCCGGTCGGAACTGATGGCTGCCGCGGGTGTGCTGGGGGGGCTGTTGTGTTATCTGCAGGGGGTTTGGAGCGGGCGCTGGGTGTGGCACGGCGTCTCGGCGCTGTGGCTGGCGGCCGGTGTGCTGTCCAAATCAGTGGCTCTGGCCCTGCCGGTGTGGATTTTGTTGTGGGAATGGGAACGGGGGCACCTGAGGCGAGCGCTGCGCCATATCTGGCCCCACGCCCTGGTGGCCCTGGCCTATGTGCTGACCGTGCGCACTTTTTTGCTCAAGGCCGTATACGGCGACCCGGTGCGCAGTGCGGCGGAGCAGGTGGGCACGCAAATTAAAGCGCTGGTTTACTACGCCAGCTTGTTGTTGGCGCCCTACAAGCTCAATGTCGATCACGCCTTTGGCGTCAGCGGGATGGGCGATCCTACCGTCTGGCTGTGCGCATTGGCGCTGAGCTCGTTATTATTGCTGGTGAGAGGGCAGGGGCGCTTGGGGATTGCGTGGATGCTCGTGGCGCTATTGCCGACCCTGGTCGTGCCGCTGAATGTCCTGGTCAACGAACACCGGCTCTACTTGCCGCTCTTTGGTTTGGTCGTCGCTTTGCTCGGCCTGAGCAAGTTGGAAGAGACGCCGGGTCTGCGTCTGGGCGCGCCCTTGTTGCTGGGCTTGTTGGCGCTGATGACCTGGGAGCGCAATGGGGTCTGGCGCGATGAGTTTGCACTGTGGAGCGATGCCCACGCCAAAAACCCGACCGCGACGCGACCGCTGGTCTATATGGGCAATGCCGCCCGCGCTGCGCGGGATCCGCAGGCGGCGGAGGGGTATTATGTGCAAGCGCTGGCCCTGGAGCCCGACAATGCCGTGGTCCGCGCCAATCTGGCCAATGCCTACGAGAATATGGGGCGGCACCGACAGGCGATCGACACCTTTGCCGGGATATTGGCCCAATGGCCAGAAATGACCGATGTCCACTACAGTCTGGGGCGGGTGTTGCAAGTAGTCGGACGCGCGGACGAGGCCGCCGTGCAATACCGGGCGCTGCCGGTGACCAGTCCGCACCGCAAATTGGCTGACAACAATCTGGGGACTTTGTTCGAGCAGGCGGGCCGGGTGGACAGTGCGTTGTATTACTACCGCAGAGCGGGCGCATTGCAGGAGGCCGAGGACAACTACCGGCGCTTGTTCGGTCGCCAGCTTCAGCAGATCCGGCAATTGCTCGATTCCGGGCAATTGCAGCAGGCGGAATTTTCCGCGCGGGTGTTGGTGAGCGCGGATTCGGAACAGCGCGACGCCCATTTCCTATTTGCCGTGTCGTTGTATCTGCAGCGACGCTACGGGGAAAGCCTTGCCGCCAACGAGGAATTGGTCCGACGCCATCCGCGTTTTGCCGAAGGGCTGTTGCAATTGGCACTGGTGCAGGAGGCCAGCGGNCGNNTGGCCGACGCGCTGGCGACGTATGAGCGCCTGNTNCAACAGACCGGTCAGGACGAGATGATGCGCATTGGGGAGGAGCGGTTGCGCGCCCTCAAAGAGAGAATGCCTTGAAAGAGATTATCGCCATCGTCGCGGTTTGCCTCGCCGCCTATGCCAATTCGCTCGACAATGGCTTCCACTACGACGACGAACACTCGATCCAGCGCAATATCCACATCCGCGACCTGGGCAATATTCCGCTGTTTTTCAAGGATCCCTCCACCTTCTCGGTCGATCACGACAAGGGGATGTTCAGGCCGCTGTTGCTGGTGACCTATGCGCTCAATTACGCCTGGGGCGGTTACGAAGTCTTCGGCTACCACCTGGTCAACCTGGCGCTGCACGCGGCGACCGCCTGCCTGGTGATGTGGTTGGCGCGCTTGTTCGGTGGTGGGGGCGGATGGGCGCTTGGGGCGGGTTTGCTCTTTGCCGTGCACCCGGTGTGCAGCGAACCGGTCAATTATATCAGCAGCCGCAGCGAGAGTCTGGCCGGCTTGTGCTACCTGGCGGGTCTAGCTCTGTTTATCCGCGCGACGCGGCAGGGGGGCGGGCTCTGGCTCTACGGATCCTGGGGCGTGCTGGTTGCGGGTCTGTTGAGCAAGGCGACCGTGATCACCCTGCCGGCAGTGGTGCTGCTGTGGGATTTTCTGCACGAGGGACGACGCAGCGTCGTCGGGTTGCGCACGCGCTTTGTGCGCTGGCACCTGGTCTATTGGCTGATCGCTGCCGCCTACGTGGTGGTGATCGTCGGCAATCGCTTTCTGACCCGCTCGCTCGACAATCGGGTGCGGGAGACGGCCCCGCAGTTGTTGACCCAGGTCGAGGCGCTGGTGTTTTACCTCAAGTTGCTGGTGTGGCCACACGGGCTCAATGTCGAACACCAATTATTCGTCCAGCAGAGCGTCGGGCCGGCGCTACTGCTAGCCGGTCTGCTGCTGGTGGGAGCGGCACTGGCACTGGCCTGGGCCTATCGTCGGCGCTGGGACTTGCCGCTATTTCTCAACCTCTGGGCGCTGCTGGCGCTAGCGCCAACGCTGGTGATGCCGCTCAATGTCCTGGTCAACGAGAGGCGGCTCTATATTCCCTGCGCGGCCTTTTGCCTGTTGCTGGCCTGGGCGCTGCGCACGCGCCCGCTGCGACGCCGTGCCGGCCCCTGGGCTGTGGGCCAGGTCTTGACCTTGTTGCTAGTCCTAGGCTACGGCCTGCTTACTTTCGAGCGCAACCAGGTCTGGCAAACGGATTTCTCGCTGTGGACCGATGCGGTGGCCAAGGCGCCGAAGATGCCGCGCAACCACCTCTACCTCGGCAACGCGCACAAGGACGCGGCCTTTGCCAGTGTCGATGAGGCGGCCAAGATGGCGCATTGGGAACGGGCGCGGGCCGCTTATCGCCAGACCATTGAAAACGACCCGCAAAACGACCTGGCGCTGCGCGCGCTCAACAACCTGGGTGCGGTCAGCTTCGTACTCCAAGACATAGAAACGGCCGAAAAGGCCTATCGCCGCGCGGTCGAATTAAATCCCAATTATGCGGATGCGCTGGTTAACCTGGGCACCACATACCACGAAAAAGGGCGCCGCCAACAGGATCCGGCGATTGCAGACCCGCTGCTGAGAGAATCGGTAGAATATTACCGGCGCGCGCTCAAGCTGCTGCCCAACCACGCCGACGCCTGGGCCAATATGGGACTGGCGCTNTTTGAGTTGCGAGAATACGAGAAGGCAATCAAGGCCTATAAGCAGTCGTNTTATCTCAAGCCCGACAACGTCAANCTNATCAACAATTTCGGCAATTACTACGCGACCTTGGGTCAATTGGATAGGGGGCGTGGAGAAANNGGACGGGACAATCTNCACACAGCCGAGCGCTACTTTCAACAAGCCCTGCGCCTGAACCCGCACTACGCGCCNTCGAAGCGNGGCCTGGAAATCGTCCGGCAATTGCTCGCACAATGAGTTCGATGCGCTGGATTGCGGCGAGCGTTTTTCTGCTCGCGTGCGTCTCCCACCTCAATAGCCTCGGTGGCGATTTTCACTACGACGACCAGCACTCGCTGGTCGAAAATCCCCACGTGCGCGACCCCGGCGCCATTGTAGCGTATTTCAGCGATCCGGCTACTTTTTCGGGCGAGGCTGCGATGGCGATGTACCGGCCTCTGGTCGTGCTCAGCTATGCGCTGACCTATGCGCTAGCCGGCTACAGCCCCTGGCCGTACTTGCTCTTTAATATGCTGGTCCACGCTCTGGTCGCGATGTTGGTTACCCTACTGGTGGCGGACAGGACCGGGCAGGTGGTTCTCGGTTGGTGGACAGGGGCGCTTTTCGCGGTACATCCGATCAATGCCCAGGTGGTCAACTATATCAGCAGTCGCTCAGAGAGCCTGGCGATAATGGGCGTTTTGGCGGCGGTGTACTGGCTCGGACGGGGGGCCAGAGGGTGGGGCGTGGCGGCCTATGTCCTGGCACTTATGAGTAAGTCGGTTGCCGTGGTGGGATGGCCGCTGTTGCTGCTATGGGATCGAGGGCGGTCGGTGCGAGCGCACTGGTGGCCACTGGCCGCAACGACCGCACTCTATGTCGCAGTGATCATTGCCAATCAGTTCCTCATCCGCTCCCTGGCTCAGGACGTGCGATCCTATGGGGTGCAGCTCTATACCCAGACCAAGGCTTTCGCCTATTATCTGTACTTGCTGTCGATGCCGGTCCGCTTGAGTGTGGAACATCCCCTGGTGGAGAGCCATGCGCCGGGGGAAGCGGCGGTGCTGGCGTCCGGTTTGCTGCTGGCGTCGCTGGTCTACCTGGCCGTCAAAAATCGGTCCAATGCCGCTGCGGTCGGCCTGGGCATGGCCCTGCTCGGCCTGGCGATCCCCTTTTTCGTGCCCCTCAACGTGTTGGTCAATGAGCACCGGACCTACCTGGCCTGCTTCGGCTTGCTCTTCGCAATCACCGGGTCGCTAAGAGCTGGTCGTCCGGCTCTGGCATGGGCGGGTGCGATTGCGCTATGCGCGCTGGTGGTGCTCGGTTGGCAGCGCAATGCAGTGTGGGAAGACGAATACACGTTGTGGTCTGCCGCTGCCCGGCAAGTACCCAATGCCTTTCGCGTGCAGAGCAATCTGGGTTTGGCGCTCTACGAGCGGGGCGAATTGGCGGCGGCACACCAAGCGCTGTCCCGGGCGCTCGAACTCAACCCCCGCTATGCCCGCAGCTGGAGTAATATGGGGCTGGTCAGCGAGGGGTTGGGGCACTACGGCGCAGCGGAAAGTGCCTACAAAACGGCCTTGGATCTGCGGCCCGATCTCGCGGGGCTCCGTGCCAATCTGGGCCGGCTCTACCTGGGCAATGGCCGCTATGGGGAGGCGATTGCCGCGCTTGAGCAGGCCCTCGCACTCGATCCCCGCTCCGCGGCAGCCCGCACCAACCTGGGGCTAGCGCACCAGCGGGCCGGTCGCCTCGACCTTGCGGTGGCGGCCTATCGCCGCGCCCTAGCCACGGGCGGAGCGAGTGGGGAATTGTACAATAACCTCGGACTGGCTTATCAAGATCTGGGGCGTCTGGACGAGGCCGAGGCGGCGCTGGCCAAGGCGGTTGCAATGAGTGCTGGAGATGCAGACGCGGCGATAAACTTGAAAGTGCTCCAGCTGCGTCGCGCGGGCTTAGAATCTGTGGCACTATTCGAGGAAATGACCGGGGCGTTTCCCCAGCGCGCGGCGCTGTGGCGGAGCCTGGCCAGCGAATATGCCGCCCGCGGACGCCTGGACGCGGCCATAGCCGCGTGCCGCAGGGTGATCGCACTCGATCCCACCGACCAACAGGCCCGAGCCAACCTCGATGCACTGTTGCAAAAACAGCGGGGCCAGGAGGTAATCTCGGATTGACATAAATCGCTGTCTATCCGTTATTTGTCGATGTATTTACCCCTGTTTTTTTGCAATATTGCCACCCTGTCTCCCCCAAAGTATCGCTGAATGAGCCTCGATAAAATCCGCAATTTTTCCATTATCGCCCATATCGACCACGGCAAGTCCACCCTGGCCGATCGCCTGCTCGAAAAGACCGCGACCCTCACCGCCAAGCAGATGCAGGAACAGGTCCTCGACAGCATGGACCTCGAGCGCGAGCGGGGCATCACCATCAAAGCCCACGCTGTGCGCATGAACTACCGGGCTGCCGATGGCGAAATTTACCAATTTAATCTGATCGACACCCCGGGCCATGTCGACTTTACCTACGAGGTTTCGCGCAGTCTGGCCGCCTGCGAGGGCGCGGTGCTGGTCGTCGATGCTACCCAGGGCGTCGAGGCTCAGACGGTGAGTAATTTGCTGCTGGCGATGAACAACGATCTCGATATCATCCCGGTGCTCAACAAGATCGACATGCCCGCGGCCCAACCCGCACACGTGCGCCAGCAAGTGCTTGATCTGCTCGGGGGCACCGCCGATGATATAATCGAAATCAGCGCCAAAGAGGGCATCGGGGTCGAGGATGTCATGGAGGCGGTGGTGGCGAGCGTGCCGGCCCCTGCCGGCGAGCAGCAGGGGCCGCTGCGGGCGCTCATTTTCGACTCGCTCTACGACCAGTACCGGGGCGTGATATGCTTTATTCGCGTCGTTGATGGGACCATCCACAAGGGCCAGCAGATCCGCTTCCACTCGACGGGGCGGCTCTACGAAGTAGAGGAAGTCGGCAACCTGGTGCTCAACCGCATGCCGACGCCTGAGCTCAAAACCGGCGAGGTGGGCTATCTCATCGCCGGAATCAAGGTCCTGGCCGAGGCCAATGTCGGCGATACGGTGGTCGAAGCCAAGGAGGAAGACGTGGCGCCGCTGCCGGGCTATCAGCCACTCAAGCCGATGGTCTTCAGCGGCATCTATCCGATCAACCCCGAGGACTACGAAGTGCTGCGCGACGCCCTCGAACGACTCAAGCTCAACGACGCGGCCTTCTCCTACGAGCCGGAGACCTCGCCGGCGCTGGGTTTCGGTTTCCGCTGCGGCTTTTTGGGGCTCTTGCACATGGAAATTATCCAGGAGCGACTCGATCGCGAGCACCAGGTCGAGATTATCACCACCTTGCCCAATGTGCTCTACGAGATCCAGACCAAGGACGGGGAGATCCTTGAGGTCGAGAATCCAGCCGCGCTGCCGCCTGCGGGTGAAATTCAGGAAGTCAGGGAGCCGATCCTGGCGGTGCAGATCCTGGTGCCGAGCGAGTACATCGGCGCGATAATGAAAATCTGCACCGAGCGCCGCGGGATCTATCTCAACACCGAATACCTCGATGGCAGTCGGGCGATTCTCAGCTTCGAGATGCCACTGGCCGAGGTGGTAATCGACTTCTACGACCGGCTTAAATCGGTGTCCAGGGGTTATGCCTCCTTCGATTACGATCACAAGGAGATGCGCGCCGGGCCGCTGTCCAAACTCGATATAATGATCAACGGCGACCCGCTCGACGCGCTGTCGGTGATCATCCACCGCGACAAGGCCTATGTCTGGGGCCGCCAGTTGTGCGGCAAACTCAAGGAACTGATTCCGCGGCAGATGTTCGAGGTTATTATCCAGGGCGCGGTGGGCAGCAAGATCATCTCGCGCGAGGTCGTCAAACCCTTCCGCAAAAACGTCACCGCCAAGTGCTATGGCGGCGATGTGACCCGCAAGCGCAAATTGCTCGAGCGGCAGAAGGAGGGCAAGAAGCGGATGAAGCAGTTCGGCAAGGTCGAGATTCCCCAGGAAGCTTTTCTGGCCGCGCTCAAAATGGAAGACTAAAATGGGCAAGACGGGCTCTGCCCGGACCAGCAAGCGAGCCACGCAGGGCGGAAAGGGGCGCACCCTGTGGCGGTACACCGGGGTGATTGTCGCAGTGGCGGTGTTGGCACTCGGCTTGCGCGTCTGCGTACTCCAGGGCTACCGGGCGCCCTCGCGGTCGATGGAAAACACGCTGCGCGTCGGGGATTGCCTGCTGATCGACAAGCTGACCTTCGGCGCGCAGTTGCCCTTTGGGGCCGGGCGGCTGCCGGCCTGGCGCGACCCGCAAGTTGGTGAAATGGTCGTCTTTCAATACCCCCGAGATCCCGACCGGCTCTACGTCAAGCGCTGCCTGGCGGTAGCGGGCCAGGTGGTGGAGATCCGCGACAAGGTGTTTTATGTCGATGGAGCGCGGCAAGTCGATCCGCCCTTTTCAAAGTACGTGGACTCGCGCATTTTTCCCGCTGCCCGCAATTCCCGCGACAATTTCGCGCCGCGCAGCGTGCCGCCGGGGTCGATTTTTGTCGTTGGTGACAATCGCGATAATAGCCGCGACAGCCGCCACTGGGGATTTTTGCCGCTTGACCTAGTCGTGGGGCGCCCGCTATTCGTCTACTGGTCGACCGCGCCGCTGCCAACCAGCGCGGCGTCGGTTTGGCAGCGCCTATGGGATCTGGGAGCGCGCATCCGCTGGCAGCGGCTAGGTGTTTGGGTCGAATGACGATTTCCGGCCTGTATATCCACATACCCTTTTGCCCGCAATTGTGTCCCTATTGCGCCTTTGCCTCGGTCGCCGGTCGCGACGATCTCCACGGTGCGTATACCGAGGCGATATGTCGCGAAATCGATGGCTGGGGGGGTAGATTGGGACCGGTAGGTACGGTGTTTTTTGGCGGGGGGACGCCGAGCCAGATCGATCCGGCGCTGATCGGCCGGATGCTCGATACCGCCGGCAGGCGCTTAGGGCTTGCGCCGGACGCCGAGATCACCGTCGAAGTCAATCCCGGGACGGTCGATCGGGAAAAGTTCGCCGACCTTGAAAACCTCGGCTGCAATCGCATCAGCATCGGCGCTCAATCTTTGCGCGACCCCGATTTGCAAAGATTGGGTCGTATTCACTCCGCCGCCGATGTCGAGTCTGCCTTTGCCGCGGCGCGACAAGCGGGTTTTGCCAATATCAGTCTGGATCTGATCGCAGATATGCCCGGCGTGCCGGCCGAAAACTGGCGCTTCAGCATTGAGCGGGCGCTGAATTTGGCCCCGGAGCACCTTTCGGTCTATAGTCTTACGGTGGAAGAAGGCACGATATTCGCCGCGCGGCGGCGGCAGGGGCGTTTGCGGGAAGTGTCCGAAGACGAGCAGGCGCGGACTCTGGAGTGGACCGCGAGCCGTATGTGCCGCGCCGGCTACGAGCATTACGAAGTGTCCAATTACGCTCGTCCGGGCTATCGCTCGCAGCACAATTGGGGCTATTGGACGGGGAGCTCCTATCTGGGCGTCGGCGTCGGTGCCCACAGCTATGTAGCTGGCGAGCGCTTCTGGAATACCCGCGATCTCGACGGCTACTTGGCCGCCGTGGCCGCGGGGCACTCGCCGCGCGAGGGGAGCGAGAGGATTACCGCGGCGCTGGCCCGGAGCGAGCGGCTGTGGCTTGGTTTGCGCACCGCGGACGGGGTCCAATTGGCCGGGGACGAAGCGGCGCGTCTGCGCAATAGCGGCCGCTTTGCCGAATGGTCGGCCGCCGGCTACGCGGGTTTGGCGGACAACCGCCTATATTTGACGGGCGCGGGCTTTTTGCTGGCCGACGCCCTTGGCCTGGAACTCGAGCGGATACTGGAGGACAGCGCATATGCCGCAGCTTAAACGGGTCTCCCGCCGTCGGACGCAGCAGATGGCCGCAGTGCTGGCCTGGCTGCTGTGGTCGGCGGTCTCGTCGTGGGGGCAGGGGGCTTCCGGGGACGCCCAGACAATCATTCATGTGGACGCTTCCTCCAAAAGTGAGCGCCCGGCTCCGATCCTGGGTCTGGAGGCCTATCGCGAGGTCATCGAAACCGGCAATTATATTGTCGGCCCTGGCGACAAATTCCTGGTCTATGTTTCGGGCGTCGAGAACCCCTTCACCTCGCAGGTCTTGGCCGAGGGCGGCCTCTTTATCCCCCAGGTGGGCACGATCAACATCGGCGGGATGCGCCTGCGCGACGCGCGGCAAAAGATCAAAGAGCGCTTTCGCCTGGTCCTCAAAGTTGGCGAGATCGATTTCGAGTTGAGTCAACCCCGACATTTTCCGGTCTCCATTACCGGTATGGTCGCCCAACCGGGGGTCAAAATTACCACTGGCGTCGAGCGCGTGAGCGAGGTCCTGAGCCGGGCGGGAGGGCTGAATACCATGGCTTCGACCCGCAATATACGGATTTTGAAGACGGCCCGGTTGGTGCCGGCTATGCGGTCGACACTGGAGACCGCCATCGCGGCGGGCAAGATGGGGAGTATCGACGAACTCCCGTTTGAAATCGTCGATCTCGAACGCTACAAAATCACCGGCGATTCGCGCTACAATCCCTATGTCGAAGACGGTGATATCATCATGGTGCCGCCCCAGGCGGGCAAGATCGGCGCGATGGGGGCGCTGCAGCGCCCAGATTTTTTCGAATTCGTACCCGGCGATCGCCTCAGTGATCTGCTATTGCTGGCGCTTGGCCCCGCCGTCAATGCCGACACCGACAACGTCATATTGTTTCGCTACGAAGGAGATATGACTACCCGGATCAGCCACGAGGTCGATCTCGAGGGGGTACTGGCTGGCGATCCGGAGGCCGATATGCTCCTCAAGTCCGAAGACTGGCTCAATGTACGCGCCATTCCCGAATATCACTCGGATAGCCAGGTGTTTATCAGCGGCGAGGTCAAATATCCGGGATATTACGTGTTGGAAGAGGGCGGGATGACGCTGCGCGAGTTGATCGAACAAGCCGGCGACTTCACCCAGAATGCCTCACTTGCCGAGACGCGGGTTGTGCGACAGCAGTTTGTCGGAGATGATGGCGAGGTGGATCCAGAAGTCGAGCGGCTGCGCTTCGTGCCGGTCGCCGACCGCACTGAGTTGGACAACCAGTATTTTATCATGAAAAGCCGCGAGCGACCGGGGCAGATGTCGGTAGACCTGGTCGAGCTCTTTGCCAATGGAAATGAGGCGCACAATATCGAGCTGCTACCCGGCGATGTGGTCGTCGTGCCAACACTGCAACAGACCATCACCGTCAGCGGGGCGGTGGCCCAGCCGGGGGCGGTTGTCTATGACCCCGCGTACACGGTGTGGGATTATATCGAACGCTCGGGCGGCTATGCCTGGCGCGCATCGAAAGACGTGCTGGTAATCAAGGCGTTGAGCGGTGAAAAAAAGCGGGCCAAAGACGTGACCCGGCTCCAGCCGGGCGACCGGATCTGGATCCGGGAAAAACCAGTGCGCGACTACTGGACGATATTCACCCAGTCGATGGGGGTCATCGGTCAGGTGGCGACCGTGGTCCTGCTCTTTGTGAGCATAACCAAATAAGCGCGGGCAATGGATCAAGAACGCAACGTACTCGACTATATCTACGTCCTCGTCAAGTGGCGGCGGATGATCGCGACCAGCGTTCTGGCCGTCGCGGTTGTCACGGCGGGGATCACCCTGATCGTGCCCGAGCGATGGACCGCCGATACCACGGTGTTACCGCACGAGGAGGAACTCGGCCGCCTCGAGATGTCGATGTTGATGAACGCGGCCGTTCCCGGCAATATCGGCGGTTTGCTGGGGCAGAGCCCCCCCGGCGAACGGTTGGTCGCGATACTCAAGAGCCGCACGGTGCTCGGCGCGATGGTCGATCGCTTCGACCTGATCGCCGACTATGGATCGACCAACCGCGACCTGGCGATGGAGACCCTGGCTGAGAAGATCGAAACCGAGTTGGGCAATGGGGGTACGCTCAGGCTGCAGGTTGAAGCCTCTAGCGCGCAGCTGGCCGCCGATCTGGCCAATGCGCTGGTGGTCGAGCTCGACGCGGTGATCGGTCAGCAGAAGAAGAGGCTGGCCGGGGTGGACCGCGCTTTCCTCGAAGCTCGGCTGGCCGAGGTGCAGGGCTTGATTGAGTCCAAGACGGAGAGGGTGCAAAAGCTACAGGACGACTACGGCATCGTCGATCTCGAAACGCAGACCAAGGCCATTGTCAGCGTAGTCCAGCACATCGTCCAGGAGCTGACCCTGAAGGAAGTCGAACTGGCTGTGGCTCAGGGCGTGCTGCATCCCGACCACGAGGACCGCTTATTGCTCGAAATGGAAGTCGCCGAGCTGCGCCGCCATCTGGATCAAGTCGCCGGTGAATATGGGCGCCAGGCCGGGCCTCAGGCCGAGGCGGCCTTTGCCGCGCTGGGGCCGCCATTGCAGGAATTGCCCCAGCTCGGTATAGAGTTTGCCCGGCTCGAGCTCGAGCTCAAGATGACCGAACACACGCTGACCTTCCTCGCCGCTCAACTCGAGGATGCCAAGTTGCGCCAGGCCAAGCCAACAGCATCGGTGCAGATTCTGGATCGGGCGACACCGCCTGAGTTTCGCAGTGCACCGCGCCGCACCCTGACCGTACTGGCGGCGGCGGTGCTCAGCCTCGTGTTCAGCGTGGTGATGGCCTTTGTCGGCGAATCGCTGGGCCGGCTGTCGGATCGGCATCAGGAGAAGTTGGAGGCGATCCGCGCCCTGAGAAGTTCGTAACAAGGGCCAAAAATTTATGGCCTTACGGTGGGGGGTGCCGATATCAATAACATATCGG
>PBOD01000204.1 GCA_002724215.1 Gemmatimonadota bacterium | reverse complement strand
CAGCGCAGCGAGGTCCAGGGCGAGTTCAAGTGGGGGGCCCTGTTCCCTCCCGAGCATCCCCTGGCCAGGGGCGGGCAAGCCGTGGACGGCCTCGTCCCCCAGCGCCGCTTCCGCCTGCTCGCCGAGCGCTTTGGCCTGGCCGACCTTGGGCTCCAGCCGCGCGCGTTGACCCGCACCCTCAACGAGGCCGTCCGCCTCACCCTCGAGCCCGTCGTGCGGATGCCCGCCGAAATCGACCGGGTCTGGCGCCACAGCCAAGCCCTGACCGACATGGGCTATATGGACGCGGCCTGCGCGTTTTACGGCAAGGCCCGCGAGCGCTTCGCCCGCGCCCGCACGACGCTCGACGCGCGAATGCGCCAACTCGCTTGCGGCCCGCTGTAAAAACGCCCATAATTCCGGAGCAAAAGCCATGAAACCCAATATCATCCTCATAAACTGCGACGACCTCGGCTACGGCGACCTCGGCTGCTATGGATCGACCGTAAACAAAACCCCGGCGATCGACCGCATGGCCGCCGAAGGAACGCGCTTCACCGATTTTTACATGGCGTCTCCCGTCTGCTCGCCCTCGCGGGGCGCGATGCTCACCGGTTGCTACCCGTCCCGCATCGGCTTCGGCGAATTCGACGGTCGCTGGGTCTTGTTTCCCGGCATGCCGCTAGGGCTGAACACCAGTGAGGTCACCGTCGCCCGCATGCTCAAGGACGCCGGATACGCGACCAAAATCGTCGGCAAGTGGCACTGCGGCGATCAACGGGAGCACCTGCCGACGCGCCACGGGTTCGACAGCTACTACGGGATCCCCTACAGCAACGATATGGGAAAACAGGGGGAGGACGACAGGTTTCCGCCGCTACCCCTCCTGCGGGATGAAACGGTAATCCAAGCGCAACCCGACCAGCGCGGTGTCACCGAGCGATACGTCGAGGAATCCGTCCGGTTTATGCGCGACAATGCGCAAAGCGCCACGCCGTTTTTTCTCTACCTCGCCCACATGCACGTCCACCTGCCGCACTACCCCGCCGAGCGCTTCCTGCGCGAATCGGAAAATGGCCCCTACGGCGGCGCCGTGGCGGCGATCGACTGGGCGACGGACGTGTTGCTGCACGAGCTCAAGGCGTTGGGCTTGGACGAGGAAACGCTCGTGGTCTTCACCAGCGACAACGGATCGCGCATGCAGGGGCAAGGCGGCAGCAACGGCTCGCTGCGCGGGATCAAGGGCTCGACGTGGGAGGGCGGCATGCGGGTACCCATGATCGCGCGGTGGCCGGGCAAAGTACCGGCGGGAAGAGTATGTGACGAGATCGCGTTGTCGATGGACCTCTGCCCTACGCTTGCGAAGATCGGTGGTGGCTCGGTGCCAGATGACCGGATCATCGACGGCAAGGACATCCAACCCATTCTCTATGGTCGGGAAGGCGCAGTCTGCGAGCACGAGGCTTTTTTCTATTATCGGAAGAACGCGCTCGAGGCCGTGCGGAGCGGCAAGTGGAAGCTCCACATCCGCCGCGAACCACCGAAGGAGAAGGGCAATCTGACCGTCGACACAGGCGATGCGCCGCAGCTGGAAGAGCTGGAAGAGCTGTACGACCTGCAGGCCGACATCGGCGAAACGGAGAACGTATACCATCAGCACCCAGATGTCGTCGCGGATCTGCTGGCGAAAGCCGAGGCTTGCCGCGAGGACATCGGGGACAGCGCGGTCGGCATCGAAGGCCGGAACATCCGCCCGGCGGGACGGGTCGACAATCCCGACACGCTGACCCACTACGACCCCGAGCACCCCTATATGATCGCGATGTATGATCTCAAAGAGCGAGGATAATCGCCATGTACAAAATTCTCGTAGCCGACTGCAAGCAAGAAATCTCCACCTTCAACCCCGTGCCGACCCACTACGAGGACTTTACCGTCTACCGCGGCGAGGAGCTCTTCGCCCACCACAGCGGCATCGAGTCAGAGCTGACCGGGGCCTTCGAGGTTTTCGCCGCGCGCGCCGACGTCGAAGTCGTGCCGCTGTGGGACGCCAAGGCCAACTCCTCCGGCTCGCTGGTGCAGGAGGCTTTCGACCGGCTGGCGGAGGAATTCGTCGAGATCCTCACCGCCAATAAAGACGGTGTCGACGCCTTCTACTTCTCGCTACACGGCGCCATGGGCTGCACCGAAGAGCTCGACCCCGAGGGCTTCTTGTTGCAAAAATCGCGCGAGATTCTCGGCCCCGACGTCCCCATCGTCATCTCGCAGGACCTTCACGGCATCCTCACCGAGCGCATGCTCGACCACTGCGACGCCCTGACCATCTACCACACCTACCCCCACGTCGACTTCACCTCTACCGGTGAGCGCGCCGCGCGCCTGCTCTTGCGCATCCTCGACGAGAACCTCAAGCCAACCGTCGCCCGCGTCGTAGTACCTACATTAGTCCGCGGCGACGAGCTCAAGACCGCGACCGGCGTCTACGGCGAAATCATCCGCATGGCGCAGGACCTGGAAACGAGCGGCCAGGCCCTGTCGGCGGGCATGATGATCGGCAATCCCTTTACCGACGTGCCCGAGCTCTGCTCGCAGGCCATCGTCGTCACCAACGACGACCCGCAAGGCGCCGAGCGCGCGGCGCTGGAATTGGCCGAGGCCTTCTGGCCCAAGCGGGCGCAGATGCAGGCGCCGCTGGTCTCGGTCGACGAGGCCATCGCCGGTGCCAAAACGCTGTCGGGCACCGCCATCTTCGCCGACGCCGCCGACGCCACCAGTTCGGGCGCCTCCGGCGACAGCAACGCCCTGCTGGCGGCGCTGGTCGCNGCCGATTACAAAGGCNAGGCCCTGNTGCCGCTGGTCGANCCNCCNGCNGTNCGNNGNGCNANNGANNNCGGNNTNGGCAANAGCGCCACCTTCTCGCTNGGCGGCGCCTGCGANCCCCGCTTCACGCCCATCGANCTNGANGCCANNGTCCGCATGCTCNCCANCGGCCCCTANTTNTTCGAATCNTGGGGCAGCGAGCANGACGCCGGCNANACCGCCGTNCTNCAGGCCGCCAATTACACNATTNTCNNNACNGAAAANCCNGTCTANCTCTTCGACCGCTCGCTCTTTCTNGCCCACGGNCNCGANCCGCAAAACTTCGACCTNGTCGTGGTCAAATCNCCGCACTGCCAGGACCGCTTCTTCGTCGAGTGGGCCGAGCAGAACTTCAATATCGACGCNCCNGGCTCGACCAGCGCCAATCTCAAGAGCCTCGGNCACACCATCTGCGCCCGGCCGATGTATCCGCTTGAAGAGGACNCCGAATTTACCCCCTCCGNCCAGCNCTTCCCCNGGCGGTGATGAGCNACAGCGCGCAAANCGCGGACGGCGNCGACGGCNACCCTCCAGCNCACTTTAGCCCCAAGAACNCGCGCGGCGGCCCTGGCTCTTTGCCCGNTGCCGCCTNCTAACCCGGAGCGCAGGATCCCATGGNCCATTCACCGGTATCAAATATCGGCCCCTCNCAACGCGATGNCGCGCCCCNNGCCNACGCGCTGCNCGACCAGCTCATCGAGCACGGCTACTGCACCGTAGCGGATGTCGCCCCGCCCGCGCTGATCGCGAAAATGCGTCGCGTAACCGACGCAATCGTCGCGCAGATGAGCGAGCGAGAAAAACGCGAGCGCCGGCTCCAGGGCAGCCTCATCGACACCATGGCCCACCCGGCCCTGAGCGAGATCATCGCCTGGCCGGCCGCTCTCGACGCGCTGCGCGCCATGGGCTTTCCCAANCCGAAGTTTTTCATCGGCTTTATCATCAGCAAACCGCCCGAAACCGCGCCGCCGCTCTACTGGCACCAGGACGGNTTCACCTGGGACGAGCCGCTGAGCTATACCGACACCCCGATCCAGCTCTTTCTGATGTACTATCTGGTCGATACNACCCCCCACAATGGCTGTCTGCGCGTGATCCCCGGCTCGCACCGCAAGCGCCACGAACTGCACAAAATTCCGCCGCCCGACCGCGAGGAAACCAAAAACGCACAGGAGGGCCAGCCAGCGCTTGNGCCGCACCCCGACGAAGTCGATGTNTGCGTCCGTGCCGGCGACTTAGTCATCGGCGACCATCGCCTGCTGCACTCGGCGCATGCCAACCGCTCTACCGAGCGCCGCACCTGTCTTACGCTGTGGTTCTGCCCGCTCTATGACCAGTTGCCCGAGCAATTTCAGGCCATCTACGGCCCCAGGCGCAAAAAGCCCGCCCACTGGCCCGACGAAGACTGGGCGCGCCTGGCACCACTCTACGCGCATTACCAGGGAAAAGTCGCGNCCGCCAACTTCAACCGGCTGCCGGGCCCGCAGCTCAAATAGCATGGCAAAACTCAACGGCGGCCAGGCCCTGGCCCTGGCCCTGCGCCGCGAGGGCGTAAAAACCGTCTTCGGCATCCCCGGTGCCGGCCAGTACGAAGCNGTCGATGCGCTTTTCGCCGAGTCGACGATACGCTATATAAGCGTCCGCCACGAGCAGGCCACCAGCTATATGGCCGATGGCTATGCCCGCGTCTGCGACGATATCGCCGCCGTCCTCGTCGTCCCCGGCCCNGGCCTTTTCAACGCCGCCGCGGGGATGGCCACCGCCCGTGCCGCCTCCGCTCCGATGCTGGTCGTCAGCGGCAGCGCGCATCACGCAGGCCCGGAGAGCGCAGAGCTGGCCTGGATGCGCCCGCTGTGCAAATGGGTCGGCCAGGCCCGTAGTCCCGCCGATATTCCCGGCCTCGTGCACCAGGCCATGCACCAGGCCCGCAGCGACCGACCGCAGCCCGTCGCCGTCGAAATCGCAGCGCAGGTCTTCGCAGCAGAAGAAGAAGTGCCATTGATCGCACCGCGAGCAATGGCACAACCCAGCACAGACGCCGCCGCTATCGACGAAGCGGCCCGGCGCCTCGCCGNCGCCGANCGCCCCGTGCTCTTCGTCGGCGCCGGCGTCCAGCGCGCTCGCGCCTGGAGTGAGCTGCAGCANCTCGCCGAGCGNCTGCAGGCCCCCGTCCTCAGCGGNCGCCAGGGCAAGGGCGCGCTTTCCGACCGCCACCCGCTGAGCCTGGGTTATGCCGAATGGCGCTACCGACCGCTGGCCGACTGGTACGCACGGTGCGACCTCACCCTCGCCGTCGGTACCAGCCGCGATTTCGCCGATTGGCAGCACCCGGTCATCCGGATCGATGCCGCAGAGCAGATGTCCGTACCCGGCGTGACCGCTATCCACGGCGATGCCCGCCGCGCGCTGGCCGACCTCAACGCCGCCCTGGCTGATATCGCGCATCCCGATCGATCCGCCGAAGTCNNCGCCCTCAACCGCGCCCGCTTCAATCCCNCCGACCANCTCCAGCCCCAATGGGACCTGATGCAGGCCGTGCGCCGCGCGCTCCCCGACGACGGCATCCTGGTCTACGGCATGACCCAGCTCGGCTACTACAGCCGCAACTACTTCCCCACCTACGCCCCGCGCGCCTATCTAACCCCCTCCTCCCANATAACCCTCGGCAGCGCCTTCCCCATCGCCCTCGGCGCCAAGGTCGCCGCACCCGAGCGCGCGGTCGTCGCGCTCTGCGGCGACGGTGGCTTCCTCTACAACGCCCAAGAACTGGCCACCGCTGTCCAGTACCGCATCCACGCCGTAGCCGTCGTCTTCAACGACTGTGCCTATGGCAATGTCCTCCGCGCCCAACAACGCCAATTCGGCGGNCGGGTCCTCGGTACCCGTCTGCACAACCCCGACTTCGTCGCCCTGGCTCGCTCCTTCGGCGCGCGCGGCATACTCGCCGCAGACGCCCGGGCTCTGGAAGAATCCCTGCGCGACGCCCTGGCCNTCNCGGCCCCGACCGTCATCGAAGTCCCGGTCGGCCCGATGGAACGCGAATTCTAAACCTCTGTCAGCGACAGGTGCAGCTACCGCACCGGCATAGCCGGTAAAAATAGGGCTGTGACTGCAGGGCACGCAGCGCAATCTTGTGGCCATCATCCCCCTTCAGCATAGCCCCAGGGGTAAATTTTCCCCTGCACCATGTCACATGCGTACCTATTGATCCACCCTATCCAAAAAAGTACATTAGGCCCTGCTCAATCTTTTTAAGGATAGACCGTCTGCCCGCAGCTCACGCCTCCGAGCCAAAGGAGCCCCACCATGCGCCACGCCCCCATTCTCATCGCCATCCTATTCTTCATCCCATGCGCCCACGCCGGCGAGCGCATCGAATTTTACTCCAAACACATCAATGTCGTCTCCTCCAACGAATCCGTCGAAGTCGGCGACGAGCCCGGCCACGTCCTCGCCTTCTTCGCCGCCAGCGGCGTCGGCACCCGCCTCGAAGGCCCCGAGGAGCCGCCCTATAAGATCGAGATCTGGGGCTCTGGCGACTATCGAGGCGACGGGACCGGCAAAGACCAGGGCTACGGCAAGTTCATCTTCGCCGACGGGTCCTACTACTTCGAGAAGTGGTCGGGCGAGGTCAAAGACGGCCGCGCCGTCGGCACCGCCGAATACTACGGCGGTAGCGGCCGCTTCGAGGGCATGACCGGTGGCAGCAAGTACGATTGCACCTCGCTCGGCGACCGCTTTATCTGCGACGTCCGCGGCGTCATCGAGCTGCCATGAGCGCACCGCTAATCTTCCGCAAAGACCTCGGCGCCACCCTCGAGGAAGAGACCTGGAATATCCCCGCCGCCAACGCCGACGGCCTACCCGCCATAGCGCCGAGCGAGGAGCAGAAATACCTCTTCGACAACCAGGGCTGGATCGTTATCCCCGCCGTCCTAAGCACCGACGAGATCGCCGAGATGCGCGAATTCTGCTACCGCCTGCACCGCGAGCCCGAGTCGATCCCAGCCCCTGAGCGCTCGCCCATCGGCGGACCGCTGCAACAATTGTGCGACCATCCCGTAATCGTCGGCTTTATGAACGAGTTCATCGGCCACCCGCCCCACGCCACACCCGACTGCTACGGCTTCCGCATGGAATCGGCACACCTGTCGATTCGCGAGCAGAGCGACGGCGGCTTCGGTCCCCACAACGGCAGTGGGCTGATGCGCCTGCCCGGCGACACCCACCTCTACAACTGCTATCCGGGCAAGGCCCACAGCGGCCTGACCTGCGTCGTCTGGGAATTCAACCCGGTCGCGGCGGGCGAGGGCGGCACCCTCTTCGTCAGCGGCAGCCACAAGGCGGCCTTCCGCGCCCCCGAATCGCTCCAGGATCCCCATTCGCCGCTGTGGCAGACCTACTCCTGTCCCGAGGGCTCGCTGCTGATCTTCTCCGAGGCCACCACCCACTCGGGTGCGCCGTGGACCAACGCCGAGCGCGACCGAGTGCCGATTTTCAGCCGCTACAATAGCATCTGCAGCAAGTGGCACCGTTGGGAGCCGCACCCCGAACTCTTAGCCGCAATGCCGCCCCTGCGCCAGAGTTTGTTCCGGCCGGTCTATTGCGAAGCCAATATCCCGTGAAAGTCACCCGCATCGAGACGCATCTGGTGCGCTCAGCCCGCGGCGAGCGCTCGCCCTGGGTCTTCGTCCAGGTCTTTACCGACGAAGGGCTCATCGGGCTCGGCGACGCCACCAACTGGCCGGGGGGTGCGATCATCAAAAAGGCCATTGAGGATCTCAGCCAGTTCGTCGTCGGCGAAGATCCCTTCCATATCGAGTACCTCTACTACCGCATGTATCGCGCCCTCGACCAGGTCGGCCAGACCGGGGTCGTCATCGCCGCGATCAGCGGTATTGAGATCGCGCTGTGGGATATCGTCGGCCAGGCCCTCGGCCGCCCGATTTACGACCTTATCGGCGGTCCCTGCCGCGATCGGGTGCGCTTTTATAGTCATGCCGCCACCCCCGAGGAATGCGCCGCACTAGCCGCCAAGGGCTGCACCGCAATCAAGGCCTACTTCCCCGTTGGCCCGCTGCCCCGGGGCGAGCGCATCGAAATCCCGCGCTCGCTCAGCCTCGCCGAGGAGCGCGCGGCCCTCGCGCATATGCGCCGCTGCCGTGAGGCGGTCGGTGACGAAATCGACATCGCCACCGATGTCGGCGTCCGCTACACCGTCAGCGCCGCGATCCGCCTCGGCAACCGCCTCGAAGAGATTGGCCTGATCTTCTACGAGGAGCCGGTCGGGCCCGAAAACATCGACGCGCTGGCCCAGGTCAAGGCCGCAGTCAACGTCCCCATCTGCGTCGGCGAGCGCCGCTATACCCGCTTCGGCTTCCGCGACCTCATTGCGGCGCAAGCGGTGGATATGATCATGCCCGACGTGGTGCGCTGCGGCGGCATCCTCGAGACCAAAAAGATCGCCGCCATGGCCGAGAGCTACTACATACAGGTCTCGCCACACAATCCCAACAGCGCGGTGGCGACGATGGCCAGCCTGCAGTTGATGGCCAATATTCCCAACGGCCTGCTCCTCGAATTCGTCGACGACGGCCTCGACGCCGATTGGCGCGACGACCTACTGACCGATCCGCCCGAAGTCGACGACGGCTATCTCAAATTGCCGACCAAACCCGGTCTGGGCACCGGGCTGGTGATGCGGCAAGTGGAGAAATACCGGGTCGATGAATGAGCGAACCGGACATCTGACGCGTCGCCCGTCCAGCAGCAGCTTCGGCAAAACCAGCCGCTGGCCCACCTCTTTCCAGCTCGGATTGATCACTGTACTCCGGGTCAATCACAACTCCTGACCTCTAAAGGAGAATTAGCATGCACAAAGTCGCCATTATCGGCTTAGGCCGCATGGGCAGCACCATCGACGACGAGGCCCACTTCGCAGTACCCTATTCGGTCGCCGCCGCCACCAAGGCCAGCGACGTGCTGGAACTGGTCGCCGGAGCGGACTTGCTGCCGGAGAAACGCGAAGATTTCAATAAGCGCTGGGGCGCAGCGGTCTACGAGGACTATCGCCAGATGATCGACGAAGAAAAACCCGATCTCGTCGCCATCTGTACCGCCGCCTGCCTGCCCAAACCCGCCAATAGCGTAGATAGCGGGGATCGCCCCGACAGCCACGCCGACCTGTCGGTCGCCGTCGCCGATATGGGCGTGCCGATGATCTTCTGCGAAAAGGCCATGGCCAGCTCGATGGCGCGCGCCGACGATATCCGCGACGCCGTCAAGCGCAACAACACCCTCTTCAACACCGGGGTGCTGCGCCGTTTCGACAATCGCTACGCCGTGGTCAAGGAGGCCATTGCCGAAGGCCGCATCGGCGAGGTCAAATCCGTGGTCCACTTCGCCGGCTCGAGCCTGATGCACGGGCACATTCACTCGATCGACACGGTTTCGTACCTCATCGGCGACCCGGCAATCGAGGCCGTGCGCGGCGAACTCTTGCCCCGCGATTTCAAAATCGAGGGCAACCATATTCCCGCCGACCCACAGGCCACCTACCAGCTGCGCTTCGCAAACGGCGTCGAAGCCTGGACCATCCCCGGCGGCTATTGGGAATTCGAGGTCATCGGCAGCGAGGGCACGATCCGCGCGCAGGACAACGGCGCCCGCGTCTCGCTGCGCCAGCCCGGTGCCCAGCACGGCCGGCGCCAACTGTGGGAGGAGGTGCCCTTCCCGGACCCCGAGCACTTGAGCACCACCATGACCTGTCTCGAAGACCTGGTCCGCGCCCGCGAATCCGGCGGGCAGACCCTCGGCCATATCGATGTCACCCACCACATCACCGAAGCCACCATCGCCGTCGCCGAGAGCCATCGCCGCGGCGGGGCCTGGGTCGAGCTGCCGATGGCAGAGCGCGACCTCTACGTGTTTCACGTATGAGCGACCCCAATGTAATTGTCGTCCTCTGCGACCAGCTCCGCGCCTTCGAAGTCGGCTGCTACGGCAATAGCACAATCCGCACCCCGCACATCGACCGCCTGGCCGCAGAGGGCGTGCGCTTCGACCTAGCCATAAGCAACAATCCGGTGTGCATGCCCGCGCGCTCGGCACTGTTGACCGGCCAGTACAGCCGCACCTGCATGGGCTATCTGTCCAACTACAACGACGGCGGCGATCTGCCCGAATACCCGGCTCAATCCCGCGACTGGCTGCGCGATACCACCCTGGCCGAGGCCTTCAAAGCACGGGGCTACGACACCGCGCTTTTCGGCAAATGGCACGTTCAGCCCGAGCCGCGATTAGTCGGCTTCGACCACGCCACCTATCCCCGCGTCCACCACCGCCACACGGGCCAGACCTTTGTCGAAAACACCGGCCGCGGCGAAGTGGTCGATGGCTTCAGCGTCGACTACGAGGCCGAGCGCGTCGACCAGTATCTGGCGCAAGAGCACAATCGGCCCTTCTTCATGTTCTACAATATCTCGCCGCCGCACATGCCGCTCGACGACGCACCGGAAAAGTACAAGACCATGTATGCGCCCGACGAGGTCCCGCTGCGCCCCAATACGCAGATCGACGGCGAACTGCCCTGGGACGAGCGCTGGTTTAAGGTCTATCTCTGGGATTTTCTGTTCTACCAGGAGCAGTTGCCCCACACCGAGCAATTGCCCGACGGCTTCGACCTGCGGCACCTGACCGCGCTCTACTACGGTCTCACCACCTGGGTCGACGACACCCTCGGCCGCCTGATGGCCAATCTCGCAAGACGCGGGTTAGCCGACGACACCCTCGTCGTCTTCGCGTCCGACCACGGCGACAACCTCGGCTCGCACCACCAGTTCAACAAGGGACTTTTGATCGAGGAATCGATCCGCATCCCGCTGGTGTTTTGGGGCGGGCTCCAACCGCAGGCCAATACATCCCAGGTCGCCCAGCTTATCGACATCATGCCAACGGTGCTCGATTTCGCCGGCGCCGACATACCCGACTCCGTCCAGGGCCGCAACCTCAGCCCCATCCTGCGCGGCGAATGCGACGCCCTCGCCGCCGATGGCGCCTTCGTCGAAACCCACGCCGGCGCCATCGGCCTGCGCACGCCAACCCATCTCTACGGCATGCAACTTGAAGCAGACAGAAGGACCATCAGCGACGAGGGCCAGTGCTTCTACGACCTGATCGCAGATCCCTACGAACAGCACAACCTGGCGGGCGAAGGATCGACAATCGAAGGAGATTTGGCCGCCCGCTTGACGAAATGGAACGCGCAAACCCCATGGCTGGCGTGCTGAGATGCTCAAGCTGACCCATCCCATCATCGACATCGACATCGTCTGCAGCGACTTCGAAAAATCGCTCCGTTTCTACCGCGACCTCTTGAGCCTAGAAATCGCCGCCGAGCTCGAGATTTCCGCCGCGGGCGTAGTCTGCACCCCCGATCCCGACGGCATTCTGATAGAATTGGTGCAGGTAGACCCCAACGACCACTAGCACACCGGCTGCCGGTCTAATGCAGCGCCGTCAGCGCCCTACACCTCCACCACGGCCGCCGATACTGCATTCGACACCCGCCGCAGCAAACTGCCGTTCCGCACCATCTGATTGCACAGCACCACGCAGCTCAGCCCCCGCTCGCTGTCTCCCCACGCCACCGTTCCCGTCGCCCCCGTGTGCCCGAACACCCCAGGCGGCGCCAGCCGTCCCCAGTACGACCACACCTTGGATCGATAAATGCCCCAGCCCAGGCCCCACGGCGCGTCCAGATCTTCGTTCTGATTGCAGGTCATCGCCGCCACGGCCGCGCGGCTGAAGATCCGCTTGTGGCCATAGGCCCCGCCATTGAGCATTGTCTGCAACAACACCGCCAGATCCCGCCCCGTGCTGTGCATTCCGCCCCACGGCGCCCCAAAGTCGCGCCAGTACGGCGAATTCCATCCCCAGCTCCGCAGCTCGCCATCCTCTTCTGCAGGCGTCTTGAGCCCGCACCACACCGTATCCTCAATCGCGAAATCCCCCAGCCCCAACGCGCTGCGCTCCATCCCCAGCGGCGCGAAAATCTCCTGCCGCTCGAAGTCGCGCAACCGCATCCCGCTGACCCGCTCGACAATGGCCGCCGCCAGCAATATACCCTTGCTCTGGTAGCGGAAATCCGTCGCTGGCGCGTAGAGCAGCGGCGTGCGCAGCGCTCGCTCGATAAAGACCGCTTGCGGCTGATGGTCCCGCCGCAGGCCGACGTTTTCGGGCAGCATGTCCGGCATTCCGGAAATGTGCGACAGCAGGTGCCGGACCAGCACCTGGGGGCGCTCGCCACCCGTAAATTCGGGAAGGTAATCGACCGCCGGATCGTCCAGCGAAACTAGCCCGCGATCGACCAGTATCATCAGCGCGCAGGCGGTTACCGGCTTGGTGATTGATGCCAGCAGGAAGATCGAATCCGCATCGACCGCCTGGCCCTCGCCCGGCCGTTGCTCACCGTGACCTGCGCTGAAGATCAGCTTGCCGTAGCGCGCCACCGTCAGCGAGGCCGCGCCGATCTCGCCAGCATCGCGCGCCGCGCCCAGCAACCCGGAGGCGCGCTCCAGTTGATCGGTCGATAGGCCGACGTCGTCGGGCGTGCCATTGGTCAAGGTCGGAGCTGTATCTGCCATTTCGTTTCCCTCGGGTTAGCGTAATATCGTCGCCATGACATTGCATACTGCAGCTCCCAACGTCAACTCGCAACGACGCCCATTCCCCCCTCTCGGTCGGCACTGGCGCCATCCGGCTACGAACCTGGGCAAGTATCGCAAACCTGTCGTCGAAATCAAATGTCTTGCCCCCGGATACACTTCGAATCATCTTTATGGCCCCTTGCAAAGGAGCTATATCATGACCGTCCGCTTCGCCTTTCTCACCGACACTCATCACTACCCCGACGCCCCCGACGACTACGGTGCGCCCAAGATGCTCACCCGCAGCCGGGAAGTCCTCGACGCCATCCCACCCGCGCTCAACGCGCAAAACTTCGACTTCGCCGTGCACGGCGGCGACTTCCTCTGCGGCGGCTCGTCCTTCGACATACCCACCGACACCTACCTGCGTTCGGTGGCAGAAGCCGCCGACGCCTTCGACCAAGTCGAGGCGCCCTTTTATGCGATCCCCGGCAACCACGACTGCGACGCCCAGACCTGGCTTTTCGACGGCTACGCCGCTCGCTTTGCCCTGCCCACGCCGTTGACCGTAATCGACGCCGCCCCGCGACTGCGACTGGCGCTGGCCAATGTCTTTTACCAGGTGGATGTTAAAGAAAAAGGCTCCGGCGTTTGGTCCGACACAATCGACGAAGCCCTGCGCGCAGCCGCCGATAAAGCCCTCGCCGATGGCTGCGCCCTGCTGCTCTTCCTCCACACCTGGTTCCTGCCCGACTTCGACTGGGACCGCGGCATGATCGAAGACGCCGACAAATTGCGCCAGACCTTCGCCGACTGCCCGGCGCTGGCCATGGCCTTCACCGGCCATCGCCACATCAACCGCATCACCGCGCACTGCGACTACCTCGTCGTCGATACCGCCTGCCTGATCGGCTATCCGCTGGGCTACCGCGAGGTCGTACTGTCCGAGGACGGCTATTTCAAAACGACTTTCCACGTCCTCGACCTGCCCCGGTTGTTACAGGACTCCTACGATCGGTCGACACCCGAACAAAACCAGATTTGGGAAGGCCATATTCACGACCGCGACACCGAAATCCTGGTGCCGCGCCTCAAGGCCATTTGGAGTTGAAGATTACGGAGCGCGCCGACGCCATCCTGCGCAGCCCACTACCTATAGCGCTCATAACCCTGGCGGCCCTCTGGCTGCGCTGGCCCTATCCGGAGCCGGCCTGGACCCACATCGACGAACGCGCATTCACCACCAGCCCACTCGGCTTTTGGAGCGGCGACCTCAACCCCCATTTCTTCAAATACCCGACCCTGCAGTTTTACCTAAGCTCGGGGATAGCCCGCCAACAGTTCCTCGTCGGGCCAGGGCGTCCCCCACGAGCCGATGCCGATGCTACAATCCCCTAAGATCGCGATCGCTTCCCGCGTCGAAATATTCTCCGCCGACTCCGTCCACCGCACTTCGCCCAATCCCTCGAGCGCGACAGGTCCTCCTCGGTAAAAATACCCCGCGCAACGGGGTCGGAATCACGCCGCCAATTTTGGCCATCTGTCCGCTCCTATTGATTCGCCCGGTTGATCAGCACCGCGCTCAGGATTAATACCCCGCGCACCACGTGCTGCCAGTACTCGCTGATATTCATCAGCGTCATCCCATTGACCAGAATCCCCAGAAACACCACGCCGATCAGCGTGCCTCTGATTTTCCCCTCACCGCCCATCAGACTGGTGCCGCCGATGATCACCGCGGCGATGACATCCAATTCCCAACCCTTGGCCGTGGTCGCCGCGCCCGACATGATCTCGGCCGACTGCATAATCCCCGCCAACGCCGCCAAAAAGGCCACCGTCGCCATCGCGCCGACCTTGACCTTGCGCACATCGATCCCGCTCAGACGCGCGGCCTCGGCATTGCCGCCCACCGCATAGATCGCACGGCCCCAGGTTGTATAGCCCATCAAAAAGTGCGTCGCCAGAAACACCAGTGCGAAGACGATCGCCGGGAAGGGAATCCCCAGCACATAGCCGCCGCCCAAGAAATTGTACCACTCGGGAAAGGGCGTCAGCGGGAAGCCGCCGGTCAGCAACTGCGCCGAACCAGTCAGCACCGTCATCCACGCCAGCGTGGTGATAAAGGTCGGTACCCCGAAGCGCACGCGGATAAATCCGCTCAATGCGCCCACCCCGAAACCCGTAAGCAAACTGCCCAGCATCGCCAGCCCCACCGCCGCCGCAATACCCAGACCCGCCGCCGCCAGCATCTCGGTCAAATAGGCCGTCAAACACCCGGCGAAGGCCACCGCCGACCCCACACTCAAGTCGATCTCGCCCGAGATGATCACCATCGTCATGCCGAAGGCGATGATCCCCTGCATCGACACATTGCGCAGCACGTTGAGCAGATTGTCTACCGAGAAGAAACCCTCCGCCTCGAAAGCCAGGATCGCGCAGAGAGCGAAGAGGATCAGCTCCATAATCGAGCGCCGAACCCACGCGCCTAGTCTTTCAACCACCATCGCCCACCTCTCCCATACAGCGCAGCGTCAACTCCTCCGCGCTCAAGTCCTCGGGCCGCACCTCCCCCTCGATCCGCCCCTCGCGCAT